>NZ_JAIHBA010000001.1:254204-315415 GCF_019718735.1 Pseudomonas sp. RIT778 | reverse complement strand
CGCTGCTGGACGCTCCGGCGTCGGGCCGCATGGCCATCGGCGAAACCCTGACCAACATTGCCGCTTCGCGCATCAACAAGCTCTCCGACATCAAACTGTCGGCGAACTGGATGTCCGCTGCCGGCCACCCGGGCGAAGACGCGCGTCTCTACGACACCGTGAAAGCGGTCGGCATGGAACTGTGCCCTGAGCTGGGCATCACCATCCCGGTCGGCAAGGACTCGATGTCCATGGCCACCCGCTGGAACGACAACGGCGAAGACAAGACTGTCACCTCGCCAATGTCCCTGATCGTGACCGGTTTCGCGCCAGTGGCTGACATCCGTCAGACCCTGACCCCGGAACTGCGCATGGACAAGGGCACCACCGACCTGATCCTGATCGACCTCGGTCGCGGCCAGAACCGCATGGGCGCCTCGATCCTGGCGCAGGTTCACGGCAAGCTCGGCAAGCAGGCTCCGGACGTCGACGACGCCGAAGACCTGAAAGCCTTCTTCGCAGTGATCCAGGGCCTCAACGCCGACGGTCACCTGCTGGCTTACCACGACCGTTCCGACGGTGGTCTGCTGACCTCCGTGGTGGAAATGGCCTTCGCCGGTCACTGCGGTCTGAGCCTGAACCTGGACAGCGTTGCCGAAAGCTCCGCTGAAATCGCCGCCATCCTGTTCAACGAAGAACTGGGTGCCGTGATCCAGGTTCGCCAGGACGCCACCCCGGACATCCTCGCGCAATTCAGCGCGGCCGGTCTGGGCGACTGCGTGTCGGTGATCGGTCAGCCGATCAACAATGGCCAGATCAACATCACCTTCAACGGTGACACCGTGTTCGAAGGCCAGCGTCGTCTGCTGCAACGTCAGTGGGCCGAGACCAGCTACCAGATCCAGCGTCTGCGCGACAACGCCGACTGTGCCGAGCAAGAGTTCGATGCGCTGCTGGAAGAAGACAACCCGGGTCTGAGCGTCAAGCTGAGCTACGACGTCAACCAGGACATCGCCGCGCCTTACATCAAGAAAGGCATCCGCCCACAGGTTGCCGTGCTGCGTGAGCAGGGCGTCAACGGTCAGGTGGAAATGGCGGCGGCGTTCGACCGCGCCGGTTTCAACGCGATCGACGTGCACATGAGCGACATTCTGGCCGGCCGTGTCGACCTGAACGAGTTCAAAGGTCTGGTGGCCTGCGGTGGTTTCTCCTACGGCGACGTTCTCGGCGCCGGTGAAGGCTGGGCCAAGTCCGCACTGTTCAACAGCCGTGCCCGCGATGCGTTCCAGGGCTTCTTCGAGCGTAACGACAGCTTCACCCTCGGCGTGTGCAACGGTTGCCAGATGATGTCCAACCTGCACGAGCTGATTCCGGGCAGCGAGTTCTGGCCGCACTTCGTGCGCAACCGCTCCGAGCAGTTCGAAGCGCGCGTGGCGATGGTTCAGGTTCAGGAATCGAACTCGATCTTCCTGCAGGGCATGGCCGGTTCGCGCATGCCGATCGCCATCGCTCACGGTGAAGGTCATGCCGAATTCGAAAGCGAAGAGGCACTGCTGGAAGCCGATCTGTCGGGTTGCGTGGCGATGCGTTTCGTCGACAACCACGGCAAGGTCACCGAAGCCTACCCGGCCAACCCGAACGGTTCGCCGCGCGGGATCACCGGTCTCACCAGCCGCGACGGTCGCGTGACGATCATGATGCCGCACCCGGAGCGTGTGTTCCGTGCCGTGCAGAACTCGTGGCGTTCGGAAGACTGGAACGAAGACGCGCCTTGGATGCGTATGTTCCGTAATGCTCGTGTGTGGGTGAACTAAGCGCTGTGTACAAGCTCGCTTTTTTTGTTCCCGACAGTCATGTCGAGTTGGTCAAGGAGGCTGTGTTCGCTGCCGGTGGTGGGCGGATCGGTGATTATGACCACTGTGCGTGGCAGGTGCTTGGATCTGGTCAGTTTCGGCCTTTGGATGGGAGTCAGCCGTTCATGGGTGAGGCGGGGCGGGTTGAGCGGGTCGAAGAGTGGAAGGTTGAGCTTGTTGTTGGCGATGAGTTGATTCGCTCGGTAGTGGCGGCTCTTAAGTTGAGCCATCCCTACGAGACGCCGGCTTATGAAGTGTGGCGGCTGGAGGATTTTTGATTTTCCTTGGCTGCTGAAATGGAAAACCCGCTGAGAGTGATTTCAGCGGGTTTTTTGTTGTTTGGGGTTTGGGTTGGGTGAATATCCGTTTCTTTGGGAGCGGCGGCTTATGGTTCCGCCCTTACGGCGGGTCACTTTGGCAAACGCCCCAAAGTAACCAAAGGTCTGGGCCCCTGCGTTCGGCGCCTCGCTGTGGCTCGGTGTTCCTTCGTTCCGGGATTCATCCGGGGGCATCGCCTACGGTTTGCTTCGCTGCACCTCCTCTCGATGCATGCGGCTTCGCCGCACGGTCGCTGCGCTCCCCCCCCGGATAAATCCCTCCACTCAGCCTTCCGATGGGGCCGGCACGTCAAAAGCTTTACTCGAGCTAACGCTCATCGTGTTGAGTGGTGGGAAGCAGAAAGCAGAAAGCAGAAAGCAGAAAGCAGAAAGCAGAAAGCAGAAGGCAGAAGGCAGAAGGCAACTGCGTACTGCTTGATCGTTCCCACGCTCCGCGTGGGAATGCAGCCCGGGACGCTCCGCGTTCCATTTTCGATTGTTTAAAGATGTGCGGGATTTACTGAATCTTCCCAATTGGTTTCAGCTTGCCCCCCCGGAAGCTCCGGTCCTGCGGTGGTTGCTTCAAATGGAACAGGAAACCCGGCCTAGGCCGGGTTTCTTGTTTGTAATCGCTTCAAGTCAAAACTTGATGGCAACCATCAGACCTTGGCACTCACCTCACTCCGATTGACCAACCCCTCCAGCGCCACACTCAAACTCTGCGCCCGATCCCCCACCAGCAAGTGCCACACGCCATCTTCCAGCGCGCTCACACCCAGACATCCAAGCTCTTTCAAGCGGCTTTCCGAAAGCGCCTTGCCATCGGCCAGTTGCAGGCGGATCCGGCTCATGGCGATGCAGTCGAGTTGCAGCACGTTGTCGCTGCCGCCCAGAGCGGTCAGCCATTGCTGGGCCTGGGGTGTGGAGACTGCGACGGGTTCGCTGGTTTCGACAACAGCGACAGGGGCAGCCACCACGGCTCGGCCCAATGCGGGCATCGCCAGGCGGATTTCGTCGGCAATGCTGTCGGCCATCGGTCCGACGACCACCTGCAGACTGCCGCCCTTGCCGGGACGTACCACGGCCATTGCGCCCAGTGCTTTCAGATCGGCGTCCGAGGCTTTGTTGCGATCGACCATTTCCAGTCGCAGACGCGTGGTGCATGCGCCGACGGTGACCAGATTTTCCGCACCGCCGAGTGCCTTGATGTAAGCGCTGGCGCGTTCGTTTTCGGTCAGGACCGCTTTGTCGGCGGTGGCGACGTCTTCGCGGCCCGGGGTTTTCAGGTTGAAGCGGCGGATGCAGAAATCGAACACCGCGTAGTAGATGACCGCATACGCCAGGCCCACCGGCACCACCAGCCAGCCGTTGGTCGAGCGTCCCCAGCCCAGCACCATGTCGATGAAGCCGCCGGAGAAGGTGAAGCCCAGATGAATGTTCAGCGCGTTGGTGATCGCCATCGACAACCCGGTCAGCAGCGCGTGCAGCAAAAACAGCAGCGGTGCGAGGAACATGAAGGCGAATTCGATGGGTTCGGTGACGCCGGTGAGGAACGCGGTCAGGGCCATCGACAGGAAGATCCCGCCCATGACTTTGCGGCGCTCCGGCAGGGCGTTGCGGTACATCGCCAGGCAGGCGGCGGGGAGGCCGAAGATCATGACCGGGAACATGCCGGTCATGAACTGGCCGCCTTTCGGGTCGCCGGCGAAGTAGCGGGACAGGTCACCCGTGACTAGCGCGCCGGTGGTCGGGTCGGTGAAGTTGCCGAACACGAACCACGCCATGTTGTTGAGGATGTGGTGCAGCCCGGTGACGATCAGCAGGCGGTTGAACACGCCGAAGACGAACGCGCCGAAGCTGCCGCTTTCCATCAGCAGGGTGCCGAAGCTGTTGATGCCGTGCTGGATCGGCGGCCAGATGTAGCCGAACAGCACGCCCAGGCCGACTGCGCTGAAACCGGTGACGATGGGCACGAAACGCCGGCCGCCGAAGAACGCCAGGTACTCCGGCAGCTTGATGTCCTTGAAGCGGTTGTACAGCGCGCCGGCCATCAGGCCGCTGACGATCCCGGCGAGCATGCCCATGTTGATGCTGGCGTCGAGCACCTTGAGGGTGGAGATCATCACCAGGTAACCGATCACCCCGGCGAGGCCGGCGGTGCCGTTGTTGTCCCGGGCGAAGCCGACCGCGATGCCGATGGCGAAGATCATCGCCAGGTTGGCGAAGATCACCTGGCCGGCGTCGTGGATGATCGCGATGTTCAGCAGGTCGGTGTCGCCCAGGCGCAGCAACAGGCCGGCGATCGGCAGGATCGCGATCGGCAGCATCAGCGCGCGGCCGAGGCGTTGCAGGCCTTCGATGAAGAGTTGGTACATGGCGTTTGTCCTTGTTGTTTTTGTTAGCGCAGAGGCCAATGTTGATGACAGGCATGACGCACCGCGGCGGCGCTGCTCAGCTTGAGCAAGTCCCGGGCGAGGCGTTGGCATTCGGCTTCGTGCAGCTGGCGCACGCGGTCCTTGATTTCGCCGATCTGTACCGGGCTCACCGACAGTTCGGTCACGCCCAGGCCGATCAACACCGGCGTCGCCAGCGGATCGGAAGCCAGGGCGCCGCACACGCCGACCCAGCGTTTATGCACCGCCGCGCCTTCGCAGGTCATGGCGATCAGGCGCAGCAGCGCCGGGTGCAAGGCATCTACCCGCGCGGCGAGGCCTGCGTGGTCGCGGTCCATGGCCAGGGTGTATTGCGACAGGTCGTTGGTGCCGATGGACAGGAAGTCCGCGTGTTCAGCCAATTGTTCGGCCTGCAACGCGGCGGCCGGGACTTCGATCATCACGCCGATTTCCGGACGTTGATTGATGCCCAGTTCCAGGCACAGCGCATCGACCCGCTGGCGGATGTGCATCAGTTCGTCGACTTCGGTGACCATCGGCAGCAGGATCCGGCAGCGCTGCAACGGGCTGACTTGCAGCAGCGCACGCAGTTGCTGATCGAGGATTTCCGGGCGGGCCTGGGCCAGGCGAATACCGCGCAGGCCGAGCACCGGGTTGGCCTCGACCGGCAGTGGCAGGTAGTCGAGTTGCTTGTCGCCGCCGACGTCGATGGTACGGATGATCACTGACTTGTCGCCCATGGCATCGATCACAGATTGATAGGCGGCGCGTTGTTCTTCGACGTCCGGCGCAGTGTGGCGATCGACGAACAGAAACTCGGTGCGCAACAGGCCGACGCCGTCGGCGCCGTTGGCAAATGCATCCGCCGCTTCGTGGCTGGAAGCGACGTTGGCGACCACTTCGATGGCCACGCTGTTGCGGGTTTCCGCCGGCAGATAGGCCTGGGCTTGCTGGGCATCGCGCCGTTGTTGGCGGTCGATCTGTGCCTGGCGGACTTCGGTCAGACGCTCGGCATTTGGCGTCAGTTCGAGGCGACCGCCGTCGGCGTCGAGGACCACCGGTTGGCCTTGTGCTTGATCGAGCAGTGCAGAACCCAGTGCGACCATGCACGGCAGGCCTTTGCCCCGGGCCAGAATCGCCACGTGGGAAGTCGCGCCACCTTCGGCCATGCACAAGCCGGCGACGCCTTGCGCGCTGAGTTGCAGCAGGTCCGACGGCGTCAGTTCGTGGGCGGCGACGATGGCGCCAGCCGGCACTTCGTAATGCCAGGCTTCGCCGAGCAGGGCGCGCAGCACCCGTTGCTTGAGGTCGCGCAGATCGTTGGCGCGCTCGGCCAGCAGCGCGCTGCCGGTGTTTTGCAGCACTTCGCATTGCGCATCGATGGACTGGCTCCAGGCGTGAGTCGCCGCCGTGCCGGTTTCGATCGATTGCTGGGCGGCGTCGAGCAGGGCCGGGTCTTCCAGCAAGGCCAGGTGCGCGGCGAAGATCGCTTCTTCGTCGGCATTGCGCTGTTTTTTCGCCTGGGCGAGGGTGCCGTCGATTTCGCTGCGAACCTGGTTCAGCGCCGTGTCGAGAATCTGTAGTTGTTGCTCGGGCTGATGATTGCCGGTGTCGGCCGGCAGGCTGATCGCGTTCAGGCGAAACAGCGGCCCGCCGACCAGACCCGGTGCGGCGCACACACCGCGCAACACGCCAGCCTCGGCCGGGCGATTGCGTGGGGTAGCGGCAACCGGTGCGGCGGCGTGATGATCTTCGGCCAGGGCGGTGGCCAGTGCGGTGAGCAAGGCTTGCAACGCCGCCTGTGCGTCCGGGCCCTGGCAAGTGACCCGCACTTCGTCCTGCTCGCCAATCGCCAGGCCCATCAAACCGATGAGGCTGTTGCACGGTGCCGACTTGCCGGCGAAATGCAGCTGCGACTGGCTTTTGAAACCTTGCGCGGTCTGACGGATCAACGCCGCCGGGCGCGCATGCAGACCGCCGCGATGGGCGACCTGCACGTGACCGTGAACTTCCGGGCCGCCGAGTTCTTCTGTGTTCGCCGCTGCGCTGTGACGAGCGACGATGTGCAGCAGCGGCTCGCCCACCTTCACCGTTTTCAGGGTGATGGGGCGCGCCTGGAAATCCTGGCTGTTGGTCAGGATCAGCAGGCTGACCAGGCTTTTGCACTGGCGGCCGACCTTGTCCAGGTCATAGCGCAGCAGCGGCTGGCCATTGCTGACCCGCGCGCCTTCCTTGACCAGCATCGAGAAGCCTTCGCCCTGCAACTCCACCGTGTCCAGACCAAGGTGCAGCAACAGCTCGGCGCCGTTGTCGGCGCGCACGGTCAGTGCATGGCCGGTGCGGGCGACGTGGATCACCACGCCGGCGCAGGGCGAATACAGGGTGTCGTTCAGCGGATCGATGGCAATGCCGTCGCCCATCGCGCCGCTGGCGAACACCGCGTCCGGAACTTTGGCGAGCGTGAGCACCGGGCCGCTGAGCGGGGCGCTTAAAGTCAGCTCTTTATTGTTGTTGTGCATGGCTCGGTCTCATCAGGAAAACGTTCGGTTCGGACTCAGTGCGTACGGGTGACTTTGCTCAGGTGTCGCGGCTGATCCGGGTCCATGCCACGGGCCACGGCCAGACCGGCCGCCATCACGTAGAAACTCTGGATCGCCAGGATCGGGTCGAGCGCCGGATGCTCCGCGCGGCTCAAGGTCAGGTCACGTTCGCTCACGTCATCCGGGGCGGCCAGCAGCACGCGGGCGCCGCGCTGGCGCATCTCGGCCGCCAGGCTCAGCAGACCGGCCTGTTCGGCACCGCGCGGGGCGAACACCAGCAACGGGTAATGTTCGTCGATCAAGGCCATCGGGCCGTGACGGACTTCGGCGCTGCTGAAGGCTTCGGCCTGGATCGCCGAGGTCTCCTTGAATTTCAGTGCGGCTTCCTGGGCAATGGCGAAACCGGCGCCACGGCCGATCACCATCAACCGCTCGCAATCGCGCAGGGCGTCGATGGCCAGGCTCCAGTCCTGTTGCGCGGCTTCGCGCAGGCCCTCGGGCAGGGCGTTGTGCGCCTCCAGCAATTCGCTGTCTTCTTTCCAGTGGGCGATCAGACGAGCGCTGGCGCTGAGGGTGGCGATGAAACTCTTGGTCGCGGCGACACTGCTTTCGGTGCCGGCCAGCAACGGCAGGCTGAATTCACAGGCAGCTTCCAGCGGCGAATCGGCGGCGTTGACCATCGACACGCTGAGGGCGCCGCGTTTGCGCAGCAGGCGCAGGCTGTTGACCAGATCCGGGCTCTGGCCTGACTGCGAGAAGGCGAACGCGACCTGACCGCTGACCTTCAACGGCGCCTGTTGCATGGTCACCACCGACATCGGCAACGACGCCACCGGTACGCCAAGTTGCTGCATGGTCAGGTAGGCGAAGTAGCTCGCCGCATGGTCGGAGCTGCCACGGGCAACGGTCATCGCCACTTGCGGCGGCTGACGGCGCAGGCGCCCGGCGATCTCGATCATTTGCGGGTCGAGCTGTTGCAGTTGGGCTTGCACGGCCTCGAACGAGGACAGCGCCTCCTCAAGCATTTTTGAAGTCAATGTCTTCTCCTTCGACCATGACGGCGGTCAGTGTGAGTGAGCGATCCAGCCGCACGCAGTCGGCCCAGACGCCGGGTTGCAGGCGCCCGCGTTCGGTGATGCCGAGGTAGTCGGCGGGGAATTGCGAAAGACGTTGCGAGGCCTCGGCGATCGGCAGACCGATCTTCACCAGATTGCGCAGGGCCTGATCCATGGTCAGGGTGCTGCCCGCCAGGGTGCCGTCGGGCAGGCGCACGCCGCCCAGGCATTTGGTGACGGTGTGGCTGCCGAGCTTGTACTCGCCATCGGGCATACCGGCGGCGGCGGTGGAATCGGTGACGCAGTACAGGCATGGAATCGAGCGCAGGGCGACGCGGATCGCGCCGGGGTGCACGTGCAGCAAGTCCGGAATCAGCTCGGCGAATTTGGCATGGGCCAGCGCCGCGCCGACGATGCCCGGCTCGCGGTGATGCAGCGGGCTCATGGCGTTGTACAGGTGGGTGAAACTGGTGGCGCCGGCTTCGAGGGCGGCGACCCCTTCCTCGTAACTGCCGAGGGTGTGACCGATCTGCATGCGGATGCCACGGCTGCTCAACTCACGAATCAAACCGTCATGGCCGGCGATTTCCGGGGCGATGGTGATCACCCGGATCGGCGCCAGTGCCAGATACTCTTCAACTTCGGCCATCAACGCGGTGTGGGCGAAGTTCGGTTGGGCGCCGAGTTTGCCCGGGTTGATGTACGGGCCTTCGAGGTGAACGCCGAGCACCCGGGCGGCGCCTTTTGGACGCTGTTCGCAGAACTCGCCGACCTCCTTGAGCACGCTGGCAATCTCGGCACTCGGCGCGGTCATGGTGGTGGCCAGCAGCGAGGTGGTGCCGAAGCGCACGTGGGTCTTGGTGATGGTCTCGAACGCGCTGGCGCCTTCCATGATGTCCTTGCCGCCACCGCCGTGGACGTGCAGGTCGATGAAACCCGGCAGCAGATACGGCAAGTCATTGGTCGCCGGATCGCAAGGCACGCCTTCGATCGACACGACTCTGCCGTGTTCGTAAATCAGCCGGCCGCGAATCCAGCCGTCAGCGGTGAGGATGTTGTCTTCAGACATTTCGCTTCTCTCGTTTGGCCTGGCTGCTGATCAGCGGCGAAGCTCTGCAACAAAGTCGTAGTAGTCGTTGCGGCAATAGGTGTCGGTGACTTCGATCGGCGTGTTGTCTTCTAGGTAGCCGACCCGGGTCATCAGCAGCATCGCGGTGCCGGGGGCGATGCCGACCAGCGCGGCGAACTCGTCCGAGGCGTTGATTGCCTGGATGTGCTGCAAGGCGCGCACGATCGGTTTGCCGATGCTGTCGAGGTGTTCGTAGAGGGAATCGCCCACCACCTGTGGCTTGGGCATGATCGAGGCGGGCAGGGTGCTCATCTCGATGGCCATCACGGTGTCGTCGGCTTTGCGCAGGCGTTTCATGCGCGCGACCTTGTCGTTCGGCGACAGGCCGAGGCGGATCAGTTCTTCGTGGGTGGGCAGGGTGATTTCCCGCTCCAGCCATTGCGAGCTGGGTACGAAGCCCTTGAGGCGCAGCATTTCGCTGAACCCCGACAGGCGCGACAGCGGTTGTTCAAGGCGTGGGGTGATGAAGGTGCCTGAACCTTGCAGGCGGCGGATCAAGCCTTGATCGAGCAGGACTTCCAGCGCCTTGCGGGCGGTGACCCGGGAAATCCCCAGCATTTCGCTGAGATTGCGCTCCGAGGGCATCGCCTGTTCGGCTTTCCACTGGCCGGCATGGATCGCCGCTTCCAGGTTGCGCGCCAGTTGCAGGTACAGCGGCGTCGGCTGGGAGTCGTCAGGGCGCAGGGCGTGGAGATCGTTCATGCAAGGCACTTCCGGAGCTGATATTGGTTTGTTGTCGCTCGCTGTTTCGGCGAAAACTAATACCACTTGCATACCATGTCAACGCAGCGGAAAGGCCTGTAGTCCTTTGGAATCGGGTGTTTGAGAGAGGGTGGTTTCAAGTGGTATTAGCGGTGGGCTCTGGAAAGCAAAAGATCGCAGTCTGCGGCAGTTCTGGCGGGTGAAAGTGGTATCACCGTTCAGACGTTGCCGCAGGCTGCGATCTTTTTGATTTAATTTTTGCGAGCGACCAATGGTCGGGGGAAAGGGCCGCTTTTCGGCCCCTCGGGAGCGTGCTCCCTGGATGACAGAGTCAGGGGCGGATTTCGATCATCGTGCCATCCGGCACCAGGTTCCAGACTTCACGCATGTCGACGTTGCGCATGGCGATGCAGCCATCGGTCCAGTCCAGGGTGTGGAACAGTTGTTCCGGGTTGTCTTCGGAGTCCGGCGTGCCGTGGATCATGATCATGCCGCCAGGCTCGACGCCTTCGCGGCGGGCGCGGGCGGAATCGCTGATGTTCGGGTAGGAGATGTGCATCGACAGGTTGAATTTGTCGCTGGTCTTGCGCCAGTCGATCCAATAGAAACCTTCCGGTGTGCGCTTGTCGCCCTCAATCAGCTTCGGGCCTTTTTTCGCGCCCTTGCCCAAGGAAATGCGATAGCTCTTGAGTGGCTTGCCGTCGGCGATCAACTGCAGCTGATGGGCCGATTTGAGCACCAGTACTTTTTCGATGAGCGGGGTGTTCGAAGGCGTCACGGTGGTCACGAATGACGCTTGGGAGACGGTGACGAACGACAGGCAGAACAGGGCAAGCAACCAGCGCATTGAAACGATTCCCCAGAAATGAAGCAGATACTTTATTTATAGATAGTGTGCAGGCGCTGTCGCGGGCTGCGTTAGCCGGTTATCGGCCGGCTGCTGTCGAAATCAAGTGATGGCCGGTTGAGCGAGCGGCGGGATCGATTCGGAGCGAACCGGATAGACCTCGACGCGCCGGTCTGCAAAGAAGCATTCCAAAGTACGGCCCACCGTGCGGAAAGCCAGCTCGTCCCAGGGAATGTCGGCTTCGTCGAACAGTTGCACTTCCAGGCTTTCAGGGCCGGCGGCGAAGTCCAGATCCGCCAGCTCGGCGCGGAAAAACACATGCACCTGACTGATGTGCGGCACGTCGATCAGGGTGTAGATGCTCAGGTTGCGCACCCGGGCGCAGGCTTCCTCGGCGGTTTCGCGGATGGCGGCCTGCTCGATGGTCTCGCCGTTTTCCATGAAACCGGCGGGCAGCGTCCAGTAACCGAGGCGTGGCTCGATGGCGCGGCGACACAGCAGGACTTTGGTGCCCCAGGTCGGCACGCAACCGGCCACGATATTGGGGTTCTGGTAGTGAATCGTCTGACAGCTGTCGCAGACGAATCGCAGCCGCGAGTCGCCTTCGGGAATGCGCTGGGTCACCGGGTTGCCGCACTGGCTGCAAAATTTCATGCTGGGGTTCCTGAATGCTGCGCCTATCTTGGCGTGCAGCGGTGTCAGTCGGCAAGTTGTCGTTTCGCGACATGACGCCTGTTCGGGGCTTGGGCGGTCGCAATGATTGGTGCATGATGCAGGGTAAGGCACCGATCGAGAACACTTATGCTGGACGAGCTACTGCACCGGGTAAGCAATCACACGCCGCGCACGCTGGAGACCGACACGCGTTTCCCCGAGGCCGCTGTCCTGGTGCCGATTACTCGCAGTGACGAACCCGAACTTGTCCTCACCCTGCGCGCCAGCGGGCTCTCGACCCACGGCGGCGAAGTCGCCTTCCCCGGTGGACGACGCGATCCCGAAGACCCGGACCTGATTTTCACCGCCCTGCGTGAAGCCGAAGAAGAAATCGGCCTGCCGCCGGGACTGGTCGAAGTGATCGGTCCGCTCAGTCCGCTGATTTCCCTGCATGGCATCAAGGTCACGCCGTATGTCGGGGTGATTCCCGATTTTGTCGAGTACCAGGCCAATGATGCCGAGATCGCTGCGGTGTTCAGTGTGCCGCTGGAGTTCTTCCGCAAGGATCCGCGCGAACACACCCACCGCATCGACTATCAGGGTCGCAGTTGGTACGTGCCGAGCTACCGTTACGGCGAATACAAGATCTGGGGGCTGACGGCAATCATGATTGTCGAGTTGATCAACCTGCTCTATGACGCCAAAATCAGCCTGCATCAGCCGCCCAAAAGCTTTATCAATACCTGAAGCCATCGCTCGAATGGCCAGCCATCGTGAGCCCTGAGGAAAACAAGATGAAATACCGCCTGGGCGACGCCCGTGTCGAAACCCATCCGCAGAGCTGGGTCGCCCCCAACGCCGTGCTGGTGGGTAAAGTCAAACTGGAAGAGGGCGCCAACGTCTGGTTCAACGCCGTGTTGCGCGGCGACAACGAACTGATCCTGATCGGCAAGAACAGCAACGTCCAGGACGGCACCGTGATGCACACCGACATGGGCTATCCGCTGACCATCGGCACCGGCGTGACAATCGGCCACAACGCCATGCTCCACGGCTGCACGGTCGGCGACTACAGCCTGATCGGCATCAATGCGGTCATCCTCAACGGCGCGAAGATCGGCAAGAACTGCATCATCGGCGCCAATTCGCTGATCGGCGAAGGTAAGGAAATTCCTGACGGTTCGCTGGTGATGGGTTCGCCGGGCAAGGTGGTGCGTGAGCTGACCGAGCCGCAGAAGAAGATGCTCGAAGCCAGTGCTGCGCACTATGTGCATAACTCTCAGCGCTATGCGCGCGATCTGGTCGAGCAGGAAGAATGACAACCCCGGAAAGACCCGTCGCCTCGCCGTGCGTGAGCATTTGCGCGCTGGACGAAGACGACATTTGCACCGGTTGCCAGCGCACGGTCGAGGAAATTACTCGCTGGAGCCGGATGACGAATGATGAACGCCGGGTTGTCCTCGGGCTCTGTCATGAGCGGGCGAAGGCCAGTGGCCTGGTCTGGATGATCGGCAAAACGCCAGGGCAATAACCGATTTGATTGGCGTCATCGGAAGGCTGAAGTAACCTGTGCGCCAAATTGACAGGTCATGCCCATGATTTTCCTCATCGCTTACATCAGCAGCGTCGTGCTGATCAACTTCGCCTTCTCCACCGCGCCGCACCTGGACATCATCTGGTCGGCCTGGGGTGGGCTGGTGTTTGTGCTGCGCGACATGGTGCAGATCCGCTTCGGCCACGGCGCGATTGTGGCGATGCTGGCGGCGCTGGTGCTGTCCTATGTCACGTCCGATCCGTCGATTGCACTGGCCAGCGCCACGGCATTCGCGGTCTCCGAGTGCATCGACTGGCTGGTGTTCACCATCACCAAGCGCCCGTTGCGCGACCGCTTGTGGATCAGCTCGGCGCTGAGCATTCCCCTCGATACCTTCATCTTCTTCGGCATGATCGACCTGCTGACGCCGCCGGTGCTCATCACCGCGCTGGCCTCGAAGTTCGCCGGTGTGACTGCGGTCTGGCTGATCATGGCCTGGCGCGAACGCAAACAGGCTGTCGCCGGCTGAAGCCAAACCCTCAGGTTCATGTAAAATGCCGCGCTTTCTCCCCATGGAAAGCGCGTCTGGCGTTGCTTTCCTCGATGATCCGCTTCTTTGAGGACCTGAGATGACCCGTATCGGAACTCCATTGTCGCCGACCGCGACCCGCGTATTGCTGTGTGGCTGTGGTGAGTTGGGCAAAGAAGTGGTGATCGAGCTGCAACGCCTGGGCGTTGAAGTGATCGCCGTTGACCGTTATGCCAATGCGCCGGCCATGCAGGTTGCCCATCGCAGCCACGTGATCAACATGCTCGACGGCGCTGCCCTGCGTGCAGTGATCGAAGCCGAGAAGCCGCATTTCATCGTGCCGGAAATCGAAGCCATCGCCACCGCTACCCTGGTCGAACTGGAAGCCGAAGGCTTCACCGTGATCCCGACCGCTCGCGCCGCGCAACTGACCATGAACCGCGAAGGTATTCGTCGCCTGGCCGCCGAAGAGCTGGACCTGCCGACTTCGCCATACCACTTCGCCGACACCTTCGAGGACTACAGTAAAGCCGTTGAGGACCTGGGTTTCCCGTGCGTCGTGAAACCGGTGATGAGTTCGTCGGGCAAGGGCCAGAGCCTGCTGCGCAGCGTTGATGACGTGCAGAAAGCCTGGGATTACGCTCAAGAGGGCGGTCGCGCCGGCAAAGGTCGCGTGATCATCGAAGGCTTTATCGATTTCGACTACGAAATCACTTTGCTGACCGTGCGTCACGTGGGTGGCACCACCTTCTGTGCCCCGGTCGGCCATCGTCAGGAGAAGGGCGACTATCAGGAATCGTGGCAGCCACAGGCCATGAGCCCGGTGGCGCTGGCTGAATCCGAGCGTGTTGCCAAAGCCGTGACCGAAGCGTTGGGCGGCCGTGGCCTGTTCGGCGTCGAGCTGTTCATCAAAGGCGATCAGGTGTGGTTCAGCGAAGTGTCGCCGCGCCCGCACGACACCGGTCTGGTGACCCTGATTTCCCAGGACCTGTCGCAGTTCGCCCTGCACGCCCGGGCAATCCTCGGTCTGCCGGTGCCGCTGATCCGTCAGTTCGGCCCATCCGCTTCGGCGGTGATTCTGGTGGAAGGCCAGTCGACCCAGACCGCATTCGCCAACCTCGGCGCTGCACTGAGCGAGCCGGATACCGCGCTGCGTCTGTTCGGCAAGCCTGAAGTGAACGGTCAGCGCCGCATGGGTGTTGCACTGGCCCGTGACGAATCGATTGAAGCCGCTCGTGCCAAGGCGACCCGTGCTTCCCAGGCTGTTGTAGTAGAGCTGTAAACCGAGTCGCGTCCATCGCGAGCAAGCTCGCTCCCACAGGTTCGGCGGTGTTCACAAATTATGTGTGTGGCCACGGACACTGTGGGAGCGAGCTTGCTCGCGAAGCTTTTGATCTAAGATCAGGCAACCTGATTCAAATCGTTATTACGCGTTTCCTTCAGGCACAGCACAGCGATCAAGCTGAGCACCGCAGCCGCAGACACATACCCGCCGACGTAACTCAAACCACCCATCGCCACCAGTTTCTGCGCAAAGAACGGCGCCGCCGAGGCTCCGACAATGCCACCGAGGTTGTAGGCCGCCGATGCACCGGTATACCGAACGTGTGTCGGAAACAGTTCCGGCAGCAGCGCGCCCATCGGGGCGAATGTCACGCCCATCAGAAACAGTTCGATGCACAGGAACAGCGCCACGCCCCAGGTCGATCCCTGAGTCAGCAGCGGCTCCATCAGAAACCCGGAGAGAATCGCCAGCACACCGCCGACGATTAGCACCGGCTTGCGCCCGTAACGGTCACTGGCCCAGGCTGACAACGGTGTCGCGGCTGCCATGAACAGTACTGCGAAGCACAGCAGTCCGAGGAATGTCTCGCGGCTATACCCCAATGTGGATACGCCGTAGCTCAGGGAGAACACGGTCGAGATGTAAAACAGCGCATAGCACACCACCATGGCGGCGGCGCCCAGCAACGTCGGTGCCCAGTACTGACTGAACAGCTCGACCAGCGGCACTTTCACTCGCTCCTGACGGGCGATGGCATTGGCGAACACCGGGGTTTCGTGGAGCTTGAGGCGCACGTACAAGCCGACCATTACCAGCGCCGCACTGAGCAGAAACGGAATCCGCCAGCCCCAGCTGCGGAATTGTTCATCATTGAGCGTCATTGCCAGCGTCAGGAACAAGCCGTTGGCAGCCAGAAAGCCAATCGAAGGGCCGAGCTGCGGGAACATGCCGAACCACGCCCGTTTGCCTTTCGGGGCATTTTCGGTCGCCAGCAGCGCTGCGCCGCCCCATTCGCCACCCAATCCCAGGCCCTGGCCGAAGCGCAGCACGCACAGCAGGATCGGCGCCCAGGCCCCGATGCTGTCGTAACCCGGCAGCACACCGATCAGCGTGGTGCAGACACCCATCAGCAGCAGCGAAGCGACCAAAGTCGATTTGCGTCCGATCCGGTCACCGAAGTGGCCGAACAGCGCCGAACCCAAAGGTCGGGCGAGGAAGGCGATGCCGAAGGTCAGGAATGCCGAGAGCATCTGCGCCGTGCCGGAGGTCTGCGGGAAGAACACCGGCCCGATCACCAGCGCGGCAGCAGTGGCGTAGACGTAGAAATCGTAGAACTCGATGGCCGTGCCGATGAAGCTCGCCGTGGCCACGCGGGTGGCGGAGTTGGTCGGTTGGGCAGGCGTGGTGTCGCTGTAAGCGGTACTGGTCGTCATGCGGTGATCCCTGACAGTCATGAGCTCCGTTGGAGCGAATTATTATGGTCGAACACCCAGGGATGTGGGATGAGGCGCGATCGCTGCTTCAGGTAGGAACAGTCGTCGGTGTGATGCGGATATTGCCGATGAACCGGCCGGATTGTGTCGGGTGCGGGGTAAGCACGCGGTTCGGCGGGGCTTGGGTAAGCACCGCGATTATAGGAAGGTGGCTAACGATTGAACAAGGGGCTGTCTAGCGGGCCGTGGCCAGCGCCGGAGCCGAAGTGGTGTGCCAGATCAGGACTTTGCTCACCCGGTTTTCCTCGGTTTCGAGAATCTCCAGGCGATAGCGGCCGATCTTCAGGCAGACCGCGCTTTCCGGGATGGTTTCCAGCGCCTCGGTCACCAGGCCATTGAGGGTCCGGGGGCCGTCGCTGGGCAGGTGCCAGCCCAGGCATTTGTTCAGCTCGCGGATCGACGCCGCGCCATCGATCACCATGCGGCCATCGGCTTGCGGGTGGATGTGCGGGTTGTCGAGGCTGTGCTCGCTTTCGAATTCGCCGACGATTTCTTCGAGAATATCTTCCAGGGTGACGATGCCGAGGACTTCGCCGTACTCGTCCACCACCATACCCAGACGCCGCTGCTGCTTGTGGAAGTTCAGCAGTTGAAGTTGCAGCGGGGTGCTTTCAGGGACGAAATACGGCTCGTAACTGGCCGCCAGCAAGGCTTCGCGGGTCAGGCTGCCATTGTCCAGCAAGTGGCGGATCTGGCGGGTGTTGAGCACCGCTTCGACCTGATTGATATCGCTGTGGAAGACCGGCAGGCGAGTACGCCGGTTCTTGCGCAATTGCTCGATGATCTCTTCGATCGGGTCGTCGAGGTTGATGCCGTCGACATCGCTGCGCGGCACCAGAATGTCATTGACCGTGATGTTGTCCAGCGCATGGATGCCTGAAACCGGGTGCGGGCGCACCGGATGATCCGGGTCGTCATGACGCTCCGTTGGCACATCATCTTCGCTCTGTTGCACCACCTGGGCCTTGCGGATGAACGGGCGCATCAGCAAACCACTGATGCGGCTGAGGAGCCAGGCAAGCGGGTAAACGACTTTCAGCGGTACTGCCAGCAGCGTATTGCCGAACGACAACACCGCATCCGGATAACGCTGGGCGAGGGCGCGAGGGAAATAGTCGGCAAAAACCAGCAGCAGGGCGCCGGCGCCGAGACAAGCCGCCCAGGGGCCGTTTTCTTCACAGAGAAAGATTGCCAGCAGGGTGGCCAGGATGACGGCCAGGGCGCGGCACAGGGTATTGCAGAGGATCAGGCTGTCGAGCGGGAAGCTGAGCTTCGCCAGCGGCTTGTCGCTGGCGCGGGAGGCGGTGCGTTGCGCGAGCAGGTGCTGTTGCGCCGCTTCGACGGCGGTAAACAGCCCCGACCAGAGAATCAGCAGGACAAATACCGCGAGCATCGGCCCTATGGGCAAACCGTCCATTTATGCCGCCCGTCAGATGTGCAGGATGTATTCACGAACCAGTTTGCTGCCGAAATACGCGAGCATCAGCAGGCAGAAACCGGCGAGGGTCCAGCGGATTGCCTTGTGCCCGCGCCAGCCGAGGCGGTTACGGCCCCACAGCAGGACGCTGAACACGATCCAGGCCAGGCAGGCCAGCAGGGTTTTATGCACCAGGTGCTGGGCAAACAGGTTCTCGACGAACAGCCAGCCGGAAATCAGCGACAGCGACAGCAAAGTCCAGCCGGCCCAGAGGAAACCGAACAACAGGCTTTCCATGGTTTGCAGGGGCGGGAAGTTCTTGATCAGCCCGGACGGGTGCTTGTGCTTGAGCTGATGATCCTGCACCAACAGCAACAAGGCCTGGAACACCGCGATGGTGAACATGCCGTAGGCGAGGATCGACAGCAGGATGTGCGCGAGGATGCCCGGTTCTTCATCGATGACCTGCACCGTGCCGGTCGGCGCAAATTGCGCCAGCAGCACCGTGATCGCACCCAGCGGGAACAGCAGCACCAGCAGGTTTTCCACCGGGATCCGCGAGCAGGCCAGCAGGGTCAGGGCGATGACAGCCGCAGCAATCAGGCTCGAGGCGCTGAAGAAGTCCAGGCCCAGGCCGATCGGCGTCAATAAATGGGTGAGCAGGCTGGCGCTGTGGGCCAGCACGGCGAGGACGCCGAGCGAGACCAGCAGGCGCTTGTTGGCCTTGGCGCCAGTGGCCAGGCGGGTGCCCTGATAGAGAGTCGCAGCGGCATAAAGAAGGGCGGCGGCGAGGGTGGTCAGCAAACTCGGTGACAAGGGGAGCATAAATCCTGTTAGGCAAGCCCGAAAGGGGCTGAGTTTGGCATAGAACCGCCATTGCACGAAAGACCGACAAGCTGACAGCAAGGTGTCCGCCAGACGCAGTCTTCGCTATAATCCGCGACCTGCCCACGCCGCAGGCTCGCCGAGCACATGTTGATTCCGGTCTGGGCCGCCATTATCCCGGTCTACACAGGGCCTGAAAGGATCGCGCAATGTTTGAAAACTTAACCGACCGTCTCTCGCAGACGCTGCGCCATGTCACCGGCAAGGCGAAGCTGACCGAGGACAATATCAAAGACACCCTGCGCGAAGTGCGCATGGCGTTGCTCGAAGCCGACGTCGCCCTGCCGGTGGTCAAGGACTTCGTCAATTCGGTCAAGGAACGCGCTGTCGGCACCGAGGTGTCGCGCAGCCTGACGCCGGGCCAGGCGTTCGTGAAGATCGTCCAGGCCGAACTCGAAAGCCTGATGGGCGCGGCCAACGAAGACTTGAACCTGAGCGCCGTGCCGCCTGCCGTCATTCTGATGGCCGGTCTGCAGGGCGCGGGTAAAACCACCACCGCCGGCAAGCTGGCGCGCTTCCTTAAAGAGCGCAAGAAGAAGTCGGTCATGGTCGTGTCGGCGGACATCTACCGTCCTGCTGCTATTAAACAGCTGGAAACCCTGGCCAACGACATCGGCGTGACGTTCTTCCCGTCCGACCTGAGCCAGAAGCCGGTCGACATCGCCAACGCGGCTATTAAAGAAGCAAAACTGAAATTCATCGACGTGGTCATCGTCGATACCGCCGGTCGTCTGCACATCGACGAAGAGATGATGGGCGAGATCAAGGCGCTGCACGCCGCGATCAATCCGGTTGAAACCCTGTTCGTGGTCGACGCCATGACCGGTCAGGACGCGGCCAACACGGCCAAGGCCTTCGGTGATGCGCTGCCGCTGACCGGTGTGATCCTGACCAAGGTCGACGGTGATGCCCGTGGCGGTGCCGCGCTGTCCGTTCGCGCAATCACCGGCAAGCCGATCAAGTTCATCGGTATGGGCGAGAAGAGCGAAGCGCTCGATCCGTTCCACCCTGAGCGTATTGCTTCGCGGATCCTCGGCATGGGCGACGTGCTCAGCCTGATCGAACAGGCTGAAGCGACCCTCGACAAGGACAAGGCCGACAAACTTGCTAAAAAGCTGAAGAAGGGCAAGGGCTTCGACCTCGAAGACTTCCGCGATCAGCTGCAACAGATGAAGAACATGGGCGGCCTCGGCGGGCTCATGGACAAACTGCCGAACATCGGTGGCGTCAATCTCTCGCAAATGGGCAATGCCCAGAACGCTGCAGAGAAGCAGTTCAAGCAGATGGAAGCCATCATCAACTCCATGACCCCGGCCGAGCGCCGCGACCCTGAGCTGATCAGCGGTTCGCGCAAGCGCCGGATCGCCATGGGTTCCGGCACCCAGGTGCAGGACATCGGTCGCTTGATCAAGCAGCACAAGCAGATGCAGAAGATGATGAAGAAGTTCTCCGCCAAGGGCGGAATGGCGAAAATGATGCGCGGCATGGGCGGTATGTTGCCCGGCGGCGGCATGCCGAAAATGTAAGGTGTCCCGTCTCACCCATTCTGCTCACTTATGGCGGCGTCTGATGCCCTCATGCTGCGTTGCCGCTCCTCGCCATAGCGGGCTATGACTCGTCGCGGCGCCTTGCTTGAGGGCATCAGCCACTCGCCAAAAGTGAGCGAAATGGATGAGGCGGGACACTAGAATCCGCGCCGGTCGTCGTACTGGCGCAGACCCTGCAAGGACGCAGGATCAACAGCAAACCCGCACTCGGCGGGAGCTGACCGGCCGTTTTGAACGACGGCCCCATATGCAAATCTGCACGGCATGCCATAGGCGCCGGAAAAAGTCATTTGCAAAAGTCCGGATATTCCTTAGAATATGCGGCCTTTCGGGCACCCATGCCCGCTGTGCATTTAGATTTGCAGCACCGACTACAGGAACGATGTTCACATGCTAACAATCCGTCTTGCCCTTGGCGGCTCCAAAAAGCGCCCGTTTTACCACCTGACCGTAACCGACTCCCGCAACCCGCGTGACGGTTCCCACAAAGAACAGGTTGGTTTCTTCAACCCTGTTGCCCGTGGTCAGGAAGTTCGTCTGTCCGTGAACCAAGAGCGCGTTGCCTACTGGCTGAGCGTTGGTGCACAGCCTTCTGAGCGTGTTGCTCAGTTGCTGAAGGAATCTGCCAAGGCTGCAGCCTGAGCAGTATGAGCGCGACGCCAGAAAAAGCTGATGACCTGATCGTTGTCGGCAAGATTTTTTCGGTTCACGGCGTTCGCGGCGAGGTGAAGGTCTTTTCCTTTACCGATCCGATTGAAAACCTGTTGAACTACCGCAACTGGACGCTTCGGCGCGAAGGCGTGGTAAAGCAGGTCGAGCTGGTCAGCGGCCGATCCACTCAAAAGGATCTGGTTGCCAAGCTCAAAGGCCTCGACGATCGCGATGAAGCACGTCTTCTGAGCGGTTACGAGATTTGCATCTCGCGAAGCCTTTTGCCCAACCTGACTGGCGACGAGTACTACTGGTACCAGTTGCAGGGTCTGAGTGTCATCAACCAGAACGAAGAATTCTTCGGCAAGGTTGATCACCTGTTGGAGACCGGCGCGAACGATGTATTGGTGGTCAAGCCCTGCGTCGGCAGCCTGGATGATCGCGAGCGGTTGTTGCCCTATACGGAGCAATGCGTGCTGGCAATCGACCTGGAAGCAGGCGTGATGAGGGTGGAATGGGACGCGGACTTCTAAGCAATGGCCAGCCTGCGCGTAGACGTCATTACGCTGTTCCCCGAGATGTTCTCGGCCATCAGTGAGTACGGCATTACCAGTCGTGCGGTCAAACAGGGGCTCTTGCAGCTGACCTGTTGGAACCCGCGGGATTACACGACGGATCGGCATCACACTGTGGACGATCGCCCGTTTGGCGGTGGTCCGGGCATGGTGATGAAGATCAAGCCTCTGGAAGATGCTCTGGTTCAGGCCAAGGCAGCAGCCGGGGAGGCGGCGAAGGTGATTTACCTGTCCCCCCAAGGCCGTCAACTGACTCAGTCGGCGGTACGCGAACTGGCGAAATCGGATGCATTGATCCTGATTGCCGGTCGCTATGAAGGCATTGACGAGCGTTTTATTGATGCTCATGTCGATGAAGAGTGGTCGATTGGTGACTATGTGTTGTCTGGCGGCGAGCTGCCGGCCATGGTCATGATCGATGCGGTTACACGACTGCTGCCCGGAGCTTTAGGGCATGCGGATTCCGCTGAGGAAGATTCCTTTACGGATGGTCTGCTGGATTGCCCGCACTACACCCGACCTGAGGTGTATGCGGATCAGCGTGTTCCCGACGTGTTGCTGAGTGGCAATCACGCGCATATCCGGCGTTGGCGTTTACAGCAGTCCCTTGGTAGGACCTATGAACGACGCGCCGATCTTCTGGAAAGCCGCTCGCTTTCTGGAGAAGAGAAGAAGCTGCTCGAGGAATACATCCGCGAGCGGGACGATAGTTAACAACGTATCGATGGTAGATCAGACGATTTACCTTAGGAGCACAGCATGACCAACAAAATCATCCTTGCACTCGAAGCAGAGCAGATGACCAAAGAAATCCCTACCTTTGCCCCGGGCGACACCATCGTCGTTCAGGTGAAAGTGAAGGAAGGCGATCGTTCCCGTCTGCAAGCGTTCGAAGGCGTTGTAATCGCCAAGCGTAACCGCGGCGTGAACAGTGCGTTCACCGTTCGTAAAATCTCCAACGGTGTTGGCGTAGAACGTACTTTCCAGACCTACTCCCCGCAGATCGACAGCATGGCTGTCAAACGTCGCGGTGACGTACGTAAAGCCAAGCTGTACTACCTGCGCGACCTGTCGGGTAAAGCAGCTCGCATCAAGGAAAAACTGGCTTAAGTCCAGCTTCCGATGCAGAAAAAAGCAGCCTACGGGCTGCTTTTTTGTTGCCCGCAATTTATCCACAGCATTCCGTTTCAGGCCTGACCCATGACCCCTCGCGAGCAAGAAATCGAACGCCGCACCGAACTCTCGGTGACCCGCGTGACCAAGGCGGTTTTCCCGCCGACCACCAACCACCACAACACCCTGTTCGGCGGCACGGCGCTGGCCTGGATGGACGAAGTGTCGTTCATCACCGCCACGCGCTTCTGCCGTTTGCCGCTGGTGACCGTGTCGACCGATCGCATCGACTTCAATCACGCGATCCCGGCGGGCTCCATCGTCGAGCTGGTCGGGCGGGTGATCAAGGTCGGCAACACCAGTCTCAAGGTCGAGGTGGAAGTGTTCGTCGAAAACATGAGCTGCGACGGTCGTGAGAAAGCCATTCACGGGCAGTTCAGCTTTGTTGCCATCGATGATGACAAGCGTCCGGTGCCAGTGCTGCCGGGTTTCGCGACCTGATTTAGCACCGAGCCGCGGCATTCGCGGGCAAGCCCGCTCCCACAGATTTTGTGTTCGACACGGACACTGTGGGAGCGGGCTTGCCCGCGATTAGATCTGTCAGGCGCTGCCATTCTCCGGCTGAATCAGCGCCACCAGCGTCCACCCCGGCCCCGGCTTTAGCACGGTTTCCGGCGACACCACATGCACCCAGCCGCTGTCATCGCGCATGAACAGCAGCGTTGCGCGGTTGCCATGCAACGCACGGTAATCGTCCCAGCCAAACCCGTCCGTCAGCGTCGTGCTGTACAGGTCGGCGCCCTGACCCAATTGGCTGGCGAGTCTGGCGTAAGTCAGCGCCTCGCTCCCCAGTTGATTGCCGCGATGTTCGAGGCTGGCGCGGTGCTTGTCGCTGCGCCGGCTTTCCTGACCGCTGGCCAGCCCGAACAACCGCTGATGGCCAAAGTCATGACGAAAGCGCATGGCTGCCAGCGTATTGAGTTCGCCCGACGGTGACAGCGCCAGCAAATGCCCCAGTCCGACCAGGTCCAGATGCGCATCGGCGTGCTGCGATGCCGGATTGCCGAAGTAGGTCGGCAAGCCATCCATGCGCGCCGCGCGGATGTTTTCCCAACTTGAATCTGTCAGCAGCACCCGGCTGCCCAGCTGTTGCAGCGACTTGCCGAGCAGGCGCGCAGGCCCGTTCGCCCCGACGATCAGGAAACCACTGGGCGCCGGCTCCGCTACTTTCAACAGACGCGCCAGTGGCCGGGCAGTCGCGCTTTGCAGCACGACGGTGCCGATGATCACGGCGAAGGTCAGCGGCACCAGCAACAGCGCACCTTCATGGCCCGCTTCATCCAGGCGAATCGCAAAGATCGCCGAGACTGCCGCCGCGACGATCCCGCGCGGGGCAATCCAGCACAGCAATGCACGCTCACGCCAACTCAGACTCGAACCGGCGGTACTCAACACCACGTTCAGCGGTCGCGCAATCAACTGGATCACCAGCAACAGAATCAGTACCAGTGGTCCGAGACCGATCAACGCGTTCAGATCCAGTCGCGCCGCCAGCAGAATGAACAGCCCGGAAATCAGCAGTACGCTGAGATTTTCCTTGAAGTGCAGGATGTGCCGCACGTCCACGCCCTTCATGTTCGCCAGCCACATGCCCATCAGCGTCACCGCCAGCAGACCGGATTCGTGCATGACCTGGTTGGCGGCGATGAAAATTCCCAGCACCGCGGCGAGCGATGCCAGATTGTGCAAATACTCCGGCAGCCATTGGCGCCGGATGATCGTGCCGAGCAGCCAGCCACCGGCGACACCGAACGCACTGCCGCAGACAATCACCCCGCCAAACGTCAGCAGGCTCTGTTCCAGGCCATGGCCTTCCGCGCGGGCAATGATGAAGCTGTAGACCACCACCGCGAGCAGCGCGCCGATCGGGTCGATTACAATCCCTTCCCAGCGCAGGATGTTGGCGATCGAAGCCTTCGGCCGCACCACGCGCAGCATCGGCACGATCACGGTCGGCCCGGTGACCAGGGTCAGACTGCCGAAGAGGATGGCGAGCAACCAGTCGAAGCCCAGCAGCCAGTGGGTCGCGACCGCAATCACGATCCAGGTCGAGAGCGCGCCAAGGGTCACCAGCCGATGCACGACGCTGCCGATCTCGCGCCACTCCGACAGGTGCAGGGTCAGGCTGCCCTCAAACAGAATCAGCGCCACCGCCAGCGACACCAGCGGCATCAGCAGCGGGCCGAACATTGCCTGCGGGTCGAGCCAGCCCAGCACGGGGCCCGCCAGAATGCCGGTCAGCAGCAGAAACAGAATCGCCGGCAGCTTCAGGCGCCAGGCGAGCCATTGGCAGCCCAGCGCGGCGGCACCGATACCACCGAAAGCCAACAGAATTTGCTGCTCGTTCATTGAAGCTCCCTGTTCCTTGAAATAGCGGGCTATGAAAGACTAGCGGCCATTTCAACCGTTCACTCTTTATTTGCGCGCAGTGCCAAGCCTGCGTGTCTTGAGCGCCCATGCCTGCCATCGACCACCCACTGATCGACCAGTTTCTCGACGCCCTCTGGCTGGAAAAAGGTCTCTCCGACAACACCCGCGACGCCTATCGCAGTGATCTCGCGCTGTTCAACGGCTGGTTGCAGGAGAAAAACCTCGAACTGATCAATGCCGGTCGCGAACTGATCCTCGATCACCTGGCCTGGCGTCTGGAACAGAACTACAAACCCCGTTCCACTGCGCGATTTCTCTCCGGTGTGCGTGGCTTTTATCGCTACCTGCTGCGGGAAAAACTGATTTCGGTCGACCCAACCTTGCGCGTGGATATGCCGCAGCTCGGTCGGCCATTGCCAAAATCCCTGTCGGAAGCCGACGTTGAAGCGCTGCTCAAGGCGCCAGACCTCAGCGAAGCCATCGGCCAGCGCGACCGCGCCATGCTCGAAGTGCTTTATGCCTGCGGGCTGCGGGTGACCGAGCTGATCAGCCTGACCCTGGAGCAGGTCAACCTGCGTCAGGGCGTGTTGCGGGTCATGGGCAAGGGTAGCAAGGAGCGCCTTGTACCGATGGGCGAGGAAGCGATTGTCTGGGTCGAGCGCTATCTGCGCGATGGCCGCGGCGAGTTGCTGGGCGGGCGCCCCAGTGATGTGCTGTTCCCCAGCCAGCGCGGCGAACAGATGACTCGGCAGACCTTCTGGCACCGCATCAAGCATCAGGCCAAGGTCGCCGGCATTGGTAAATCGCTGTCGCCGCACACCTTGCGTCACGCGTTTGCCACACACTTGCTCAACCATGGCGCCGACTTGCGGGTGGTGCAGATGCTGTTGGGCCACAGCGACCTGTCGACCACGCAGATCTACACTCACGTCGCCCGGGCGCGTTTGCAGGATCTGCATGCCAAACATCACCCGCGCGGCTGAGCGCCATTTGTCTTGCGACAGGCGCATTCGGCCACGGGAGCCTTATGTGGTAGGCTTTGCCGGTTTGCACGATGGGCGGTTATGACCCGGTGTTCCGGCACGGGCGTTCTGATCGTTCCATTTGCCCGCCTTCAGGAGTTCTCATGCGTCTGACCCAGATTTTCGCCGCCGCAGCCATTGCGTTGGTCAGCACCTTTGCCGTCGCCGATGACGCGGCCGACAAAGCGATTCGCCAAAGCCTGGAAAACCTCCAGCTCGATGTGCCGGTGGACACCATCACCGCCAGCCCGCTGCCGGGCCTGTATGAAGTCAAGCTCAAGGGCAGCCGCGTGCTCTACGCCAGCGCCGACGGCCAGTACATCGTTCAGGGCTACATGTTCCAGCTCAAGGACGGCAAACCGGTCAACCTGACCGAGAAGACCGAGCGCCTGGGCATTTCCAAACTGATCAATGCGATCCCGGTGGCCGAGACCGTGGTTTACCCGGCCGTGGGCGAAACCAAATCGCACATCACCGTGTTCACCGACACCACGTGCCCGTACTGCCACAAGCTGCACGCCGAAGTGCCCGAGCTGAACAAGCGCGGCATCGAAGTGCGTTACGTGGCGTTCCCGCGTCAGGGCCTGGGCTCGCCGGGTGACGAGCAACTGCAAGCCGTGTGGTGCTCGAAAGACAAGAAAGCCGCCATGGACAAAATGGTCGATGGCAAGGAAATCAAGGCCGCCAAGTGCGAGAACCCGGTTTCCAAGCAGTTCGCCCTCGGTCAGTCGATCGGCGTGAACGGCACACCGGCCATCGTTTTGGCCGACGGACAAGTCATTCCGGGCTACCAGCCTGCGCCACAAGTCGCCAAACTGGCGCTGGGCGCGAAGTAATTCGCATCGTCATGCTCAGGCGTTGACGAGCGTGGTCCGGCGGCAGGATTGCCGGGCCATCAACAGAGAGCCGCGAACCTGCGGTTGTTTTCACGGCCGGCCTCGTGTCGGCCGTTTTATGGGGAGTTCACAGTGAAACCGGTCAAAGTAGGCATCTGTGGGTTAGGGACCGTCGGTGGCGGAACCTTCAACGTACTTCAGCGCAACGCCGAGGAAATTGCTCGTCGTGCCGGGCGTGGAATCGAAGTGGCACAAATTGCCATGCGCACGCCAAAGCCTCAGTTCCAGACGACCGGTATTGCGATTACCAACGATGTCTTCGAAGTGGCCACGAACCCTGAGATCGACATCGTCATAGAGCTGATGGGCGGCTACACCGTTGCCCGCGAGCTGGTACTCAAGGCCATCGAGAATGGCAAGCATGTGGTCACCGCGAACAAGGCTCTGATTGCCGTTCACGGTAATGAAATTTTCGCCAAGGCACGCGAGAAAGGCGTGATCGTGGCATTCGAAGCGGCGGTAGCCGGCGGCATTCCGGTGATCAAGGCGATCCGTGAAGGCCTGTCCGCCAACCGTATCAACTGGGTCGCCGGGATCATCAACGGCACCGGTAACTTCATCCTCACCGAAATGCGCGAGAAGGGTCGCACCTTCGAAGACGTGCTGGCCGAGGCTCAAGCGCTGGGCTACGCCGAAGCCGATCCGACGTTCGACGTCGAAGGTATCGACGCCGCGCACAAGCTGACGATCCTGGCTTCGATCGCATTCGGTATCCCGCTGCAGTTCGACAAGGCTTACACCGAGGGCATCACCAAGCTGACCACCGCCGACGTGAACTACGCTGAAGCGCTGGGCTACCGCATCAAGCACCTGGGCGTTGCACGCAGCACCGCCGCCGGTATCGAGCTGCGCGTACACCCGACGCTGATCCCGGCTGATCGTCTGATCGCCAACGTCAACGGCGTGATGAACGCGGTGATGGTCAACGGTGACGCTGCCGGTTCGACCCTGTTCTACGGCGCCGGCGCCGGCATGGAGCCAACTGCTTCGTCGGTGATCGCGGATCTGGTGGACGTGGTTCGCGCCATGACCTCCGACCCGGAGAACCGCGTGCCGCACCTGGCCTTCCAGCCGGACTCGCTGTCGGCCCATCCGATCCTGCCGATCGAAGCCTGCGAAAGCGCCTACTACCTGCGCATCCAGGCCAAGGACCACCCGGGCGTACTCGCTCAGGTGGCGAGCATCCTCTCGGAGCGCGGTATCAACATCGAGTCGATCATGCAGAAGGAAGTCGAGGAACACGACGGCCTGGTGCCGATGATCCTGCTGACCCACCGCGTGCTGGAGCAGCACATCAACGATGCGATCGCCGCCCTCGAAGCGCTGGCGGGCGTGGTCGGTCCGGTTGTGCGGATCCGCGTCGAGCACTTGAACTAAGCCGATCTCCTTCACCGGTCCCGCCAGCGGGGCCGGTGTCGTGAACACTGTCCATTGGAGTCAGTCATGCGTTACATCAGTACCCGCGGCCAGGCACCGGCCCTGAATTTCGAAGACGTCCTGCTGGCTGGTCTCGCCACCGACGGCGGTCTGTACGTCCCGGAAAACCTGCCACGTTTCACCCAGGAAGAAATCGCTTCCTGGGCCGGCCTGCCGTATCACGAGCTGGCTTTTCGCGTCATGCGCCCGTTCGTTACCGGCAGCATTCCGGACGCCGATTTCAAAAAGATTCTTGAAGAAACCTACGGTGTGTTCGCCCACAACGCCGTGGCGCCGCTGCGTCAGCTGAACGGCAACGAATGGGTGCTGGAGCTGTTCCACGGCCCGACCCTGGCGTTCAAGGACTTCGCCCTGCAACTGCTCGGTCGCCTGCTCGACTACGTGCTGGAAAAGCGCGGCGAGCGCGTTGTCATCGTCGGCGCCACCTCCGGTGACACCGGTTCGGCCGCCATCGAAGGCTGCAAGCACTGCGAAAACGTCGACATCTTCATCCTGCACCCGCACAACCGTGTGTCCGAAGTGCAGCGTCGGCAGATGACCACCATCCTCGGTGAGAACATCCACAACATCGCCATCGAAGGCAACTTCGATGACTGCCAGGAAATGGTCAAGGCCAGCTTCGCCGACCAGAGCTTCCTCAAGGGCACCCGTCTGGTGGCAGTGAACTCGATCAACTGGGCGCGGATCATGGCCCAGATCGTTTACTACTTCCACGCAGCGCTGCAATTGGGCGGCCCCGCGCGTTCGGTGTCGTTCTCGGTGCCGACCGGCAACTTCGGCGACATCTTCGCCGGTTACCTGGCGCGCAACATGGGCCTGCCGATCAACCAGTTGATCGTCGCCACCAACCGCAACGACATCCTGCACCGCTTCATGAGCGGCAACCAGTACGTCAAGGAAACCCTGCACGCCACGCTGTCGCCGTCGATGGACATCATGGTCTCGTCGAACTTCGAACGCCTGCTGTTCGACCTGCACGGTCGCAACGGCGCGGCGATTGCCGGCCTGATGGATTCGTTCAAGCAGGGCGGCGGCTTCAGCGTCGAACAGGAACGCTGGACCGAGGCACGCAAACTGTTCGACTCGCTGGCTGTGGACGATGCGCAAACCTGCGAAACCATCGCCGAAGTCTACGAGCAGACCGGTGAAGTGCTGGATCCGCACACCGCCATCGGCGTCAAAGCCGCTCGCGAATGCCGCCGCAGCCTGGACATCCCGATGGTGATTCTGGGCACGGCGCATCCAGTCAAGTTCCCGGACGCGGTGGAGAAAGCCGGTGTAGGAAAAGCTCTCGAACTACCTGCACATCTTTCTGATTTGTTTGAGAGAGAAGAGCGCTGCACTGTGCTGGCGAACGAGCTCAAAGCCGTGCAAGCCTTTGTCAGCCAGCATGGCAACCGCGGCAAGCCTCTTTAAGCCCGCAAAGCTGTCACATTTTGAAGCCCGTCTCCTGACGGGCTTTCTTGTTTTTGCATGCCACACTGCGCGCGTTTCGCCCACCAAGGACGGGCGAGTCGATGACGAAGGATGTGGCAATGCGGTTTTTTTCAGGATTGAAACCAGCTCTGTGCTGGTTGTTTTTATTGGGTTGCTTCGGGTTGTCGCAGTGGATCGAAGCAGCCCATCTGACGAAGCATTCCGATGCGCTGGAGGCGGTTCAGCCCATCGAGCTGAATGAGCATGAGCGTCAGTGGATTCGAGATAACCCACGGGTGACCGTCGCCTCGGTGCAATACCCGTTGTATCTGTTTCAGGACGAGCATGGCCAGTGGAGCGGCTTGAACAACGATGTACTCAAGCACATCAGCGCCATGACCGGATTGCAGTTCGTCCATCAGGAGTCGTTTTCCACCGACCACATGCTGGAACGACTCCAGAGTGGCGTGGCCGACATCAGCACGACGTTGGCAATGAACGACGAGCGCAAGGCGTTTCTGGAGTTCAGTCACGCGTTTGGCGGTGCCGGGTGGGTGTTCGTCGGTCATTCGGGCGAGCCGGCAATACGGTCGCTCGAGATGCTGGCCAAGCGAGTCCTGGTGCTGCCGGCCCGACATGCGCTGGAGGACAGCATTCGACGTGACTACCCGTCGATCGAGATCCGCTCGGTCAAGACCTATGCCGAGGCTCGGGCGCTGGTCGAAAGTGGCGAGGCTTACGCCACCATCGAAAACGAGATCGGCGCTCAGCTGTTTCCCTCCGGCCTGCTCAGGGTCGGTGGTCTCGTCGAGGGCAAGTGGGAGGCCGACCATCTGGCGGTACGTAAGGGGCTACCCGAGCTTGTGAGCATCCTCAACAAAGCCTTGGGCGCTTTCTCGGCGGCCGAACTGCGTGCCATGCGCCTGAAGTGGCTGGACGGAGTCTCACCTGCGCCGGCACCGTCGTTCCGCGCTCGGCTGATCGAGTGGGGATGCTGGGGGATGGGGGCACTCGGGGTGTTAGGCCTGCTTTCGCTGCTATGGAATCGTCGACTCGCTACCGAAATAAAACAGCGCAGGGAGGCTGAAAAGGGCCTGGGTGATCAACTGGCCTTTCAACACGCATTGATCGATGCGATGCCTGACCCTGTGTTCGTTCGCGATCTGCAGGGCCGGTTGATCATGTGCAACCGCAGTTATGAAGATGCGCTGTCGGTCCGGCTGGAGCAGGTGCAGGGCCGGATGCTGTTCGAATTCGATGCACTGCCACAGGCCACGGCATTGATGCTGCATGACGAATTCATGGCGCAACTGGGTACGCGTAAAACACGCTTCAGCAAGCGGCAACTGATGTTCAAGAGCGGGCCCCGTCAGATCTATCAATGGACGGTGCCGTTTTACAGTGTCGATGGAAAACTGCGCGGCCTGCTCGGGGGCTGGACGGACATCACCGAGCGGCGGAAGGAGAGCGGGTGTCGATGTCTGCATTAAAGATGGGAAAAGTCCTATAAAACGCGGCTACTTTTCTGATGGGAGGCTTAGGACGAACACCCTAGAGTGACAAGCCACTGCGGCGTGAATCCGCGATTGTCGTTCCAGAGGTCGTCCCATGCGCTCGCTCAAGATCCTGATTCTCGAACCCAACCCGTTCCAGTTGATGGCGTTGCACCAGATGCTCAACGCCATCGGTATCTACGATGTGCTGACCGCACCGTCGCTGGGTTCGGCAAAGCGTTCACTGGAGCGCCGCGGGGCCGTCGACATCGCCGTGTGCAATCCACAGTTGCAGAGCGGCGACGGGTTGGCGCTGATCCGGCATCTGGCCGACCGGCAAGCAGCGCGGGCACTGATTATGGTGGGGGCTGTGGCGCCCGCCATGCTGGATGATCTGGAAACCCTGCTGGGCGAGCACCGGATCACCTTGCTGGGGCGTCTGCACACGCCGGTCTCGGCGGTATTGATGAGGGCGTTGCTGGACACCTACATGACCATCCCCCGGCATTGCGTCGACGCTTGACCCCCATGGTTATTTTTCTGTCATCTTCACCATGCATGCTCCGATAGGCCGGTGACGCTCCGGGAGAGGCCGGCGACGAGCAGAACTTTCCTCTCGGGCCGGTGGTCATTTACTGTGAACACGCCCCAGACACTGTGTTTTCGGACTATTGAGTGGAGATCGAGATGGAAAGTATCAGTCTATTGCTCGGTGAGGCTCTGAGCCCGTATCAGGTGACGTTGACCCCTCGCGGTCGCCACGGCGAATGCCTGGTGACCTTGAAGAACGGCAGCGGCGCGATCGTGGTGGAGCGCGAATTCAATCAGGCGCAATTGAGCGACAAGCGCCAACTGACGGATGTGGTCGACGGCCTGCACCGTGACATCCTGATTGCCGAAGGCCGGCTGGAACCCTGTGTGATCGCCGCGTTGCGAAACGCAGCCCTCGACAAGCACCCGTCCCTCTGAAAACTGATTTTTCAATTGTGGGAACCTTCCTGCATCCCGATCAGTCAGACCCCGTAACAGCAGGATCAAGCATTGTGCTCCGGTGCTTGTCGCTTGCTGCTACGGGTCTTTGATACAGACCACGTTTAACCCCGAGTCGTCTCCCCACTTCTCGGGGTTTCTTTTTGTCCGGATTTCACTGCGCGGCTTGCTGCTCGAAGAAAATCCGCGCCTCTTCCAGGTAGTCTTGGCGCCGCTCGGGGTCGAGCCAGTCGGCGTAGAGCTGGTTGAGGTGGTCGTGAGGCAGGGTGCGCAACAGTTGGTTGATCTCCGTGATCGCCTGCCGGCCCGCCGTGGTGTCGGTGCAGCCGACATGGCCCGACAGGTACTTGCCCGTGCCGCGAATCGGGAAGAACAGCAGTTCGTCCTCGGCGATCTCGGCCTGGCGCGCCTGGTAACGGATTTCCGGCCAGTAACCCAGCACCACCTGCAAACGCCCCAGACGCTGCATCGACAGCAGGCTGCTGAGCGCATCGTTGCCGTAGTGGGGCGTCAGCGCGCCGGTTGGTGCCTTATGCAGCAATGTATCGATGTACTCGCCATAACTGCGTTCCGCCACCACTCCGACTTTTCGCTCGCCGTTCGCCAGAAACGCCGACAGATCGACTTCGTCCTCGACCAGAAACGGCTCCAGCACTTCGCGATCTCTCTGACGCACCACCAGACCATTGCTGACCGCGCGAAACGCAGGGATGGAGAACGCGATCCACTGTGCCCGTTCCTTGTTCCAGATCAGCGACGGGTCGCAGGCGAAGGGATGCTCATGAAGCATTTGAATGCCGCGGGCGCGATTGACCCGCATCAAGGTGTGGTCGTATTGCGGCATGCCGGCAATCAGCATCGGCATCAATTGATCGATAACGCCCTGGCCCTTTTTCGGGCCTTCGAAGATCGTCAGCGGCGGCAGGTCGCGCAACAGCCAGATCAACGTCGGTTTGGCCTGCGCCCACGCCGGCAGCACCAGCAGAAATAGCAGGCCGAACAACCGCCAGGTCCACCAATGGTGGGCGCGGTTCGTGGCCGAGGGCATCAGGCGCTTCAGCTCAGATGGCTCCGTCTTCGCGCAGCCGGGCGATCTGCTTCTCGTCGTAGCCAAGATCGTGGAGTACCTGCGCATTGTGTTCACCGAGCTGCGGTCCGACCCATTCGGACGTGCCGGGTGTATCAGAGAGTTTCGGCACGATGCCCGGCATCTTGAAGGGTTTGCCGTCCGGCAGTTTGGCGTGCAGGAACATTTCCCGGGCCAGGTACTGCGGATCGTTGAACATGTCTTCGGCACTGAATATCCGGCTGGCGGGCACTTCGGCCTGGTTCAGCAGATCCAGCACGGTTTGCAGCGGCAGCGAATTCACCCAGCGGTCGATCACCCCATACAACTCGTCACGACGGCTGTCGCGCCCGTCATTGCTGGCCAGCGCCGGGTCATTGGCCAGATCTTCACGGCCGATGATCAGCATGAAGCGCTTGAAGATCGCATCGCCGTTGGCGCCGATTTGCACGTGTTTGCCGTCGGCGCTGGTGTGGATCGAGGAGGGTGTGATGCCCGGCATAATGTTGCCGGTGCGCTCGCGAATGAAGCCGAACACATCGAACTCCGGCACCATGCTTTCCATCATGGCGAAGATCGCTTCGTACAACGCCACATCCACCACCTGGCCGAGACCGCCGTTGACCTCGCGATGACGCAGGGCCATCAACGCACCGATCACCCCCCACAAAGCCGCAATCGAATCGCCAATGGAAATCCCGGTGCGCACCGGCGGCCGGTCTTCGAAACCGGTGATGTAACGCAGGCCGCCCATGGATTCGCCGACTGCGCCAAACCCAGGCTGATCTTTCATCGGTCCGGTCTGGCCGAAACCGGACAGGCGCACCATCACCAGTTTCGGGTTCAGTGCGTGCAGGGTTTCCCAGCTCAGGCCCAGTTTTTCCAGGACGCCGGGGCGGAAGTTCTCGATCAGGATGTCGGCTTCGCCCAGCAGTTTTTTCAGGATCGCCAGGCCATCGGAGTGTTTCAGGTTCAGCGTCAGGGACTTTTTGTTGCGTGCCTGGACGAACCACCACAGCGAGGTGCCTTCGTACAACTTGCGCCATTTGCGCAGCGGATCCCCGCCGTCCGGCGACTCGATCTTGATCACTTCGGCGCCGAATTCGCCGCAGATGCGCGAAGCAAACGGCCCGGCAATCAAAGTACCCAATTCAATGACTTTCAGACCGCTGAGCGGTTTGTTGGCGAACGGCATGCGAGATCCTGTAGGACAAGGCTGAGCAGATACAGCGTTTTAACATAGCCGGCTGTCAGTCGCGCAAGGTTGATCGCCATCAATTCGTGGATTGCCTACAGCATCGGTTAGACTTGCCGACTTTCCTCGTATCAAGAAGCCCGTTCATGGCCCAGCCGTCCACTACCTACAAATTCGAACTGAACCTCACCGATCTCGACCGCAGCGTCTACGAGAACGTGAAGCAGACCATCGCCCGTCACCCTTCGGAAACCGAAGAACGCATGACCGTACGCCTGTTGGCCTACGCGCTCTGGTACAACGAGCAACTGTCGTTCGGTCGTGGTCTGTCGGACGTGGATGAACCTGCGCTATGGGAAAAGAGCCTGGATGACCGCGTTCTGCACTGGATCGAAGTCGGCCAGCCAGATGCGGATCGCCTGACCTGGTGCTCCCGTCGCACCGAGCGTACCAGCCTGCTGGCCTACGGCAGCCTGCGTGTCTGGGAAGGCAAGGTGATTCCGGCGATCAAAAACCTGAAGAACGTCAACATTGCCGCTGTTCCTCAGGAAGTGCTGGAAACCCTGGCCCAGGACATGCCTCGCGTCATCAAGTGGGACGTGATGATTAGCGAAGGTACGATCTTCGTCACCGACGATCGCGGTCAGCACGAAGTCCAGCTCACCTGGCTGCAAGGCGAGCGCGGCTAAATCCGCGTTACTCCCGAAAAATCCCACGTATTCAAGAGAAGCTTCTGTCACCCCATGCGTATCGATCCTCGCCCGTTGCCCGCCACTCTGCCGTTTCTCGGTGAACTGCCACCGCTACTGACCCGCCTGTATGCGGCGCGGGGCGTGCAGTCCGAGGCGGAGCTGGACAAGAGCCTGGCGCGGCTGATTCCGTTCCAGCAGCTCAAAGGGATCGATGCGGCGGTGGACCTTCTGGTGACGGCGCTGGAGCAGCGTCAGCGGATCCTGATCGTCGGCGACTTCGACGCCGACGGCGCGACGGCCAGCACCGTGGGCGTGCTCGGTTTGCGCTTGTTGGGCGCGGCGCACGTCGATTATCTGGTGCCGAACCGTTTCGAATACGGCTACGGCCTGACCCCGGAAATCGTCGAAGTCGCGATGACCCGCGAGCCGCAACTGTTGATCACCGTCGACAACGGTATTTCCAGCGTGGAAGGTGTGGCGGCTGCGAAACGTCACGGTCTGAAGGTCTTGATCACCGACCACCACTTGCCCGGCGATGAACTGCCGCAAGCCGATGCGCTAGTCAATCCGAACCAGCCCGGCTGCGAGTTCCCGAGCAAGGCGCTGGCCGGGGTCGGGGTGATTTTCTATGTGTTGATGGCGTTGCGCGCACGCCTGCGCAGCCTCGGCTGGTACGAGAGCAAGCCACAACCGAACATCGGCGAACTGCTGGATCTGGTGGCGCTGGGCAGCGTCGCCGACGTGGTGCCGCTGGATGCCAACAACCGGATTCTGGTGCACCAGGGCCTGGAACGAATTCGCGCCGGACGTGCGCGGCCGGGGATCAAGGCGATCCTTGAAGTGGCCAAGCGAGAGGCTTCGCGCATCACGTCTACCGACCTCGGTTTCATCGTCGGCCCGCGCCTGAACGCGGCGGGGCGTCTGGATGACATGAGCCTGGGCATCGAATGCCTGCTGACCCACGACGCTGCGCAGGCCCGGGAAATGGCCGCGCAACTGGACGGCATGAACCAGGATCGCAAATCCATCGAGCAGGGCATGCAGCGTGAGGCGCTGGCTCAGCTCAAGGACTTGCCGGTCGAGTCGATGCCGTTCGGGTTGTGCCTGTTCGATCCGGAATGGCATCAGGGTGTCATCGGTATTCTGGCGTCGCGGATGAAGGAGCGTTATTTCCGCCCGACCATCGCCTTCGCCGATGCCGGTGACGGTTTGCTAAAGGGCTCGGGGCGTTCGGTTCAGGGTTTCCACATCCGTGACGCGCTGAGCGTGGTCGCGGCGCAGCATCCGGATCTGATCAGCAAGTACGGCGGCCACGCGATGGCGGCCGGTCTGACCTTGCCGCAGGAGAATTTTCCATTGTTTGCCGAGGCCTTCGACGCCGAGGTGCGTAGGCAGCTTCGCGAAGAAGACCTGACCGGGCGCCTGCTGTCGGACGGCACGCTGGCAGTCGAGGAATTTCATCTGGAACTGGCCCGGGCCCTGCGTCACGCCGGGCCGTGGGGGCAGCATTTTCCCGAGCCGCTGTTTCACGGTGTGTTCCAGTTGGTCGAGCAGCGGGTGGTTGGCGAGCGGCACCTGAAAGTGGTGCTGAAAACCGAATGCGGTTCGGTGAAACTCGACGGTATCGCCTTCGGGATTGATCGCGATATCTGGCCGAACCCGACGATCAAATGGGTCGAACTGGCCTACAAACTCGATCTCAACGAGTTTCGCGGCAATGAGACCGTGCAGTTGATGATTGCCCACATCGAACCGCGTTAAGGGCTTAGCGCCCCTCTATTAAGGGGCGCAGTAGCCTTCAATTGTCCTGTTTCATTTCTGAACCCTCCCTCATCCCCGGATGTCGACTAGGCTCTAAGCACTGCTTGATTGGCCTTGTGACGTCTTGTCGAATTTTTTGCCCGCGGGGGCGGGTGCTGCACCTTTTTCCTGTCACTCGTCGACTTTTCAAACAGAACCCTGGAGCCTGCCCACTGATTTGAGAGGTGCCCCATGAGTCTGCTGCTTGAACCCTTTACCCTTCGCCAACTGACCCTGTCCAACCGCATCGCCGTGTCGCCCATGTGCCAGTACTCCAGCGTCGATGGCCTGGCCAACGACTGGCATCTGGTGCACCTCGGCAGCCGTGCCGTGGGGGGCGCTGGCCTGGTATTTACCGAAGCCACGGCGATCACGGCCGACGGGCGGATCACCGCCGAAGACCTGGGCCTGTGGAACGACGAACAGATCGCACCGCTGCAACGCATCACCCGTTTCATCAACGCGCAGGGCGCAGTGGCCGGCATTCAACTGGCCCACGCCGGGCGCAAGGCCAGCACCCATCGGCCGTGGATCGGCAAGCATGGCAGCGTCAAACCGGATGACGGCGGCTGGACGCCGGTGGGTCCTTCGCCGATTGCCTTTGACCCCCAACACACTCAACCGAAACAGCTGGATGAGAGCCAGATCGCCCAAGTCATTCAGGATTTCGTGGCCGCAGCCAAACGCGCGCTGACCGCCGGTTTCAGTGTGGTCGAGGTGCATGCGGCGCACGGTTATCTGTTGCACCAGTTTCTGTCGCCACTGAGTAATCAGCGCCGCGATCAATACGGTGGTTCGTTCGAAAATCGCATTCGTCTGGTGCTGCAAGTGACCGAGGCGGTACGCGCGGTGTGGCCGGAAGAACTGCCGGTGTTTGTGCGCCTGTCGGCCACCGATTGGGTTGAAGACGGGTGGAACCCCGATGAAACCGTGGAGCTTGCGCGACGCCTGAAAGCCTTGGGGGCCGACCTGATCGACGTGTCATCGGGCGGCACGGCAGTCAACGCTGAAATCCCCGTGGGGCCGGGTTATCAGACGCGTTTCGCCGAACGGGTGCGCAAGGAGTCAGGCATCGCCACCGGCACCGTGGGAATGATTACCGAGCCGGCCCAGGCCGAGCACATCCTGCGGACCTGTCAGGCCGACATCATCTTCCTCGCCCGCGAGCTGCTGCGTGATCCGTATTGGCCGCTGCATGCCGACGATGACCTGGGCGGACGCAAAGCGGTGTGGCCGGCGCAGTATCAACGTGCGACTCATCGGGATCAGCCGATTCACGAGTCTGATCTGCGGGATTGATTCCGACCGCTCGCAAAGCCTATAAAACCCGCCATTGAACCGGCGGGTTTTTTCTTGCCTGTCGTTTGGAATCGCAAAGGAATGGATCGCAATGTTGATCGAGCGTGAGCTGGCTGAATCGGACTTGCCTTTGCTGGCGCTGATCGACCGCAGTGAACTGGTCGAGGAGTGTTATCGCGTGGAAAACGGTGAGCTGGTTCTGTATCCGGCGCGTTTCGACATGCGCGGATGGCCCGAAGGGGAAGCGGAGGAAAATGCGCGGGTATTGGAAAAATGCTGGCGCAGCGGCGGGTGGCTACACGGACTATTCAATGGAGAGACGTTGGTGGCGGCGGTGGTTGTGGATAACCGGGTTATTCACAATCAGGGTTTGAAGATGCGGCAATTGAAGTTTTTGCACATCAGCCGTGCCTGGCGCGGGCAGGGATTGGGCGGGCGGTTGTTCGCCTTGGCTTGCAAGCATGGCCGAGAGGTCGGCGCCGGGGCGTTGTACGTGTCGGCCACCGAGTCGCGCAATACCGTGGAGTTCTATCAGCGCCAGGGTTGCCGGTTGTTGGAACAACCGGATCCCGAGCTGTTTGATCTTGAACCCCACGATATCCACTTGTACTGCCCGTTGGCCTGACGGCTCAACGCATCAAGGGTATTTGCGCTTGTCCGGCGCTGGCGGGAAGTACTGGTACAGCCAGGTCTCGCTCAGCGTGCGGTCGTTGGTGCGGATGAACAGTCGTAGCTCAACTGGCTCAACGCTGTCATTGGTCGGGTACCAGTCGAACAGGATCCGGTAGCCCTTGATGTCATCCAGCACCAGCACGCTGAAATCCTGCACCTTGCCGTTGGAGCAGGTCACCACCGGTTCGATCCCGGTGCCCCGCGGCAGGCGATCCAGACCGCCACCCGTGAAGTCCACGGCAAAACGACGGGCCCAGACCGGCGGGTAATGCTCGCCCGGTGCCCAGCCTTCGACGAATCCACCCATGCCCGAACGGGTCGCATGCACCCGCGCCAGCGGCGTGCCGACCGGCGGCAGGGCGCTCCAGTAGAGCTTGTAGCCGTAGTTCAGCGAGTCGCCGGCGGCTACCGGTTTCTTCGGCGTCCAGAACGCAACAATGTTGTCGAGGGTTTCACCGGTTGTAGGAATTTCCAGCAGATCGATAGAGCCTTCGCCCCAGGCGGTTGTAGGTTCTACCCACAGGCTCGGACGCTTGCTGTACCAGTCGACGGTGTCCTGATAGTTGGCGAATTCGTGGTCGGTCTGCACCAGACCGAAACCTTTCGGATCGGTGTCGGCGAAGGCGTTGAATTGCAGGGTCGCCGGGTTGTTCAGCGGGCGGCAGATCCACTCGCCGTTGCCGCGCCACATGGCCAGACGATCCGAGTCATGGATTTGCGGGTGAATGGTGTCGCACATCCGGCGCTCGTGGGTGCCGCAGCTGAACATGCTGGTCATCGGGGCGATGCCCAGTTGTTCGATGGCAGTGCGGGCGTTGATGTGGGCGTCGACTTCCATCACCACGCGCTCGGCCTGGCAATCGATGTCGAAGCGATAGGCGCCGGTCGCGCTCGGCGAGTCGAGCAGGGCGTAGACCACAAAGCGGGTCGCGTTCTGATCCGGAGTTTCGAACCAGAACTTGGTGAAATCAGGGAATTCTTCGCGTTTCTTGGCGTAGGTGTCGACGGCCAGGCCACGGGCGGAGAGGCCATATTGGCCAGTGGCATCCACCGCGCGGAAGTAGCTGGCGCCGAGGAACGACACCACGTCATGCCGATCCAGTTCCGGTGCCTTGAACAGCTTGAAGCCGGCAAAACCCAGGTCGCCCTTGAGCTGCTGGGTGTCGACCGAAGTGTTTTCATAGTTGAACAGCTGAGGGCGGAAATGCACCTCGCGGGCCGTGCGGGTTTTCGGATCGACGCTGTACATGCGCACCGGCTGACGGAAACCCATGCCGACGTGGAAGAACTGCACATCGAGCTGACCCTTGTTCTCCTTCCACAGCGAATGCTCGCCGTCGTAGCGGATCGCGTTGAAGTTCTGCGGGGTCATGGTCGCCAGGGTCGGCGGCAGCACCTGTTTGGTGTCCTGATACGCGCTGCCGGCCAGTTGCTTGGCCTGGCGCTTCAGCGTCTCGAAGTCGAAGGCCTGGGCTTCACCGTCGGCGGCACCGCCAGAGGCGGCCCAGGCGCGTGCGGCGAGCAGGCCGGAAGCGGAAAGGCCGGTGTAAGCCGCAATGGCCATGGACGCTTTGAGCAAATTCCTGCGGTGCATAGATACAACCTGTCGTGGACAATCCCGCGCCGTTCCTGGCACGTACTGGATCAGAAATTACGGTTCGGACAAGCCTTCGGCCAAACGCTACGGACTAGTAACAGATGCCCGCTAGCTTAATCCGTTCGCTGATTTTGCAAAATTCATTGATAGCACCGCGACAGCGTCTCAATGAAACAAGACGTTACGGTTACTTATCCCACAGCCTTTTCTGATTTATAGGGCATATCTGCTTTTTTCGACTAATTACTCTAAAAACAGCTTTTCAGCGCCGATTTAATTTCTATTCTATGGGCATCGCCGGTCACGACCCATCCGACCGGCAGGGCTCAAATCGCTGCTTAAAGGAGCAGGGCGATGCGGTTTTCGAAAATTTCTGACGTACTGGAAAAGGACATCGTCCATGACAAAAGGACAAGGCATCACCGAAATGTTGGGCATCTTTCCCTGCCTCACCAACGTCCGGCGAAGACGCCGGCTCAGTCCTGACGAGCTGAAACTGGTGGAGCGTTACCGGGAGTTGTCGGAAAGCGACCGGATTGCGATGCGGTATCTGGTGGATGCGATGAGGAGTGTTTCGCGGTTTTGAAACAGGAGGTTCACCGTGAAAGCCATTTGGCTTTCACGGTGGCCAGATCAATCAACTTACCCGCGTCAGCATCGGCGATGCCGACATGGATTGCGTCCAGATGCTTGGCGACCGCGCATTGTTTGACGAATTTTTGCAGGTAGTCTTCAGCAAAACCCTCGTCGCTCGGGATGATTTCGAGAATGGGCGGCAGTGCAGGGATGGCGTTGTGCATCTGTTAGGGACTCGGTCAGAAATTGGTCGAGGTAGATGGTGAACATTGAAGGGGCGGGCTCTGGAGTCCGCCCCTTTTTCATTGGGCCAAGTGAGGCCGTCAGCTACATGTACCCGATACCTGATATGGCTGCTGACCGCGCACCAACTCCGGCATATCACGCCATTTCACCCAAGCCTGTTGTTGCCAGTGCAGCAGCGGCACGGTGACGCCCGCCCAATGCATCGAGCTCAGGCTCGGGCAGTTTTCCGCTGTTGCTGAGCTGGTTTCTCGCAAAATGGGAATCACCTCATTGCTCAGCCATTGGCGCAGATTGCGGTTTTCCGGGATGAAATGGTGGACGAGCAGCGCGTACATGCCGGATTCGCTGACCATCGGTGTCTCGACAACTTTGCCGTACTTGCGCAGGCGGACGATGCGGCGTTGGTCGGGGTCGAGTTTCAGGGTGACGCGTGGGTTCAAAGGATGGCCCATCATGCGGCCCAGATCCTGAGTGCAGAACCAGGCTTGGTGACCGAGTAGGAGGGCGTGGAGGAAGCGGTTGTGGCGGGTGAAGACCGTAGGGGTGAAGTGCGTCTGGGTCTCAGGTGAATTTTGCGCGTGCATAGTCAATTTCTACTCCATGTTGAAATGAGAGCCGCCACTAATCCTTCGACAGATTTGGGTGGCGAACCGCGCGGCGTTCGAAGTCGGAACATTCTCGATCAACATGGAAGCCGAGAGGCCCGCGCCACACGGTCCGCCATAACGCGAATCCGAAAGGCAAAAAAGCCTCGGTTTCTATGGAGGACGCAGTTGCGCCATGTTGATGATGTACCGGCTTCGACCCCGGGCCGCTGATTGGGCAGCGACGGGACAAAGCCTATCGGTCAGGCGCTAGCGGCGCCAAGTCTACGCTGTGGACGCGTAGCGTAGGAAATGTGGCTTCTTCTTGAAGCCTGCATCTGTAGGAAATTCCTGTTTTTGTATGGCGGTCAGCCAGACTGCACCTGAAGCGTGATTTTTCCTTTATTTATTTGAATCTCAGGCATCCCCCGGGTGCTCGGCCCTTGGTCTCAGGGCTTAAAGGATTTTTGTGAATAATGGAGAATTCAATGAAGGTGTCCCTCAAACAGATCAACGGCCCATGGGATCAGGGATGGGTGCTGGACAAGCACATGGTAAGTAGTACCTTTCTCGGCAACGATGATCGCGGACACCCCTGTTTCGATAATCAGCGCACAGAGATTGGTGAGGCGACATACCAGCTCAAATACCAGAAAGACTGGAATCAGGTCGGCCCGCTGGCCCAAGCGGTAGCGACAAATGTGTTCCCTATGTTGGATCAAGTAGGGTTTGTGCTGCCCATGCCAGCTTCAAATGTCCGGCAGCGACAACCGGTTACTGAGGTCGCTCTGGAGTTGGGACGAATTGTCGGGCGGCCGGTTTTCTCGGATTTGCTTCGAAAAGCGACTACGGGAAAGTCGCTCAAGGATCTGCACTCCAAAGCAGAAAAGGTTGCTGCGATTGGAAACAGTTTCAGCGTCAATGACGAAATTACGACAGAGGGATGCTGGAATGTTTTGGTCGTAGACGATTTGTTTGACAGCGGAGCGTCGATGGACGCGGCTTGTGCTGTCTTGCGTGAATATCCGAAGGTGGGGAAGATCTACGTAGCGGCGCTAACCTGGAAGTGAATTCAATGACGACTGTATTTATTGCTGGCTCTATCAACATCAAGAACCTTGATCCTAAGGTTAAGGAGCGTATCAGTAATATCGTTGCGTCTGAATTCGAGGTGGTCGTTGGTGATGCGGGTGGCGCCGATACCTCCATTCAGGAATATCTGCTGAGTCTCGAACGATCCAGAACCACTGTGTTCTGTAGCGGTCCAGCGCCGCGGAACAACCTCGGACAGTGGCCCGCCAGAACAGTGGACTCCAAACACTCCAAAGGATCGAGGGCCTTCTTCACCGAGAAAGACGTGGTGATGGCCGAAGCTGCTGACTACGGCTTGATGATATGGGATGCGAAGAGCACCGGTACGCTCAGCAACGTCATAGAACTGCTGTCGAGAAAGAAGAAGTCCCTTGTCTTCGTCAACAAGGAGAAGGAATTCAAAGTGGTGGGAGACGTCAATCAGCTCGAAGAGTTGATTGCATTCATGTCTGACCACGCCAAGCAAAAAGCCAACGAAAAAATCAAACTGTTCGATCGTATTTCCTCACTGAAATACGATCAGTCCGAGCTTTTCTTTTGATGTTTTGCGTCGGCTTTCTTGAACCCCGGCACTCTATCGGTGCCGGGGTCAAACGCTTTTAGCGACTAACTTTCCACGCATCCCCAGCCGGCGCCTTCCCATGGTCATACGGCTTGCCAATCCACATGTAAATCAACCCCAGCCCAATCACGATCGCCGTGCTCAGCACCATCGCGTAGTTGATGTACCACGCTGCATCCGGCGTGCGTGGCCAGGCCATGTTGATGATTGCGCCGACGCCGTACACCAGCGCGCCGATGTTCACCGGCCAGCCCCAGGCGCCGAGGGTGAATTTGCCGCTCGGTTTCCAGCCTTTGCTGCGGGCGTACAGGGCGGCGAGGACGATCATTTGAAACGCGAGGTAGATGCCGATGGCGGCGAAGCTGACGATGGTGGCCACGGCGTCTTGCAGGAAGAAGCCGAGGGCGATGATCAGGCCGGGCAGGACGCCGGACACGAACAGCGCAGCAACTGGCACTTGGGTCGTAGGAGAAATCTTTTTCAGCAGTCGGCTGCCGATGACCATTTCATCTCGAGCGTAGGAATACAGCAGACGACTCGCCGCCGCTTGCAGGCTGATGACGCAGGAGATGAAGGAAATCATTACCACACCCATCACCACTTTCGAACCGACCGGGCCGAACGCGTTGTTGAGGATGGTGGTGACTGGGTCCTTGTCGGTGCCGTTGATCACCGCTTGCATGTCCGGCACGGCGAGGATCAGTGCCAGGCAGGCGAACATCGCCGCGATGCCGCCGATGTAGATGGTCATGCGCATGGCCACCGGGATTTTCTTGCTCGGGTTCGGGGTTTCTTCGGCCACGTCGCCGCAGGCTTCGAAGCCGTAGTAGAGGAACATCCCCGCCAGCGAAGCGGTGAGGAATGCCGGCAGGTAGGAGCCGTCGACGCTGATGTCGAAGGTGTTGAACAGCACGCTGATTGGCTGGTGACGCTCGAAAATCAGCAGGTACACGCCGACGATCACCGCGCCCACCAGTTCGCAGAGGAAGCCGAACATAGCGATCCGCGCCAGCACTTTGGTGCCGCTGAGGTTCACCAGCGTGGCGAACAGCGTCAGCACCAGGGCGATGACGATGTTGGTGTTGTTGCTCGGCTCAAAACCCAGCATAGCCGCGAGGTACGGGCCGGCGCCGACCGCAACAGCGGCGATGGTCACGCACAGGGCGATGGAGTAGATCCAGCCGACCATCCACGCCCATTTCTTGCCCACCAGGCGACGTGCCCAAGGATAAACGCCACCGGAAATCGGGAACTGCGAAACCACTTCGCCGAAGATCAGGCACACCAGCAATTGCCCGCAACCGACCAGCAAATAGGCCCAGAACATCGGTGGCCCGCCGGCGGCCAGGCACAGGCCGAACAGGGTATAAACCCCTACGACCGGTGACAGATAAGTGAAGCCCAGCGCGAAGTTTTCCCACAGGCTCATGCTGCGGTTGAAGTTGGAGGTGTAGCCCAGTTGGCGCAGTTGTTCGGCATCGCTGTCGGCAACGGCGGCTGAGAGATCGGGTGATGCACTCATGTGTGTTTGCTCCGTGAAATCGGCAGATTTCGGATGGCCGAAGCCGTGGCGGTGCTTGGTGAGCGCCGCCCGGATCGGTAGTTATTGTTTTGAATGCCTGGTGATGCGGATGACCGGTTTCTGCCTTGAAGCCGGGGGATGCCTTTAGTGCTTGAACATCACATGCCGAACCGTGGTGTAGTCCTCCAGTCCGTACATGGACATGTCCTTGCCGTAGCCGGACAGTTTCTGACCGCCATGAGGCATTTCGCTGACAAGCATGAAGTGCGTATTCACCCAGGTGCAGCCGTACTGCAACCGAGCGGACAGTCGATGCGCACGTCCTACATCCGCCGTCCACACCGAGGACGCCAGGCCGTAGTCCGAATCGTTGGCCCATTCCAGCGCCTGCGCCTCATCGGTGAACTTGGTCACCGACACCACCGGCCCGAACACTTCGCGGCGGACGATTTCGTCGTCCTGCTGGGCGTCGGCCAGCACGGTCGGCTCGAAGAAGAAACCGTTGCCGTCCACCGCCTTGCCGCCAGTGATCAAGCGAATGTGCGGTTGCGCCACAGCGCGTTCGACAAACCCGGCCACGCGGTCGCGATGCTGGGCGGTGATCAGCGGCCCGAGTTCCGTGGACGGATCATCTTGCAACCCGTACTTGATGCTGCTGACCGCCGCGCCGAGCTTCTCGACGAACTTGTCGTAGATGCCTTGCTGGGCGTAGATCCGGCAGGCGGCGGTGCAGTCCTGGCCGGCGTTGTAGAAACCGAAGGTACGAATGCCTTCGACTGCCGCGTCGATGTCGGCGTCGTCGAAGATGATTACCGGCGCCTTGCCGCCCAGTTCCATGTGCATGCGTTTGACGCTGTCGGCGGTGCTGGAAATGATGTTCGAACCAGTGGCGATGGAGCCGGTCAGCGAGACCATGCGCACTTTCGGATGGGTCACCAGTGGACTGCCTACGCTCGGCCCACGCCCGAACACCAGATTGAGTACACCGGCCGGGAAAATATCTGACGCCAGTTCGGCCAGACGCAATGCGGTCAGCGGGGTTTGTTCCGACGGCTTGAGCACCACGGTATTACCGGCGGCGAGGGCCGGGGCGATTTTCCAGGCGACCATCATCAGCGGGTAGTTCCACGGCGCGATAGAGGCGATTACGCCCACCGGGTCGCGGCGGATCATTGAGGTGTGGCCGGGCAGGTATTCGCCGCCGGCCGAACCGCTCATGCAACGGCTGGCGCCAGCGAAGAAACGGAACACGTCGGCAATCGCCGGGATCTCGTCATTCAGCGCGGCGCTGTAGGGTTTGCCGCAGTTGTCCGATTCCAGTTTCGCCAGCTCTTCGCCATGTGCTTCGATGGCGTCGGCGAGTTTGAGCAGCAGCAGCGAACGGTCTTTTGGCGTGGTCTGCGACCATTCGGCGAAGGCACTGTCGGCGGCGCGCACGGCGGCATCGACCTGGGCCTCGGTGGCCTCGTTGATTTCCACCAGCACTTCGCCACGCGCCGGGTTGAGCACCGGTTGCGCCGGGCCTTCGCCGTTGACCAGTTGGCCGTTGATCAAGAGTTTGGTTTGCATGTTGTTGTCCTCTTCGAAGCAATTGTTATTTTTCTGAAGAAACCGGGTTCCATTGTGGGAGCGGGCTTGCTCGCGAAAGCGGTGGGTCAGCCGACATCAATGCGGAATGTGATGACCTCTTCGCGAGCAAGCCCGCTCCCACATTTCGATCCGGTTTCTTCAGTTATTCGGTTATTTACCGCCGCTGCCTGCGACGCTCTCGCCACCCCGGGTCAGGTAGTAGGCGCCGAGGATCGGCAGCATGGTCACCAGCATCACGAGCATCGCCACGACGTTGGTCACCGGCACGTCCCGTGGGCGGCTCAGTTGATTGAGCAACCACAGCGGCAAGGTGCGTTCATGGCCGGCGGTGAAAGTGGTGACGATGATTTCGTCGAACGACAGCGCAAATGCGAGCATGCCGCCGGCGAGCAACGCCGAGCCGAGGTTCGGCAGGATGATGTAGCGGAAGGTCTGCCAGCCGTCGGCGCCGAGGTCCATCGACGCCTCGATCAGGCTGTGCGAGGTACGGCGCAAACGGGCGATGACGTTGTTGTAGACGATCACCACGCAGAAGGTCGCGTGGCCGACGATGATGGTGAACATCCCCGGCTCGATCCCCAGCGTCTTGAAGGTCGCCAGCAGCGCGATCCCGGTGATGATCCCCGGCAGTGCGATGGGCAGGATCAGCATCAGCGAAATGCCCTGTTTGCCGAAGAAGTCCCGGCGGTACAGCGCCGCCGAAGCGAGGGTGCCGAGCACCATCGCAATCAACGTGGCGATGGCCGCAATCTGCAACGACAGCTTGATCGCTTCCAGCACATCCGGCCGGGAAAACGCCACGCTGAACCAGTGCAGCGTGAAGCCTTTCGGTGGAAAGCTGAACGCCGCGTCTTCGGTGTTGAAGGCGTAGAGGAAGATGATCAGGATCGGGAAGTGCAGAAACACCAGCCCGCCCCAGGCTGCGATGCGCAGACCGATAGAAGCACGCCCTTGTGATGAAGAGTCAGAGTGCATCGAAGGCCCCCAGTCGTTTGACGATGGACAGGTAGATGGCGATCAGCACGATCGGCACCAGCGTGAACGCCGCAGCCATGGGCATGTTGCCGATCGCACCCTGTTGCGCGTAAACCATGCTGCCGACGAAGTAGCCCGGCGGGCCCACCAGTTGCGGCACGATGAAGTCGCCCAACGTCAGCGAGAACGTGAAGATCGAACCGGCCGCAATCCCCGGCACCGACAGCGGCAGAATCACCTGCATGAAGGTCTGGCGCGGCTTGGCCCCGAGGTCGGCGGAGGCTTGCAGCAACGACGGCGGAAGGCGTTCCAGCGAGGCCTGGATCGGCAGGATCATGAACGGCAGCCAGATGTAGACGAACACCATGAACCGCCCCAGATGCGAGGTCGACAAGGTGCTGCCGCCGACCCCGGGAATCCCCAGAATGAACTGCAGAACCGGCTCCAGCCCCAGGTGCTGAACGAACCACTGCGCCACGCCGCCCTTGGCCAGCAGCAGCGTCCAGGCGTAGGCCTTGACGATGTAACTGGCCCACATCGGCATCATCACCGCGATGTAGAAAAACGCCTTGGTCTTGCCGGTGGTGTAGCGCGCCATGTAGTAGGCAATCGGGAACGCGACGATGGCGCTGGCGATCGACACCACGACGGCCATGCTCAGGGTGCGCAGGATGATGTCGAAATTCGACGGCTGAAACAGCGCGGCGAAATTGGCCAGGGTCAGGTCCGGGGTGACTGCCATCGTGAAATCGTCGAAGGTGTAGAAACCTTGCCACAGCAACATCAACAGCGAGCCGAGATAGATCGCGCCGAACCACAGCAGCGGCGGTATCAGCAGCATCGACAGATACAGGTTCGGCTTGCGATAGAGCAGGTTGGAAAACCTGCGCAACGGCGCCGATTGAGGGAGGGCGAGGGCGGTCATGTCACACCCCGCTCGCAACGGTGTCGTGCAGCGGAATCATCGCTTCCCGCGCCCAGCGCGCACTGATGCGCTGACCGGTCTGGTGCTGCGCGCTGCTGTCGATCCACTGATTATTGGCCTGGCTGATGCTCAGGGTCTGGCCGTTTTCCAGGGTCAGTTCATAGCGGGTGGCGCTGCCTTGATACTGGATATCATGCAGCAGGCCGGTGACTTCGATCTCATGGCTGGCCAGCGGGCCTTCGGCGAAACGCACGTGTTCAGGGCGGATCGAAAACGGCTGCGGATGGCCGCTGAGCTGACGCGCCAGATCGCCGCGAATCACGTTCGAAGTGCCGACGAATTCAGCGACAAACGTGGTGGTGGGTTTCATGTACAGATTGCGCGGGGTGTCGACCTGTTCGATGCGGCCCTTGTTGAACACGGCCACGCGGTCGGACATCGAAAGCGCTTCGGTCTGGTCGTGGGTGACGAAGATGAAGGTGATGCCGAGCTGGCGTTGCAGCTTCTTCAGTTCGCTCTGCATCTGTTCGCGCAGCTTCAGGTCGAGGGCGCCCAGCGGCTCGTCGAGCAACAGCACACGCGGACGATTGACCAGGGCGCGGGCGAGGGCGACACGTTGGCGCTGACCGCCGGACAACTGCACCGGTTTGCGGGCGCCGTAGCCACCGAGGGCGACCATGTCCAACGCTTCTTCGGCGCGTTTGTGGCGCTCGGTTTTGCTTACGCCTTTGACCTTCAGGCCGTAGGCAACGTTGTCCAGCACGTTCATGTGCGGGAACAGCGCGTAATCCTGAAACACCGTGTTTACGTCGCGTTGATAGGGCGGCAGACCGGCGGCTTCGGCGCCGTGAATGCGGATCGAGCCAGCGCTCGGTTGCTCGAACCCGGCGATCAGGCGCAGACACGTGGTCTTGCCCGAACCGGAAGGGCCGAGCATGGAAAAGAACTCGCCGTCCTGGATGTCGATGGAAACCCGGTCAACGGCTTTCACTTCGCCGAACTGCCGGGAAACGTTGGTGAACTGGACTGCAAGCGTCATGGTGCGGTGCTCCGAAAAGGCGAGGGTCGTCGCAGCGGCCCTGCCTGGACTTCTGAAAAACAGTATTCGAATTGATCGTTCCCACGCTCTGCGTGGGAATGCAGCCCGTGACGCTCTGCGTCAGCTCATGCGAATGGACGCGGAGCGTCCGGTGATGCATTCCCACGCGGACGGTTCGACGCCTCGACGTGGGAACGATCGGGCTAGAGCGGCGTGTCAGCGACCGCCCATAATCGCAATGTAGTCCTGCGTCCACCGGCTATAAGGCACAAACTTCCCACCCTCAGCCTGCGGTGTTTTCCAGAAGGCGATCTTGTCGAACTGATCGAACCCGTTGGTCTTGCAGCCTTCAGCGCCGAGCAATTCACTGCCCTGACACGCCGCCGGAACCGCCGGCAACGAGCCAAACCACGCCGCCACATCACCCTGGACTTTCGGCTGCAGCGACCAGTCCATCCACTTGTACGCGCAGTTCGGGTGCTTGGCCTCGGCGTGCAGCATGGTGGTGTCGGCCCAACCGGTGGCGCCTTCTTTCGGTACGGTCGACGCGATCGGCTGTTTCTCGTTGATCAGGCCGTTTACCTGATACGGCCAGGCGCTGGACGCGACCACGCCTTCGTTCTTGAAGTCGCTCATCTGCACCGTGGTGTCGTGCCAGTAGCGGTGAATCAGCTTCTGCTGGGCGCGCAACAGTTCCAGCACAGCCTTGTACTGATCTTCAGTGAGTTGATACGGATCCTTGATCCCCAGCTCAGGCTTGGTGGATTTCAGGTACAGCGCCGCGTCGGCGATGTAGATCGGGCCGTCGTAGGCTTGCACGCGGCCCTTGTTCGGCTTGCCGTCAGGCAGGTTCTGCGCGTCGAACACCACGTTCCAGCTGGTCGGCGCAGTCTTGAACACGTTGGTGTTGTACATCAGCACATTCGGGCCCCACTGGTACGGGGTGCCGTAGGTCTGATTGCTGACCACGTACCACGGCGCGTCTTTCAGGCGCGGGTCGAGAGATTTCCAGTTCGGGATCAACGCGGTGTTGATCGGCTGCACACGCTTGCCGACGATCAACCGCAACGAGGCATCGCCCGACGCTGTCACCAGGTCGTAACCGCCCTTGGCCATCAGACTGACCATTTCGTCAGAGGTGGCGGCAGTTTTCACATTGACCTTGCAGCCGGTTTCCTTCTCGAAACCGGTCACCCAGTCGTAGGCCTTGTCGCTTTCACCGCGTTCGATGTAGCCGGGCCAGGCGACGATATCCAGCTGGCCTTCGCCGGCGCCGACGGCTTTCAGCGGCTCGGCGGCCTGCAGGCTGGCGCTGGCCAGCAGGGCCGTGGTGATTGCACTGAGCAGTGCGGTCTTGTGCACGAACATGGTGAACCCTCTTCTTCAAATTATGGTCGGGGCAGTTGTGAACGCGGTGAAGCATGCCGTGGTCGGCTTGTTATTAGCGTAGTCAGAGATGCTGGCCGTGGCGGGCCATGATGTGCCGCACCACGCTGTAGTCCTGTAGCGAATCGCTGGATAAGTCTTTGCCGTAACCGGAGCGTTTCAGCCCGCCGTGGGGCATTTCGCTGACCAGCATGAAATGGCTGTTGATCCAGGTGCAGCCGTATTGCAGGCGCGCGGCGACTTGCATCGCCTTGTCCAGGTTCTGCGTCCACACCGACGAGGCGAGGCCGTATTCCGAGTCGTTGGCCCAGTCCACCGCTTGCGCCAGTTCATCGAAGCGGGTCACGGTCACCACCGGGCCGAACACTTCGCGCTGGACGATTTCATCGCTCTGTTTGCAACCGGCCAGCAGGGTTGGCTGATAGAAGAACCCGGCACCGGAATGCACGGCCGCACCGGTCACTCGTTCGATGTGCGGCTGACCGAGGGCGCGCTCGACGAAACTGGCCACGCGGTCGCGCTGGCGGGTACTGATCAGCGGGCCGATTTCGTTATCCGCATCGCGTTTGCCGGCGAAGCGCAGGCTGCTGACCGCCGCACCGAGTTCGGCCACTAACTTGTCGTGAATCCCCGCCTGGGCGTAGATCCGGCAAGCCGCCGTGCAGTCCTGCCCGGCGTTGTAATAGCCATAAGTGCGCACGCCCTCGACCACGGCTTTAATGTCGGCGTCGTTGCACACGATCACCGGGGCCTTGCCGCCGAGTTCGAGGTGGGTGCGCTTGAGGGTTTTGGCGGCGGCCTGGAGGATTTTCTGGCCGGTGACGATATCGCCGGTCAGCGACACCATGCGCACTTTCGGATGGCCAACCAGGTGACTGCCGACGCCTTCGCCGCCACCGCAGACAATGTTGATCACCCCGCGCGGCAAGATTTCGGCCAGCGCTGGCGCCAGCGCCAGAATCGACAGCGGCGTGTGCTCGGACGGCTTGAACACCAGTGTATTGCCGGCGGCGAGGGCCGGGGCGATCTTCCACGCGGCCATCATGATCGGGTAGTTCCACGGCGCAATTGAGGCGACGACGCCAATCGGGTCGCGGCGCACCATGCTCGTGTAGCCCGGCACGTATTCGCCGCTGAGCTGGCCGGTCTGGCAGCGCACGGCGCCGGCGAAGAAGCGGAATACATCGACGGTGGCGGTCAAATCGTCCTGACGCGCCAGGTGCAGCGGCTTGCCGCAGTTCAGGGCTTCGAGGCGGGCGAGGTGGTCGGCGTGTTTTTCGACGGCGTTGGCGATTTCCAGCAGCAGGTTCGAGCGTTGTTGCGGGGTGGTGCGCGACCACTCGGCAAAGGCGCGGTGGGCGGCGAGGATGGCGGCTTCGACTTGCTCGGTGCTGGCTTCGGCGATCTGGGTCAGGACTTCGCCGGTGGCCGGGTTGAGGATCGGCTCGACAAAACCCTGACCGGCGACCAGTTCGCCGTCGATCAGCAACGCGGTGTGCATGTGGGTCTGCGCGCCAGCCATTTTCCGTGATCTCTTTTCTTGTATGGCCATGTTGCTCCCTGTTCCGGGAGCCGACCGTCTTATAGATGCAGCAAGACTAGTGCGCGGCTCCGGGGTCGACAAATTCTAAATACTGAAGGTGGCATTCGATTAAATAGATGGCTTGCGTCCGCCGTGCGGCTGTTCGCGAGCAACGGTCAGGAAGGGATCGACCAGCGCGGGGCGGGCGGTGCCGCGACGCCAGGCCAGGCCGACGTCGAGGGTCTGGTTGAGGTCGGCAATCGGCCGGGCTTCGATGATGTCGCCTTCCAATGACCATGGGCGGTAGGTCATGTCGGGTTGGATCGAGACGCCGAGACCCGCCGCTACCAGGCTTCGCACTGCCTCGGTGGACGCGGTTCTTAGGGTGATCTTCGGTTGCAGTCCCGCGCCGCGCCACAGGCGTTGGGCGTTGCGATCCATCTCGTCGACGTTCAGTTGAATCAGCGGCTCCCGGGCGACATCGGCGAGGTTGATGCTGTCGTGTTCCAGCAGCGGATGTTGGGCCGGCAACCACAGCCGGTGCGGCGAGTGGGTCAGCACTTCGGTCTGCAGGGCGTGGCGGTCTTCGAGGTTGGAGAGGATCAGCACACCGACATCGATCTCGCCGCTGACCAGCAGATGCTCGATGTACGGCCGTTCATCCTCCATCACGCGGATCTCGACATTGGGGTAGGCGCGCTGGAAACGGGTGAGCAAATCCGCCAGGTAATAACCGGCCACCAGACTGGTCACCCCGACGATCAACTGCCCGGCGACCTGATCGGTGCTCTGTTGCAGGCTGCGTTTGGCGTTGTCCACGGTCGCCAGAATCAGGTGCGCCTGGCGCAGGAACTGGTGTCCCTGATGGGTAAGCGTCATGCCCTTGGCGTGGCGATTGAACAGGCTGACGCCGATTTCTTCCTCCAGTTGCTGGATAGCCAGGGTCAGGGTCGATTGGGAAATGAACGCGGTTTGCGCGGCGGCGGAGATCGAGCCGGTCTCGGCCACGGCGATGAAATGGCGGATCTGACGCAAGGTCATCATGGAAGGATTACCCGGTGGGCGGTTTTTATAGATTGCCTCGAGTGTATATCTATTTTTACGAAGGGCTGCTGTGGTTCAGGCAACATCTGGAAGCACACTTGCGCCCAAGTGACGGGCACTTTCGAACTAGGCTGAAGGCCTTATTGATCCGGATAACCCCTGTTTGGAGACGGAACATGAACACCCGTGGATTGCTCGATCAACTCCTCAAGTCCGGCCAGGATCTGCTGCAGAACAAGGCGGGCGGGGCGCAGAACAAACCGGCGGCCGGTGGTCTGGGCGGCTTGCTGGGCGGATCTTCCAGTAATGGCGCACTCGGTGGTTTGCTGTCAGGCGCAGGCGGCGGTGCTTTGGCGGCCGGCGCCATGGGCCTGCTGCTGGGCAGCAAAAAGGCCCGCAAGGTTGGCGGTAAAGTCGCCCTCTACGGTGGCCTCGCCGCACTGGGCGTGATCGCCTACAAAGCCTACGGCAACTGGAACGCCCAGAAAGGCACCGCCCCACAAAGCGAGCCGCAAACCCTTGATCGCCTGCCACCCGCCCAGGTCGAACAACACAGCCAGGCCATCCTCAAGGCCCTGGTCGCCGCCGCCAAGGCCGACGGCCACATCGACGACCGCGAACGCCAATTGATCGAAGGCGAATTCACCAGACTCGACAACGATCAGGAGCTCAAACACTGGCTCCACGCCGAACTCAACAAACCCCTCGACCCCACCGACGTCGCCCGCGCGGCGAGCACGCCGGAAATGGCCGCCGAAATGTACGTGGCGAGCGTGATGATGGTGGATGAGGAAAACTTCATGGAGAAGAGCTATCTGGATGAACTGGCGCGGCAGTTGAAGCTGGAGCCGGGGTTGAAGGTGGAGCTGGAGAAGCAGGTCCGTGTAGCTACCCAGTGAAGCCGCTGTCAGCGATATCAGAACCCGCGATCCCGCACAGGATGGCGGGTTCTTTCGTTGCGGCAGTTGAAATGGCCAATCCATCGCCCCTTTTTGCCATTGCGTCACTGGCACGCTGACCGCTGATTGCCGGAAAGTCCCAGTCCAGAGCCCATCGCGTTTCATGACCGAAAGGCCTGAGCGCGGCAAACCGTCTTATAAATGAAACACCGCCCTCAGCTATACTCCCCCGCATTTCGACCCGCCCCGAGGACTGACTGTGAAGAACTGGACGTTGCGCCAACGCATTTTGGCGAGCTTTGCGGTGATTATCGCCATCATGCTGCTGATGGTGGTCGTCTCGTATTCGCGGCTGCTGAAGATCGAAGCCAGTGAAAACAGCGTCCGTGACGACGCGATTCCCGGCGTCTATTACAGCTCGATGATTCGTGGCGCGTGGGTCGACAGTTATCTGCAGACCCAGGAGTTGCTCGGCCTCAAGCAGGGCGAGGGCATCAGCACTGAAGATGCGGCGGACTACAAGGCGTTCGAAACCCGCTTGCAGGAGCAGATGGCCAACTACCGCAGCACTATGGCGACGGATGAAGACCGTAACGAATTCGCTGCTTTCGAGAAGTATCACGACGCTTACATGCAGATCCAGAACTCGGTTCTGGACCTGCACAAGCGCAATCTGGAAGCCGATGCGGTCAAGCTGTTCAATGAGAAACTGACGCCGACCTGGTACAGCGGCCGGATGAAACTCAACGACATCATTGGCGAGAACAAGAAAGTCGCCGATCAGGCCATGGCCAACATTGACGAAGCGGTATCGGCGGCCAAGGTCAGCATGTTCATCTCGTTGCTGATCGCCGTGCTGGCGGCCGGCCTCTGCGGTCTGCTGCTGATGCGCGCGATCATGGCGCCGATGAACCGCATCGTGCAGATCCTCGACATCATGCGCACCGGCGATCTGAGCAGCCGCCTGAACCTCGACCGCAAGGACGAGTTCGGCGCCGTGGAAACCGGCTTCAACGACATGATGACCGAGCTCACTTCGCTGGTGTCCCAGGCCCAGCGCTCGTCGGTGCAGGTCACCACGTCGGTGACCGAGATCGCCGCTACGTCCAAGCAACAACAGGCGACCGCCACCGAAACCGCCGCCACCACGACTGAAATCGGCGCGACGTCCCGCGAGATCGCGGCGACCTCCCGTGATCTGGTGCGTACCATGACCGAAGTCTCCACCGCCGCCGATCAGGCCTCGGTGCTGGCCGGTTCCGGGCAGCAAGGCCTGGCGCGCATGGAAGACACCATGCACTCGGTGATGGGCGCGGCGGATCTGGTGAACGCCAAACTGGCGATCCTCAACGAGAAGGCCGGCAACATCAATCAGGTGGTCGTGACCATCGTCAAGGTCGCCGACCAGACCAACCTGCTGTCCCTGAACGCCGCGATCGAAGCGGAGAAGGCCGGTGAATACGGTCGCGGTTTCGCCGTGGTCGCCACTGAAGTTCGGCGTCTGGCGGATCAGACCGCTGTCGCGACTTACGACATCGAACAGATGGTCCGCGAGATCCAGTCGGCGGTGTCCGCCGGGGTGATGGGCATGGACAAGTTCTCCGAGGAAGTGCGTCGCGGCATGGCCGAAGTGCAGCAGGTCGGCGAGCAGCTGTCGCAGATCATCCATCAAGTGCAGGCGCTGGCGCCGCGGGTGTTGATGGTCAACGAGGGCATGCAGGCCCAGGCCACCGGTGCCGAGCAGATCAACCACGCGCTGGTGCAGCTGGGTGATGCCAGCAGCCAGACGGTCGAGTCGTTGCGTCAGGCCAGTTTCGCCATCGACGAACTGAGCCAGGTGGCCGTGGGCCTGCGCAGCGGCGTTTCGCGATTCAAAGTCTGATGAGCGAAATCACCGCCAAACGCAGCGCTGCACCGGTGGCGAAGCAGGCGTTGTTCCTGCTGTTTCGCATCGGCAGCGAACGCTACGCCTTGCGTGCCACGGAAGTGGCCGAAGTGCTGCCGCGCCTGCCGTTGAAGCCGATTGCCCGGGCGCCGCACTGGGTGGCGGGAGTGTTTGCCTATCGCGGCACGGTGGTGCCGGTGATCGACCTCAGTGCCCTGACCTTCGGCCATCCTGCGGAAGCGCGCACCAGCACGCGACTGGTGCTGGTGCATTACCGCGCGGATGACTCGCAACCCTCGCAATGGCTGGGCCTGATCCTCGAACAGGCCACCGATACCCTGCGTTGCAACCCGGATGATTTTCAGCCGTACGGCCTCGACAATCGTCAGGCGCCGTACCTCGGCCCGGTGCGTGAAGACGCGCAAGGGCTGGTGCAGTGGGTGCGGGTCAACGACTTGCTTGACGAGTCGGTGCGTACGCTGTTGTTCCCGACACCGCCGCTGGACCCGGCGCGGCTTGAGGAGCAGCCATGAGCAGCGACCAGCGCTTCTTCGACTTCCTCAAGGAACGCATCGGCCTTGACGTCGCCTCGGTCGGGCCGGCGATCATCGAGCGGGCCGTGCGCCAGCGCATCACCCTGTCGCAAACGGTGAATGCCGATGAGTACTGGCAGACGCTGCAAGGCTCGCGGGATGAACAGCAGGCGCTGATCGAAGCGGTGATCGTCCCCGAGACCTGGTTTTTCCGTTACCCGGAATCCTTCGCCACCCTCGGCAAACTGGCGCGCAAACGTCTGGGCGAACTGAACAACATGCGTGCGCTGCGCATCCTCAGCCTGCCGTGTTCCACCGGGGAAGAACCCTATTCGATTGCCATGGCCTTGCTCGATGCGGGCCTCAAGCCCCATCAATTCAAAGTCGATGGCATGGACGTCAGCCCCTTGTCAGTGGACAAGGCGCGGCGCGCGCTATACGGCAAGAACTCATTTCGCGGCCAGGAACTGGACTTTCGTGAGCGGCATTTTTTCGCCGAGAACGAAGGCTATCGGGTGAATGAAATTGTCCGCGAGCAGGTGCGCCTGCATGTCGGCAACGTGCTTGATCCTTCATTGCTGGTCAACGAGCCGCCGTTCGATTTCGTGTTCTGCCGCAACCTGCTGATCTATTTCGATCAGCCAACCCAACAGCAGGTGTTCGCAGTGCTGAAGCGCCTGACCCATGTCGATGGCGTGCTGTTTATCGGCCCGGCCGAGGGCAGCCTGCTCGGGCGGTTGGGCATGCGTTCGATCGGGATTCCGCAGTCATTCGCCTTCAGTCGTCATAGCGAGCCGCAGCTCGAACCGTTGCCGATGCCGACCGCGATTCCGGTGCCGTTGCCTGTGCGCCAACCGGTGCGCAGCACGCCACCGCCGCCGGTGCGCAATCGTCCGTTTGCTGGCGTGACGCCGATGCCGGCGACAGCTAAAAGCACTAATCCCGACGCCGCGACGTTGCTGGCCAACATCGCCGCCCTGGCCAACGAAGGCAAAAGTGCCGAGGCCCGGGCCGCGTGCGAACAGTATTTGCGCAGTCATGAGCCGGTGGCCCAGGTGTTTTACTGGCTCGGCCTGCTGAGCGATGTCGCCGGCAGCGCCCTCGAAGCCCAGGGCTTTTACCGCAAGGCGCTGTACCTCGAACCGCAACACCCCGAAGCCTTGATGCACCTGGCTGCATTGCTGCAGGCCCAGGGCGACACGGCCGGCGCCAGACGATTGCAGGAGCGCGCCGCCCGCAGCGACCGCACCGCCGACAGTGAGCGTAAACGATGATCCCGTCCGACACCTTGAACGTCACCCACGAAGACGCCCGGGCCATCGACGATTGCTGGAATCGCATCGGCATCCACGGCGACAAGTCCTGTCCGCTGCTGGGCGAGCACATCCATTGCCGCAATTGCTCGGTGTATTCCGCCGCGGCCACGCGTTTGCTCGACCGCTATGCGTTGCAGCAGGATGAGCGTGATCCGGTGGCGACCCAGGTCGAAGCCGAGCTGAAGACCCGTTCGCTATTGATGTTCCGCCTCGGCGAAGAATGGCTCGGCCTGGCCACCCGCAGTCTGGTGGAGGTTGCGCCGTTGCAGGCGATTCACTCGCTGCCGCACCAGCGCTCCCGAGCCTTGCTCGGCGTGGCGAACGTGCGCGGTGCGCTGGTGGCGTGTCTGTCGCTGGTCGAACTGCTCGACCTCGACAGCAACGTAGCCCCGGCGACCGGCGCGCGAATCATGCCGCGCATGCTGATCATCTCGGCCCAGGGCGGGCCGGTGGTGGTGCCGGTGGACGAAGTCGACGGGATTCACGCCATCGACGAGCGAATCCTCGATGCCGCGTCACGTTCCGGCGCACAGGCCAGCGCCAAATACACCCGAGGCGTGCTGCCTTTCAAAGGTCGCAGCCTGCGTTGGCTGGATGAAGAACAGCTGTTGTCCGCCGTGTCCCGGAGCCTCACATGACCCCCGAGCAAATGCGCGACGCCTCCTTGCTCGAGCTGTTCAGCCTCGAAGCCGAAGCCCAGACCCAGGTGCTCAGCGCCGGGCTGCTGGCGCTGGAGCGCAACCCGACCCAGGCCGATCAGCTCGAGTCGTGCATGCGTGCGGCGCACTCGCTGAAAGGCGCGGCGCGGATCGTCGGCATCGACAGCGGCGTCAGCGTCGCCCATGTGATGGAAGATTGTCTGGTCAGCGCTCAGGAAGGGCGGTTGTTCCTGCGCCCGGAACATATAGACGCGTTGTTGCAGGGCACCGATTTGCTGATGCGCATCGCCACCCCGGCCAATGGCCCGCAGCCGGCGGACATCGAGGCTTACGTGGCGTTGATGGGCGGTTTGCTCGATCCGACGGCACCGGCCGTGGTGCCCGCCGCTCCGAGTGCTCCAGTGATGGCGGAGTTGCAGCTTCAGCCGCCGGTGGTTGAACCAACCCCGGTTGAAATTCCCGTTGAGGTTGCCGAGCCGGAACCCGCGCCGCGCAAGAGCAAGCGCACCACCGAAGGTGGCGAGCGAGTGCTGCGGGTCACCGCCGAACGCCTGAACAGCCTGCTCGATCTGTCGAGCAAGTCCCTGGTGGAAACTCAGCGCCTCAAACCGCACCTGGCCACCATGCAGCGTCTCAAGCGCATGCAGAACAACGGCCTGCGAGCGCTGGAAAGTCTTAACGTTCATCTCAAGGAACACGCCCTGAGCCTTGAGGCTCAAGAGGCACTGGAAGACGCGCGGCGTTTGCTCGCCGAATCCCAGCAACTGCTGGCAGAGAAAAACGCCGAACTCGACGAGTTTGCCTGGCAAGCGAGTCAGCGCGCGCAAGTGCTCTATGACACCGCGCTGGCCTGCCGCATGCGACCGTTCGCCGATGTGCTGTCCGGGCAGGTGCGGATGGTGCGCGACCTCGGTCGCAGTCTCGGCAAGCAGGTGCGGCTGGAGATCGAGGGTGAGAAGACTCAGGTCGACCGCGATGTGCTGGAAAAACTCGAAGCACCGCTCACGCACCTGCTGCGCAACGCGGTCGATCACGGCATCGAAACCCCGGAAGAACGCCTGCTCAAAGGCAAGTCCGAAGAAGGCCTGATCCGTCTGCGTGCTTCGCATCAGGCCGGTCTGCTAGTGCTGGAATTGAGCGACGACGGCAACGGTGTGGATCTGGAGAAGGTCCGCCGCAGCATCGTTGAACGCCAGTTGTCGCCAGCGGAAACCGCCGCTCAGTTGAGTGAAGAAGAACTGCTGACTTTCCTTTTCCTGCCGGGTTTCAGCCTGCGCGACAAAGTCACCGAAGTGTCCGGCCGTGGCGTCGGCCTCGACGCCGTTCAGCACATGGTCCGCCAGTTGCGCGGTGCGGTGGTGCTGGAGCAGACGGCGGGCGAGGGCAGTCGCTTCCATCTGGAAGTGCCGCTGACCCTGTCGGTGGTACGTAGCCTGGTGGTGGAAGTCGGCGACGAGGCCTACGCGTTCCCGCTGGCGCACATCGAGCGCATGTGCGATCTGGCGCCGGAGGACATCGTGCAGGTCGAAGGGCGCCAGCATTTCTGGCACGAAGGCCGACATGTCGGTCTGGTCGCGGCCAGTCAGTTGTTGCAACGTCCGGCCAGTCAGAACAGCGGCGATACGCTGAAAGTCGTGGTGATCCGCGAGCGCGATGCAATCTACGGCGTGGCGGTCGAGCGCTTCATCGGCGAGCGCACGCTGGTGGTGCTGCCGCTGGACGAGCGGCTGGGCAAGGTGCAGGACATTTCCGCCGGTGCCTTGCTCGACGATGGCTCGGTGGTGCTGATCGTCGACGTCGAAGACATGCTGCGTTCGGTGGACAAACTGCTCAACACCGGGCGTCTGGAGCGCATCGCGCGTCACGGCCATCAGGCCGCAGAAGCCGCGCGCAAACGGATTCTGGTGGTCGACGATTCGCTGACCGTGCGCGAGTTGCAACGCAAGCTGCTGCTCAATCGCGGCTACGACGTGGCCGTCGCGGTGGACGGCATGGACGGCTGGAACGCCCTGCGCTCAGAGAACTTCGATCTGCTGATCACCGACATCGACATGCCGCGCATGGACGGCATCGAACTGGTCTCGCTGCTGCGCCGCGACAACCGTCTGCAATCGCTGCCGGTGATGGTGGTGTCGTACAAGGATCGCGAGGAAGATCGCCGCCGTGGACTGGACGCCGGCGCCGACTATTATCTGGCCAAGGCCAGTTTTCATGACGACGCCCTGCTCGACGCGGTGGTTGAGCTCATCGGAGGAGCGCGGGCATGAAGATCGCAATCGTCAACGACATGCCTCTGGCGGTGGAGGCCCTGCGTCGTGCGCTGGCCTTCGAGCCGGCGCATCAGGTGGTGTGG
>NZ_JAIHBA010000001.1:0-254104 GCF_019718735.1 Pseudomonas sp. RIT778 | reverse complement strand
GCTGGCCGGCACCAACCACCATATTCGCTTGCTCAAGAACGGCACGCTGGCCTACACCGCCGAGCCGGTCAACGAGATCTACCGCCCCTCGATCGACGTGTTTTTCGAAAGCGTTGCCAATTACTGGAACGGTGACGCAGTAGGGGTTTTATTGACAGGGATGGGACGCGACGGGGCTCAAGGGCTTAAGCTCATGCGCCAACAGGGTTACCTGACCATCGCGCAGGATCAGCAGAGCAGTGCGGTGTACGGCATGCCCAAGGCTGCCGCAGCCATCGACGCGGCCGTAGAAATCCGTCCACTGGAAAAGATAGCGCCACGATTGCTGGAGATTTTCCCCAAATGAACACATCCATCCGCAATCCTGGCCCCCGCAGCACTCAGGTGACCGCCCATGAATGACTTACAGATCGATGACATCAAAACCGACGAGAACGCCGCCATGGTGTTGTTGGTGGACGATCAGGCGATGATCGGCGAAGCCGTGCGCCGTGGGCTGTCGAATGAAGAGAACATCGACTTCCACTTCTGCTCCGACCCGCATCAGGCCGTGGCCCACGCGGTGCGGATCAAGCCGACCGTGATCCTGCAGGATCTGGTGATGCCCGGCCTCGACGGCCTGAGCCTGGTGCGCGAGTACCGCAATCACCCGGCGACCAAGGACATTCCGATCATCGTCCTGTCGACCAAGGAAGACCCGCTGATCAAGAGCGCGGCGTTCTCCGCCGGGGCCAACGATTACCTGGTGAAACTGCCGGACAACATCGAGCTGGTGGCGCGTATCCGCTATCACTCGCGCTCCTACATGACGTTGCTGCAACGGGACGCGGCCTACCGCGCGTTGCGGGTCAGCCAGCAGCAATTGCTCGATACCAACCTCGTCCTGCAACGCCTGATGAACTCCGACGGCCTGACCGGATTGTCCAACCGCCGGCACTTCGACGAATACCTGGAACTGGAATGGCGCCGCTCGCTGCGCGACCAGAGCCAGTTGTCGCTGCTGATGATCGACGTCGATTACTTCAAGTCCTACAACGACACCTTCGGCCACGTCGAAGGCGACGAGGCCTTGCGCAAGGTCGCCACGGCGATCCGCGAGGCCAGTGCCCGGCCGTCCGATCTGCCGGCGCGTTATGGCGGCGAAGAATTTGCGCTGGTGCTGCCCAACACCTCGCCGGGCGGGGCCCGACTGGTGGCGGAAAAGCTGCGCCAGACGGTCGCGGCGCTGAAGATTCCGCACAATGCCCCCGCTGAAGGCTCGAGCCTGACCATCAGCATCGGCCTGGCAACCATGGTGCCGGAGTCGGGCAGCGACTGCCGGCTGCTGATCTCGGCGGCGGACCGCGGCCTGTACCTGGCCAAGAACAACGGGCGCAATCAGGTGGGGATCGAATGAACCATCAGGTTCATTCGCCTCAAGAGCCGCCAGACGGGCTGCCGTGACAGCTTGATTACGTTATACTCGCCGGCTTTCAAAAGTTCGCCAACGAGTGCTGCCCGTCATGGAAATCAACCCGATCCTGAACACCATCAAGGACCTGTCCGAGCGCTCCGAAACTATTCGGGGGTATCTTTGACTACGATCAAAAGCATGAGCGTCTGATCGAAGTCAATCGCGAGCTTGAAGATCCTGCAGTCTGGAACAAACCTGAATACGCCCAGGAACTGGGCCGCGAGCGCGCTGCGCTGGCGCAGATCGTCGATACCCTCGACGAACTGAACGGTGGCCTGGCCGATTGCCGCGAGCTGCTGGACATGGCCGTTGAAGAGAACGACGAGGGCGCGGTCAACGACGTCGTCGAAGTCCTTCAAGGTCTCGAAGAGTCCCTGTCCAAGCTCGAATTCCGCCGTATGTTCAGCCACGAGATGGACCCGAACAACGCCTACCTGGACATCCAGGCCGGTTCCGGCGGCACCGAAGCCCAGGACTGGGCCAACATCCTGCTGCGCATGTACCTGCGCTGGGCCGACAAACGCGGTTTCGACGCGACCATCATGGAGCTGTCGGCCGGTGAAGTCGCCGGGATCAAGGGTGCGACCGTGCACATCAAGGGCGAATACGCCTTTGGCTGGCTGCGTACCGAGATCGGCGTGCACCGTCTCGTGCGCAAGAGCCCGTTCGACTCCGGCAACCGTCGCCACACCTCGTTCTCCGCGGTTTTCGTCTCGCCAGAGATCGACGACAAGGTGGAAATCGAAATCAACCCGGCAGACCTGCGGATCGACACCTATCGTTCCTCCGGTGCCGGTGGTCAGCACGTAAACACCACCGACTCGGCCGTACGTATCACCCACGTACCGACCAACACCGTGGTGAGCTGCCAGAACGAACGTTCCCAGCACGCCAACAAGGACACCGCCATGAAAATGCTGCGGGCCAAGTTGTACGAGCAGGAAATGCAGAAGCGCAACGCGGCGTCCCAGGCGCTGGAAGACACCAAGTCGGATATCGGCTGGGGTCACCAGATCCGTTCGTACGTGCTCGATGCGTCGCGGATCAAGGATCTGCGCACCAACATCGAACGCAGTGACTGCGACAAGGTGCTCGACGGCGACATCGACGAATACCTGGAAGCCAGCCTGAAATCGGGCCTGTAAGCTTTCACCCGACCTCAAGTCCCCCGTCATCGGCGGGGGCAACGAACCTGTGATGGAATATTTAAAGACATGAGCGACCAACAACTCGACCCGCAAGCCCTGCAACAGGAAGAAAACTCCCTGATCGCCCTGCGCAAGGAAAAGCTTGCTGCCGAGCGCGCCAAGGGCAATGCCTTCCCGAACGACTTCCGCCGCGAAAACTACTGCGAAGCACTGCAGAAACAGTACGCGGACAAGACCAAGGAAGAGCTGGCAGAGGCTGCGATCCCGGTCAAGGTTGCAGGTCGCATCATGCTCAACCGTGGCTCGTTCATGGTGATCCAGGACATGACCGGTCGCATCCAGGTCTACGTCAACCGCAAGACCCTGTCCGAAGAAACCCTGGCCGCGGTGAAAACCTGGGACATGGGCGACATCATCGCCGCCGAAGGCACCCTGGCCCGTTCCGGCAAGGGCGACCTGTACGTCGAGATGACCAGCGTGCGCCTGCTGACCAAATCCCTGCGCCCGCTGCCGGACAAGCACCACGGCCTGACCGACACCGAACAGCGCTACCGTCAGCGCTACGTTGACCTGATCGTCAACGAAGACGTGCGTCAGACTTTCCGCGTCCGTTCGCAAGTGATCGCGCACATCCGCAGCTTCCTGATGAAGCGCGACTTCCTCGAAGTCGAAACGCCGATGCTGCAGACCATTCCTGGCGGCGCCGCAGCCAAACCGTTCGAAACCCACCACAACGCGCTGGACATGGAAATGTTCCTGCGTATCGCGCCGGAGCTGTACCTCAAGCGTCTGGTGGTTGGCGGCTTCGAAAAAGTGTTCGAGATCAACCGCAACTTCCGTAACGAAGGCGTTTCGACTCGTCACAACCCTGAATTCACCATGTTGGAGTTCTACCAGGCTTACGCCGACTACGAAGACAACATGGACCTGACCGAAGAACTGTTCCGCGAACTGGCGCAGCTGGTTCTGGGCAGCACCGACGTGCCGTACGGCGACAAGGTGTTCCACTTCGGCGAGCCGTTCGTGCGCCTGTCGGTGTTCGACTCGATCCTCAAGTACAACCCCGATCTGACCGCCGATGACCTGAACGACATCGACAAGGCGCGCGCCATCGCCAAGAAGGCCGGCGCCAAGGTGCTGGGCTTCGAAGGTCTGGGCAAGCTGCAGGTGATGATTTTCGAAGAGCTGGTCGAGCACAAGCTGGAACAGCCGCACTTCATTACCCAGTATCCGTTCGAAGTGTCGCCGCTGGCCCGTCGCAACGACGACAACCCGAACGTCACCGACCGCTTCGAGCTGTTCATCGGCGGCCGTGAAATCGCCAACGCCTACTCCGAGCTGAACGACGCGGAAGACCAGGCCGAGCGCTTCATGGCGCAGGTGGCCGACAAGGACGCCGGCGACGACGAAGCCATGCACTACGACGCCGACTTCGTTCGCGCGCTGGAGTACGGCATGCCGCCAACGGCCGGCGAAGGTATCGGCATCGACCGTCTGGTGATGCTGCTGACCAACTCCCCGTCGATCCGCGACGTGATCCTGTTCCCGCACATGCGGCCACAAGCGTAAGTGTTTCAATAAAAAAGCCGCCTGAAATGGGCGGCTTTTTATTGCCTGTCTGGTACAAACGTATCAAATGGTTAATTTTGAAGAAAACAACAGAGGTATGCCTGTCGTGATCGGTGCAATGGCTCAAGAGGGTGCAGCGGGAATCGCCACTGCGGTCGCTGAAAGTGTTCAGTACCAGGGCCGCAAGGCCAGCCGGCAGGGCAGTGAACAGCGTCGACAGGACATTCTCGATGCGGCGATGCGCATTGTCGTGCGCGACGGTGTGCGGGCCGTGCGTCACCGTGCGGTGGCGGCCGAGGCCGGTGTGCCACTGTCGGCCACCACGTATTACTTCAAGGACATCGATGACCTGCTCACCGATACCTTCGCCCAGTACGTCGAACGCAGTGCGGCCTACATGGCCAAGCTGTGGATCAACAACGAAGGCCTGCTGCGCGAAATGGTGGTCAGCGGTGACGGCAGCCCGGAGTCGCGGTCGCAACTGGCCGACGATATCGCGCGGTTGATGGCCGACTACGTGCACCGGCAACTGGTCAACCGGCGCGAGCATTTGATGGCCGAACAGGCGTTCCGTCAGGAAGCACTGCTCAACCCGCGTCTGGCGGAACTGGTGCGTTCCCACCAGCAGATTCTGTTGCAGGGCACCTGCCAGTTGTTCCAGGTATTGGGCTCGCGCGAGCCACAGCAGGATGCCAAGGTGTTGACGGCGATTATCGGACGGATGGAATATCAGGGCCTGCTCAACGACGCCGAGCCTTTGGCCGAAGAGGACATGCTCGGCATTCTGACGCGCTATATGCACCTGGTACTCGCGTCGGTCTGATAGCCGGCCGATGGAGGTCCCTTGTGGGAGCGGGCTTGCTCGCGAATACGGTGGGTCAGTCAACTGAAGTGTTGAATGTGAAACCGCTTTCGCGAGCAAGCCCGCTCCCACAGGGGAAGGTGTTTCAGGTTCTAGGGAGTGTCGAATGAAAGCCTGGCGTGGCGTGCTGATCGCCTTGTCGTTCCTGCTGCTCAGCGGATGTCTGGTGACCTTCAAGGAGCCGCTGCCCGCCAGTGAACCGGCACCCAAGGGCCTGCTCGGCCAATGGTCGAGCACCAATGCCTGGGGCGAGCCGATGAATCTGGAGCTGACGCGCCTGGGCAACGATCGCTATCAGGCGGTTGCGTACTTCAAAGCTAAACCCCGCGAGCGTGAAGCCTATCCGTTCACAGTGTCGCGCCACGGCAACCGCTGGTACCTGTCGGCGAAGGTGCCGGCGCAATACGGCGGGCACTTCACCATTGCCGGTTTCGAGATCACCGACAAGCGCGAACTGGTGATCTACAACCTCGACCTCGAACAGATCAACCAGGCCATCGCCCAGAAGACCCTCGACGGCCAGGGCTTCCAGACCGATGACGGCGAGGGCGTGCAGGTCGACAGCCCGCTTGAAAAGGTCTTTGCTTACCTCGACGACCCGGCCAATTCCGACGTTTTCGTCGAAGCGGCGCGCTATCAGCATCAGGTCAAAGCCAAATAATTCAGTTCGTCATGTTTTCTACAGGAGTTTCGGGTGGACGATTACCAGCAGACGATACGCATTCTGTCCGATCGCATAGTGCTGGCGCAGACGCCGATCCGCGTGCTCGACGCGGTCAAGTGGGACGAGAACATCCGCAAGGGCTTCCTCAAGGCCAAGGGCAAGGAATTGCCGGCGGTGGATCGCGACTACTACCTCAACCGGCCGCTGTCCTTCGATTCGAGCAAGGTCAAGCTGGAATTCCAGAACATCGAGCGCGACATCACCCGCCAGCTCGGCCAGTTCAACCCGGTCGGCCAGATCATGCGCCGCATGTGCAAGGAATACCGGATGGTGGTGCGCATGCTCGAAGCGCGCGGCACCGAGGATTTCGGCCTGATCTCCCAGGAACTGTACGGCGCCGCGTCCGACGCGTTCCACGCCGGTGACCCGACCCTGGCCGACCTCGGCCTGATGATGTCGGACTATCTGAACAACATCGACGGTCGTGGCGATCTGAAGGACGAACCGAAGACCCTTACCGCCAAGGACGCCGTTCACCTGTTGCAAACCCGCCTGAACAAGGTGTTCGGCGAGGCCGAGGAAACCATCCGCGTGTTCGAGTCCGACGGTATCGTCGCCGATGCGGCGGCGGGTGCCGACTACATCAAGATCCGCACCGACGCGATGTTCAACGACCGCGACGTGCGGGCGCTGGAGGTTCACGAAGGCCTGGTGCACGTCGGCACCACGCTCAACGGCTTGAACCAGCCGATCTGCACCTTCCTGTCCAAGGGCCCGCCCTCGTCGACGGTGACTCAGGAAGGCCTGGCGATCCTGATGGAAATCATCGCGTTCGCTTCCTACCCGAGCCGCCTGCGCAAACTGACCAACCGCACCCGCGCCATTCACATGGTCGAGGAGGGCGCGGATTTCCTGCAGATCTTCGAGTTCTTCCGCGAGCAGGGTTTCGAGATGGCGGAAAGCTACGGCAACGCCAGTCGGGTTTTCCGTGGATCGACGCCGACCGGTCTGCCATTCACCAAAGACTTGTCCTACCTCAAGGGCTTCATCATGGTTTACAACTACATTCAGTTGGCCGTGCGCAAGGGCAAGCTCGAACAGATCCCGCTGTTGTTCTGTGGCAAGACCACGCTTGAGGACATGCGAACCCTGCGTCAGCTGGTGGACGAAGGTCTGGTGGTGCCGCCCAAGTACCTGCCGGACCAGTTCCGCGACATGAACGCGCTGTCGGCGTGGATGTGCTTCTCCAACTTCCTCAATCACTTGAGCCTGGACCGGATCGAGGCGGATTACTCCAACATCCTGTAACAACACCGATTGATCGTTCCCACGTTGATCGTTCCCACGCTCTGCGTGGGAATGCATCCCGTGACGCTCCGCGTCACAGTGGACGCGGAGCGTCCATGGCGGCATTCCCACGCGGACGGTTCGACGCCTCGACGTGGGAACGATCTAATTCCAACTCAAAATTTTGCGAGGTTTCACCGGATGAGAATCCTCGGCATCCTTTGCCTGCTCCTGACCCTCGGCGGTTGCAGCTCCTTGCTGTTCTATCCCGAGCCCGGTCAGATCTTCACCCCGGAAAAGGCCAAACTCGAATACCGCACCGTCACCCTGACCACCGCGGACGGCCTCAAGCTGAACGCCTGGTGGCTGCCGGCCAAGCCCGGGGTCGAGGTCAAGGGCACGGTGCTGCATCTGCACGGCAACGGCGGCAATCTGCCGATGCACCTGGGCGGAAGCTGGTGGCTGCCGAAAAACGGCTATCAAGTGCTGCTGGTGGACTATCGCGGTTACGGCTTGTCCGAGGGCGAACCGAGCCTGCCGGCGATCTATCAGGACATTGATGCCGCCTTCGCCTGGCTGGACAAGGCGCCTGAGGTCAAAGGCAAACCGCTGATCCTGCTCGGCCAGAGCTTGGGTGGTGCAATGGCCGTGCATTGGCTGGTGCAACATCCGGAAAGACAAAAACAGCTCAAGGCCCTGGTGCTCGACGGTGTGCCTGCCAGTTACCGCAGCGTCGGCCAATACGCCCTCAGCACTTCGTGGCTGACCTGGCCGTTTCAGGTGCCGCTGTCGTGGCTGGTGCCGGATGGCGACAGTGCGATCAACGCGATGCCGCAGCTCAACGGCGTGCCGAAACTGATCTTCCACAGCCTTGACGATCCTCTGGTGCCCCTTTCCAACGGCATCCGTCTGTATCAAGCTGCGCCGCCACCGCGCGTGCTGCAACTGACTCGCGGCGGCCATGTGCAGACCTTCGGCGATCCGGTCTGGCGTCAGGTGATGCTGCGCTACCTTGACGATCCCGAACACTTCAACGGCCTGCGCCGCCTCGGCGAGATCCCGAATTATCCGACACCCCCGAATTCTGAAGACGAACCACCAGAGAGTCCGCAATGAGTGAAGAACGTAACGCCATCCCGCTGATCATCACCGGCATCTGCAGCATCCTCGGCACCGTCGGCGCCCTGTGGTACTACGGCTACCTGCACTTCGCCAAACCCGAGGATGCGTTGCTGCTCAACGAATTCACCATGCTCAAGACCATTCCCGGCGAAGAATACAAAGTCTCCCTGACCCCGGCGCCGCAAGTGGCGCAGTGCATCGATGGCGTGCTGGTGCTGTTCGACACCGAACAGAAAGGCCTGACCGGGGTGCTGGTCAACAGCCAGAAAAAGGCCGTGCGCTGCATGGGCCAGGAGACGCCGCAGAAGCTCGAAGAGTAAATCTGCGTCAGACAAAAAAAGCCCCGCCTGATCACTCAGGCGGGGCTTTTCATTTACCGCTCAGCAAATCAGTGCGTGGTCGAGCTCACGGCCGAACGCGGTACCACTGGCTGGTTGTCGTTGGAAATGGTCACTTCCACCCGACGGTTCATGGCACGGCCCGAGACGGAAGTGTTATCCGCTACCGGGTATTCCTTGCCGTAACCCTGGGCAACGATGCGCGACGGATCGACGCCCATCTTGATCAGTGCAACCTGCACTGAAGTCGCGCGACGCTCGGACAGCGACTGGTTGTAGTTCGCGGTGCCGGTGCTGTCGGTGTAGCCCTCGACGATCACTTTGCGATCAGGGTTTTCCTGGAGGAACTGCGCCAGTTTGTTGATGTTCACCAGACCGCTGGATTTCAGGTCGGCCTTGTTGGTGGCGAACAGCACGTCACCGAAGGTCACCAAAGTACCGCGATCGGTCTGCTTGGCGTTGAGGCTGTCCTGCAGCTGCTTGATCTGCTGATCGCGAGCGTCCAGACGGGCCTGGGCACGTTGGGCGGCGGCGTTCTTCAGATTGGCTTCAGCGGTACGCAGGGCGATGGTCTGCTTGGCCACTTCCACGCGCTGGTTGGTCAGATAGGCCAGTTGGTCGACCTTGTGCTGGTCTTCCTTGTCCAGATAAGCCTTGTCGGCCTTGTCCAGGTAATCACTGGCATCCTTGGTTTCCAGCGCTGCCACTTTGCTGGCCTGCGGGTTGGCCTGCAGGCCGGCGTAGTTGGTGCGCGCCTGTTCCAGGTTCGGGTTCGGCGGCGTCGAGCAGGCAGCCAGGGCAACGCTTGCGGCCAGGAGAGCGGGGATCATCAGTTGTTTACGCATAATCGTTCGTCCTTTCTATCGATAAGAGTTTCAGCCTTGCGGTCGGGATGCGCGCTTACTGCACGGTGCGCTGACTTTCCTGACGCAGTTCCTGAACACCTTTCTGGGAATCCTTCACAGCTTGTTCGGCTTTCATCGCTTGAGCCTTGCGTTCAGCGACGCGGGCGTCCCACTCGGCCTGTTCGGACAATGTGCGAGCCTCGTCATACTTCTTGTCGTGCATGGCGATTTCGGCTTGTTTGAGTTTGTCCTGCGCTTGCTTCATCTCGACGGCGGCGAATTCGGTACCGCCGGCGCTGACCGCGCTGTTGACCGCCGATTGAGTCACGGCGTACTGCTCGGTCGGTGGATTGCCGGCGCAACCGGCCAGCACGAAGCTGGTGCCGATGGCGAGAGCGGCCAGTTTCAGACCGCGCAGGTGGGAAAACGAGGTTTGGGTCTTCATGGTCTTCAACTCCATTGGTTAACTCCTTGAAAGCTTCGAAATCCATCCTGGTAGCGGAGCCGCAACCGTCATGTGCAAGTGCGTTTTGAAACGCTCGTTCCAGGCGTGGTTACCTGTTCCGACCGAAGGCATTTTTCAAAAGTTCAGAAAAGATGGCTCATCGCCAAAAAATATTCTGACCAATTGGACAAGGCTCTAAACCGGGAACTTTGACGGGGGAGAGTGGTACGCGCGGGGTAATAAAGCGTGCGTTTTTTGAGTCTGAACACAGTCAATGTGGGAGCGAGCTTGCTCGCGATAGCGATGGATCAGTCACCACTACAGTGCCTGACATACCGCTTTCGCGAGCAAGCTCGCTCCCACGTTTCGATTTTTGTTGTGTCAGTGTTTCTGCTTGCCGGCAGCCGCCGACAAGTCGTGCAGATGACGCCGCGACAATGCGAGAAAACGCGGGGTCGGGCCGACATCTTCATACAACGGATCGCCTTCCTCGTCGGTGGCGACCACGGTCGAACCTTTCACATACGGCAGGCTCGCTTCGAACTCTTCGAGGGCGGCGCCGATCAACTCACCGAGCAGCTCTTCGGCGTGGCGTTTGGGGTACATCTCGGCGATCGCCGCCAGCCGTGCGGCAGCTTCCACATCCAGATGAATCGTGTAGCCGGTATCGGTCAGGCGACCCTTGGCGGTTTCTTCCCAATGCTGGGCGAGTTCACGGATTTTCATAAAAACCTCATGTCGCACCTGCTCATGGCAGGTCTTGGTGAGTGTCCGGCGTCAGCCGGCGGCAAGCCGTTGTGCGGCTTACTGTTGAGACTAGCTTCAACCCTCAAGGTTTAAAGTCCCTTCGTCGTCTGCTTGTAAGAAGCGTCCCAGAGCGGCACTCTCTGTTCATCCACTCACTTGCGATCCGTCACCGATTACTGCTGGAGAGATGCTGATGACCGATATTGATGCACGCTTGCGCGAAGACGTTCACCTGCTCGGTGAGCTGCTGGGCAACACCATCCGTGACCAGTACGGTGAGGCGTTTCTCGATAAGATCGAGCAGATCCGCAAGGGCGCCAAGGCCGACCGGCGCGGCTCGATGGACGCCGAACTCAGCGCCAGCCTCAATCAATTGAGCGAAGACGAACTGCTGCCGGTGGCGCGGGCCTTCAACCAGTTTCTCAATCTGGCGAACATCGCCGAGCAGTACCAGCTCATCCACCGCCGGGAAGAGACCCAGGCCGCGCCGTTCGAATCCCGCGTGCTGCCGGAACTGCTCGCCCGCCTGCGCAACGAAGGGCACAGCGCCGAATCCCTGGCCCGGCAATTGGCGCGGCTGGAAATCGAACTGGTGCTCACCGCGCACCCGACCGAAGTGGCCCGCCGCACGCTGATCCAGAAGTACGACGCGATTGCCGCGCAACTGGCGGCTCAGGATCATCGCGACTTGACCACGGCCGAACGCGAGCAGATCCACAACACCCTGCAACGTTTGATCGCCGAAGCCTGGCACACCGAAGAAATCCGCCGCACCCGGCCGACTCCGGTGGACGAAGCCAAGTGGGGTTTTGCGGTGATCGAACACTCGCTGTGGCAGGCGATTCCCAATCATATGCGCAAGGCCGATCAGGCGCTGTTTGCGGCCACCGGTTTGCGCTTGCCACTGGAAGCTGCGCCGATCCGCTTCGCTTCGTGGATGGGCGGCGACCGTGACGGCAACCCGAATGTGACAGCTGCCGTGACCCGCGAAGTGCTGTTGCTGGCGCGCTGGATGGCGGCGGATCTGTACCTGCGTGACGTCGATCACCTGGCGGCCGAACTGTCGATGCAGCAGGCCAGCAAAGCGCTCAAGGCTCGGGCCGGCGACAGTGCCGAGCCGTATCGTGCGGTGCTCAAGCAATTGCGCGAACGGCTGCGCGCCACGCGTAACTGGGCCCATGCGTCGCTGACCGCTACTACGCCGGCCCCGGCGGATGTGCTGCACAACAATCGCGACCTGCTCGATCCGCTGGAGCTGTGTTTCAACTCGCTGCACGAATGCGGCATGGGCGTGATCGCCGATGGGCCGTTGCTCGATTGCCTGCGTCGGGCCGTGACGTTCGGGCTGTTCCTGGTGCGCCTTGATGTGCGTCAGGATTCGTCCCGCCACAGCGCGGCCATGACCGAAATCACCGATTACCTCGGCCTCGGCAAATACGAGGAATGGGACGAAGAACAGCGCATCAGCTTCCTGACTCGCGAACTGCAAAACCGTCGGCCGTTGCTGCCGGCGCATTTCAAACCCTCGGCCGATACCGCCGAAGTGCTCGCCACCTGCAAGGAAATCGCCGCCGCGCCGGGCGCTTCGCTGGGCTCCTACGTGATCTCCATGGCGGGTGCCGCTTCCGATGTGCTCGCGGTGCAGTTGCTGCTCAAGGAATCCGGCGTACTGCGGCCGATGCGCGTGGTGCCGCTGTTCGAAACCCTCGCCGACCTCGACAACGCAGGACCTGTGATCGAACGTCTGTTGCTGCTGCCGGGTTACCGCGCGCGGTTGCAAGGCCCGCAGGAAGTGATGATCGGCTATTCCGACTCGGCCAAGGACGCCGGCACCACGGCGGCGGCCTGGGCGCAATACCGGGCGCAGGAACGGCTGGTGGAAATCTGCCGCGAGCAGCAAGTCGAACTGCTGCTGTTCCACGGTCGCGGTGGCACCGTGGGCCGTGGCGGCGGCCCGGCGCACGCGGCGATTCTGTCGCAGCCGCCGGGGTCGGTGGCCGGACGTTTCCGCACCACCGAGCAGGGGGAAATGATTCGATTCAAATTCGGCCTGCCGGACATCGCTGAACAAAACCTCAATCTGTATCTGGCTGCCGTGCTCGAAGCGACCCTGTTGCCACCGCCGCCACCGACGCCTGAATGGCGGCATCTGATGGATGAACTGGCCGCCGACGGTGTCGCCGCTTACCGTGCGGTGGTGCGGGAAAATCCGCAGTTCGTCGAGTATTTCCGCCAGTCGACGCCGGAGCAGGAGTTGGGCCGCTTGCCATTGGGCAGCCGTCCGGCCAAGCGCCGTGCGGGGGGCATCGAGAGCCTGCGGGCAATTCCGTGGATCTTCGGCTGGACCCAGACTCGCCTGATGCTGCCGGCCTGGCTCGGCTGGGAAACCGCGTTGAGCAAAGCGCTGGAACGCGGCGAAGGCGAATTGCTCGGGCAGATGCGCGAGCAGTGGCCGTTCTTCCGCACGCGCATCGACATGCTGGAGATGGTGCTGGCCAAGGCCGACGCCGATATCGCGCAGTCCTACGACGAGCGTCTGGTGGAGCCGGAGTTGCTGCCTTTGGGTGCGCACTTACGCGACCTATTGTCGCAGGCCTGTTCCGTTGTCCTCGGCCTGACCGGTCAGTCGCAGCTACTGGCACATAGCCCAGACACCCTGGAATTCATCCGCCTGCGCAACACCTACCTCGACCCGCTGCATCTATTGCAGGCCGAGTTGCTGGCGCGTTCACGGCAGCAGAATGTCGAGCAGGGCAGCCCGGTGGAACAGGCGTTGCTGGTGTCTGTGGCGGGGATTGCCGCCGGTTTGCGAAATACCGGCTAAGGTTTTCTGCGTGGGGCGGGGCACCCCGGGCGAACCTCGGGTGCCGTTTATTGGCCGTGGGAAAAATGCGGTCAGGCGACAGTTAATGATGGGGTTGCGACTTGGGGAACCGCGTCGCAAGGTCGCGGCGGGCGCCGGTTTCTCCGACTTTTGGCGTCTTGTGTGGGCGCAGCCTGCTGTGTATCTTGATCAGCCTTTGGCCGTTTGGGCGGCCACGACCCGTTTTATGAGATTGGCCCCACGAGGCGAATCCGTTGTTTTTTATATAAAAAATTGAGGAGCACATCGATGCGCGTCATTCTGCTGGGAGCTCCCGGGGCCGGTAAAGGTACTCAGGCTAAGTTCATCACCGAGAAATTCGGCATTCCGCAAATCTCCACCGGCGACATGCTGCGTGCTGCGGTCAAGGCCGGCACCGAGCTGGGCATCAAGGCCAAGAGCATCATGGATGCCGGCGGCCTGGTGTCGGATGACCTGATCATCGCGCTGGTCAAGGACCGTATCGCTCAGGCTGACTGCGCCAACGGTTTCCTGTTCGATGGCTTCCCGCGCACCATTCCTCAGGCTGAAGCGCTGGTGACTGCCGGTGTCGAGCTGGACGCCGTGGTCGAAATCGCCGTTGAAGACGAAGAAATCGTTCAGCGTATCGCCGGTCGTCGCGTTCACGAGGCCAGCGGCCGCGTTTACCACATCGTCTACAACCCGCCGAAACTGGCCGGCAAAGACGACATCACCGGCGAAGAGCTGGTACAGCGCAAGGACGACACCGAAGAAACCGTGCGTCATCGCCTGTCGGTCTACCATTCGCAGACCAAGCCGCTGGTGGAGTTCTACCAGAACCTGTCCGCAAAAAACGGTGGCAAGCCGAAGTACAGCCATATCCCTGGCGTCGGTTCGGTTGAAGCGATCACCGCCAAGGTGCTTGAAGCGCTGAGCTGAAAAACCTGATCCGCTGCATCATCCACGGCCCGCTTGCGGGCCGTAGTTGTTTATACTGGCGCACTTTTTCCCCACCTGATTTACGGACACATCGATGAGCACCTTGCTGGCCCTGGACACCGCGACTGAAGCTTGCTCCGTTGCCTTGCTGCATGACGGCAAGGTCACGAGCCATTACGAGGTGATCCCGCGCCTGCATGCGCAGAAACTGCTGCCGATGATCCAGCAACTGCTGGCCGACGCCGGCACCACCCTGCAAGCGGTGGACGCCATCGCTTTCGGCCGTGGCCCGGGCGCTTTCACCGGCGTGCGGATTGCCATCGGAGTGGTGCAGGGCCTGGCCTTTGCACTGGATCGCCCGGTGTTGCCGGTGTCGAACCTGGCCGTGCTGGCGCAACGGGCTTATCGCGAGCATGGCGTGAGCCAGGTCGCGGCTGCCATCGATGCGCGGATGGATGAGGTGTATTGGGGCTGCTACCGCGAGACGGCCGGGGAGATGCGTCTGGTCGGCGCCGAGGCGGTGCTGCCGCCGGAAGTCGCCGCATTGCCGGACGATGCTTCGGGTGACTGGTTCGGTGCCGGCACCGGCTGGGGTTATGGCGAGCGCATCGCTGTAAACCTGAGCGGTTCCGATGCCGGCATGCTGCCCCATGCCGAAGACTTGCTGACCTTGGCGCGATTTGCCTGGGAACGCGGTGAGGCGATTCCGGCAGACGACGCCCAGCCGGTTTATCTGCGCGACAAAGTCGCCACCCCGAAAGCCCGCTGATCCATGTGAGATCCTGTGGGAGCGAGCTTGCTCGCGAATGCGGTGGGTCAGTCACCATCAATGGTGACCATATCCATGTTTTCGCGAGCAAGCTCGCTCCCACAAGTTCAGTGATTGCCTCAACAAAGCCAATCGTCCGTTTCTAACCCCTCGCTTTAAACCTTTTGTCTTTTATGTGTTCTAGTTATCACTCGGCGATTTGCTAAGTCGGTCAGGTGCCGCTAAATTGCCATCATCGATACCGAGCATGACTTTATGCGTATAGACGGCGTTTCCACTCATTCCTACCCCATCAAGCGCAAGCCTCGCAAAGGCAATCCGGCGCTGGATGAGTCCGTCGACGATATCGACGGCGAGCTGGAATTCCCGACCGAAGAGCAATTGGCTGCCCGTGCCGCCAAAGCCACCGCGCAACGCCTGAGCAATCTGCCCGCCCGCCAACAAGACATGATTTATCACCGCGCGATGAAAAAAAGCGTGGCCATGGCCCTGGCCAGCTACCTGAGCACCGCCGGTTTTGTCGATTGGGATGCAGACGTGCTGGGCCTCGATCTGTACATCTGATGGATCTGCCTTACTACCTTGGTTGCCCGTCCTGGAGCGAAAACGCCTGGCGCGAGTATCTGTATCCGGTAGACGCCAGGACCTCGGATTTCCTCGGACTCTATTCCCAAGTATTCAACGCTGTTGAAGGCAACACGACCTTCTACGCCAGCCCGTCGCCGGCCACCGTGCAGCGCTGGGCCGAGGTGATGCCGGAGCACTTTCGTTTCACCGCCAAGTTCCCCGGTGACATCAGCCACAGCGGCGACTTGCGCGATCAGCTGACTGCCGCCGAAACTTTCCTCCAGTTACTCAAGCCGCTCGGTGAGCGCGTCTCGCCAATGTGGCTGCAACTGTCGAAAAGCTTCACGCCGCACCGCTTGCCGGAACTCGCCGCATTCATCGATGCGCTGGATTGTCCGCTGGCGGTGGAAGTGCGCCACGAACAGTTTTTCGCCAAGGGTGAGAGTGAGCGACTGCTCAACCGGCTGTTGCTGGATCGCGGCGTTGAGCGCATCTGTCTCGATCCGCGCGCGCTGTTCAGTTGTCTGTCCACCGAATCGTCGGTGATCCACGCACAATCGAAAAAGCCCCGCGTACCGACGCGTCCGGCAGCGTTCACGCAATTCCCGCAGGTGCGCTTCATCGGCCATCCGGAGCTTGAGGCCAACGATCCGTTCCTGGTGCCGTGGGTGGCGAAGATCGCCGAGTGGATCGAAGAGGGCCGCACGCCGTACATCTTCCTGCACACCGCCGACAACCTCCTCGCGGCGAAGCTGGCGCAACGTTTTCACGCACAACTGATGCAACGTTTGCCTGGCCTGCGACCTTTGCCTGAGCTATACAGAGAACCCGCCGCCGAGCAACTTGGCCTGCTCTGAGGCGGATTCTTTTCCTGCCCAGGAGCCTGCCGATGGACGCCCAAGCCCGTAAAGCCGAAACTTTCAAAGCGCTGCACGAACGCCCCGGGATTTTCGTTATTCCCAATCCATGGGATGCCGGCTCCGCGAAGATGCTCGCCAGTCTCGGCTATCAGGCGCTGGCGACCACCAGCGCCGGTTATGCGTTCTCTCAGGGCAAGCCCGATGGCGGCCTGAGTCTCGACGATACGCTGGCCAATGTCCGGGCGATTGTCGCGGCCACCGATCTGCCGGTGGCGGTGGATCTGGAAAACGGCTTCGCCGACGCCCCGGCCGAATCGGCGCAAAGTCTGATCCGCGCAGCCGAGGCGGGCGCCGTGGGCGGCTCGATCGAAGATGCCACCGGCCGGGAAGACTCGCCGATCTACTGCTTCGAACACGCGGTGGCGCGGATCGAAGCCGCTGTCGCTGCGGTGCGCACCTTGCCGTTTCCCTTCATGCTGACGGCCCGTGCGGAAAACTACCTGCACGGCAATCCCGATATCAACGACACCATCCGCCGCTTGCAGGCCTTTGCCGAAGCCGGCGCCGACGTGCTGTACGCGCCGGGCCTGCGCACCGCCGAAGAAGTTCTGGCGGTGGTGCGCGCGGTGGCGCCGAAACCGGTCAATGTGTTGATGTCCGGCGGCTTGAAACTGACCGTGCAGCAGCTCGAAGAAATGGGCGTGAAGCGGATCAGCACCGGTTCGGCGCTGGCACTGGCGGCGTTCGGCGAGTTTTTCCGCGCGGCTGAAGAGATCCAGCAATCCGGCACGTTCACCTTTACCTCCCGCTCGATGCCGTACGCCAAGGCCAATCAATTCTTCAAGGGATGAGCATGGGGCGCTGGCTGCTGTTGGCAGGACTGCTGATCATCGGTGGCGGGCTGATCGGCGTCTGGCGCGGTTGGCTCGATGTGCCGCCGCAGTGGAACCCGTGGGCACCGCTGGACGTGCAGGCGACGCCCAACTGGCTCACGGGCTACAAGTTGATGCGCCTGCGCAGCGATCCGGCCTTGTGCGAGCAGGCATTGGGCAGCTCCGGCCTGCGGGTTTCGCCACAGGCCGACAGCCCCGATGCCAAATGCCCGTTGATCGGCGCCTTGCGCGTGCAGGGTGGCGGGGTGGGGCTCAGCAGCAGCTTTCTCGCCAGTTGCCCGTTGGCCGTGGCGTTTGCGATGTTCGAGCACCACACGCTGCAACCGGCGGCGCAGCAGGCCTACGGACAGTCGGTGGCGCGGGTCGATCACCTCGGCAGCTTCGCCTGCCGCAACGTCTACAACCGTGAGAGCGGCGCGCTCAGCCGCCATGCCAGTGCCGATGCGCTGGACATCGCCGGCTTCCGCCTGGCGGATGGTCGTGCGATCAGCGTGCTCAAGGACTGGCCGAAGCAAAATCAGGACGCGCAGTTTCTACGTCAGGTGCGCGATGGCGCCTGCGAGGCGTTCAGTGTGGTGTTGAGTCCGGACTACAACACAGCCCATCGCAATCACTTTCATGTCGATGTCGGGCGCTGGAGCGTGTGTCGCTGAGGGATCAGGCGGCGATGCGCAGGTTCTGCTGAACGATTGGGCGCACCCAGCCGTTATCGAAGTCCAGGGCTTTCTGCTGCTCGACGATTTCTTCCGGCGGGAATGGCGGGTAAGGCTGCAGCAGGTCCAGGTCGAACTCGGCAATCGGCAGGTACAGCGGTTTTTTCTGCGGGGCAGGGCCCGGTTCCGGAATCGGCTGGCCGTTGTTGATCACGACAGGACGAACCCAGCTGCTGTCGAAATCCTGCTGCTTTTGCTGAGTCTTGATTTCTTCTGCCGGGAACGGAGGGTACGGCTCGGCCAGTGTCATGTCGATTTCGGCGATCGGCAGGAACAGCGGCTCCGGCGGACGCACCTCGGTTTCCACCACATCGCATTCACGCTGGCTGATGATGTGCGCGTGCAGTTCGCTGCCGACGGTCGGTTCTTCAGGACTTTCCAGATCAACCGGCGGGAAAGTGCCGCAGGCCGGCACCACATCACTCGATTGTTCGGCCAGTGCCTGGGCAAAGAAATCCTGCCACAGGTGGCTGACGCCGCCCAATGCTTGAGTGTTATGACGGCTGAAGTCGCCTGTGGGCGAAATGTAGCCAATCGATGTGGGAAGAATGCCTGACATTTTTTTCGGTTGACGCTCAGCTCTGGCAAAATGCGCGTTGATTGGGTTATCGGCGGATTTTGCCGATCCTTAACTTTTTTGAGCGTGTTTTCCATGATTGAGCAACCCGCGGCCTGCCGCATCCATGTCGAGGCCCTCGGCCCGACGTTCGAAGCGCAGGCCGAGCAGTGGGCGCAGCGCCTGAACCTGCCGTTGCAGGTGGCTGACGGCGAGTTTGCCCTGCAGGTCGGCGAGCAGGGTTTGCAGCTGCAACAGCTGGGGCCGGATGCGCCGGGGCCGGTGCGGGTCGACTTCGTCGAAGGTGGCGCGGCCCATCGCCGGTTGTACGGCGGCGGCAGCGGGCAGATGATCGCCAAGGCGGTCGGCATCGCCCAGGGCGTGCGTCCTCGGGTGCTGGATGCGACGGCGGGGCTCGGGAAAGATGCGTTCGTGCTGGCCAGTCTCGGCTGCGAGATGAGCCTGATCGAGCGCCAGCCATTGATCGGCGCCTTGCTGGAGGATGGTCTGGCCCGTGCGGCGGAAGACTTCGATGTGGCGCCGATCGTGGCGCGGATGAAGCTGCTCAAGGGCAACTCCATCGACGTGATGCGCAACTGGGAGGGCGAGCCGCCGCAGGTGATCTACCTCGATCCGATGTTCCCGCATCGTGAGAAAACCGCGCTGGTGAAGAAGGAGATGCGCCTGTTCCGCCCGCTGGTAGGCGATGATCCGGATGCACCGGCGTTGCTGGAAGCGGCGTTGGCACTGGCCACGCACCGGGTGGTGGTCAAGCGCCCGCGCAAGGCGCCGTGCATCGAAGGGCCGAAACCGAGTCATGCGCTGGATGGCAAATCCAGCCGTTATGACATCTACCCGAAGAAAGCGCTCAAGGCCTGAGCCGTCGCATAAGAAAATCCCACGCATGGCGTGGGATTTTTGTTTTCAGGGTCGAAAGGCCCGCATGAACAGCCCGACCACTTCCTGCACATGACTTTCCGCTGCCTCGTCGGTCAGCGGCTCACCGCAGCCGTACAACAGGCGGAAATTCCCCGCGCCCTTGATCAGGCAAAAGAAGTGCTCGGCGGCGTTGTGCGGGTTATCGATGCTCAGCACGCCGGTTTCGTGAATCCGCCGCAGCAACCGTTCCATCCCCTGCACCATGCGCTGCGGGCCGGCCTCGAAGAAGATCAGCGACAGCTTCGGATCCTGACTGCCCAGCGCCATGATCAAACGATGCAGGTTCACCGATTCATCGCTGTTGATCAGGTGGTGAAACCCTCGCGCAATGTTCAGCAACACATTTTCCACCGCGATGCCGTCCGGCAATTCGAAGAACAGCGGCGGCAATTGCTCCTCGCATTTGGCCACCACGGCGGCGGAGAACAGCGTCTCCTTGTCGTTGAAATGGCTGTAGACCGTCAGCTTCGACACCCCGGCCTCGGCGGCCACCGCGTCCATGCTGGTGTTGGCATAGCCATGACTCAGGAACAGGATTTTCGCCGCCTCGAGAATCGCCTGGCGTTTGGCCGGATCCTTCGGTCGGCCCGGGCCGTTTGGAGTGGAAAGATTGTTCGACATTCTTCGCTTTTAATACTGGACTGGTGAGTTTGCTATTAATAACATACCGGCCAGTATAATTATTCCAAGCCTCCTTAGCGAAAGGTCCTTCACCATGTTCCGCCATGCGTTGTCCTTTGCGGTGCCAGTCAGTCTGGCGTTTTTATTGTCGGCATGTGGCAAGGAAGAGGTGACGCAAGTCAGCGTGCGACCGGCCATGGTGGTGCAGCCAGAGCCTTCGGCGCAGGCGATGGAAAGTTATCCGGGCGAGGTTCGCGCCCGCTACGAACCCGATCTGGCGTTCCGCATCGGCGGCAAAGTCAGCCGACGACTGGTCGAGGAAGGCCAGCGCGTGAAAGCCGATCAACCACTCGCCGAACTCGATCCGCAGGATGTACGCCTGCAACTGGAAGCCACCCGGGCCCAGGTCGCGGCCGCCGAAGCCAACCTGAACCTGGTGCGCGCCGAACGTGATCGCTACAAGACCCTGATGGAGCGGCAGATGGTCAGCCGCTCGGCCTACGACAATGCCGAGAACCTCTACCGCTCCGGCGAAGCCCGCCTCAAACAGATCAAAGCCGAATTCAACGTCTCGACCAATCAGGCCAGTTACGCCGTGCTGCGTGCACCCCAGGATGGCGTGGTGGCCAAGCGTTCGGTGGAAGTCGGGCAAGTGGTCGCCGCCGGGCAAACCGTTTTCACCCTCGCCACTGATGGCGAGCGGGAAGTGCTGATCAGCCTGCCGGAGCAGAGTTTCGGCCGCTTCAAGGTCGGTCAGCCGGTCTCGGTGGAGCTGTGGACGCAACAGAACCAGCGCTTCGCCGGGCAGATCCGCGAGCTGTCGCCGGCCGCCGATCCGAAATCCCGCACCTTCGCCGCACGCATTTCATTCACCTCCGGCAAGGTCCCGGCAGAACTGGGCCAGAGCGCGCGGGTCTTCGTGCAGACCGCAGATGTCATCCCGCTGTCGGTGCCGCTCTCGGCGCTGACGGCCGAAAACGGCGCGACTTACGTCTGGGTCGTCAGCGCCAACAACACGTTGAAAAAGACCCCGGTGCGCACCGGCCCGTTCGGTGAGAAAACCGTGCCGGTGCTCGAAGGCCTGAACGCCAGCGACTGGGTGGTCGCCGCCGGCGTTCACGTGCTGCTGGAAGGGCAGCAGGTGCGTCCGGTGGATCGCTCCAACCGCGTGGTCAATCTGGCGGACAAGGAGTAATCCCCGATGGGTTTCAATCTTTCCGCCTGGGCGCTGCGCAATCGCCAGATCGTACTGTTCCTGATGCTTTTGCTGGCGATCGTCGGCGCCTTGTCCTACACCAAGCTCGGCCAGAGTGAAGACCCGCCGTTCACCTTCAAGGCGATGGTCATCCAGACCCGCTGGCCGGGCGCCACGGCGCAGGAAGTCTCGCGTCAGGTCACCGAGCGCATCGAAAAGAAACTGATGGAAACCGGCGAGTACGAGCGGATTGTTTCGTTCTCGCGCCCCGGTGAATCCCAGGTCACGTTCATCGCCCGCGACTCCATGCATTCGGTGGAGATTCCGGACCTCTGGTATCAGGTGCGCAAGAAGGTCAGCGACATTCGCCAGACCCTGCCGCCGGGGATTCAGGGGCCATTTTTCAACGATGAGTTCGGCACCACCTTCGGCAACATCTATGCGTTGACCGGCGACGGTTTCGACTACGCGGTGCTCAAGGATTACGCCGACCGCATCCAGATCCAGCTGCAACGGGTCAAGGATGTGGGCAAGGTCGACCTGCTCGGTTTGCAGGACGAGAAGATCTGGGTCGAATTGTCCAACGTCAAACTCGCCACCCTCGGCTTGCCGCTGGCAGCAGTGCAGCAGGCGCTGGAAGAACAGAACGCGGTGTCCACCGCCGGCTTCTTCGAAACCGGCAGCGAGCGATTGCAGCTACGGGTCTCGGGGAATTTTCAGACGGTCGACGAGATCAAGAACTTCCCGATCCGGGTCGGTGATCGTACGTTCCGCATCTCCGATGTCGCTGACGTGCGGCGCGGTTTCAACGATCCTCCGGCGCCGCGCATGCGCTTCATGGGCGAAGACGCCATCGGTCTTGCGGTGGCAATGAAGGACGGCGGCGACATTCTGGTGCTGGGCAAAGCTCTGGAAATCGAGTTCGCCCGGATTCAGAAAAACCTGCCGGCCGGCATGCAGTTGCGCAAGGTCTCCGACCAGCCCGCCGCCGTGAAAACCGGTGTCGGTGAGTTCGTCCAAGTGCTGGTCGAAGCGTTGGCCATCGTATTGCTGGTGAGCTTCTTCTCCCTCGGCGTGCGCACCGGCATGGTGGTGGCGCTGACGATTCCGCTGGTGCTGGCGATGACATTCGCCTGCATGTATTACCTCGGCATCGGCCTGCACAAGATTTCCCTCGGTGCGCTGGTGCTGGCGCTGGGCTTGCTGGTGGACGACGCGATCATCGCCGTGGAAATGATGGCGATCAAAATGGAGCAGGGTTTCGACCGGATCAAGGCCGCCAGTTACGCCTGGACCAGCACCGCGTTCCCGATGCTCACCGGTACGCTGATCACTGCGGCAGGCTTTCTGCCGATTGCCACGGCGCAGTCCGGCACCGGCGAATACACCCGCTCGATCTTCCAGGTGGTGACCATCGCCTTGCTCGCATCCTGGGTGGCGGCCGTGGTGTTCGTGCCGTATCTGGGGGAAAAGCTCCTGCCGGATCTGGCGAAAATTCATGCAGCCAAACACGGTACGGCTGACGGCCAGACCGATCCCTATGGCACGCCGTTCTACCAACGTGTGCGGCGTCTGGTGGAGTGGTGCGTACGTCGGCGCAAAACTGTGATCGTGCTCACCGTGCTGCTGTTCGTGGCGTCGGTAGCGTTGTTCCGGTTTGTGCCGCAGCAGTTCTTCCCGGCCTCCGGGCGACTGGAATTGATGGTCGATCTGAAGCTTGCCGAAGGCGCCTCGCTGGCCAATACCACGGGCGAAGTCAAACGCCTGGAAGCGATGCTCAAGGATCACGCCGGCATCGACAACTATGTCGCTTACGTCGGCACCGGTTCGCCACGTTTCTACCTGCCGTTGGATCAACAACTGCCGGCGGCGAGCTTCGCCCAGTTCGTCGTGTTGGCGAAAACCATCGAGGAGCGCGAAGCGCTGCGCACGTGGCTGATCGACACGTTGAACGAGCAGTTCCCGTCCCTGCGCTCGCGGGTCACGCGCCTGGAAAACGGCCCGCCGGTCGGTTACCCGGTGCAGTTCCGCGTCACCGGCGAGCACATCGAGGAAGTCCGTGCACTGGCCCGGAAAGTCGCAGCCAAAGTGCGCGAGAACCCGCATGTGGTGAACGTGCATCTGGACTGGGAAGAGCCGAGCAAGGTTGTGTACCTGAACATCGATCAGGATCGCGCCCGAGCGTTGGGTGTGAGCACGGCGAATCTGGCGAAATTCCTCCAGAGTTCGCTGACCGGTTCCAGCGTCAGCCAGTACCGCGAGGATAACGAACTGATCGAAATCCTCCTGCGCGGCACCGTGCACGAGCGCACCGAACTGTCGTTGCTGCCGAGTCTGGCGGTGCCGACCGACAACGGTCGCAGCGTCGCGCTGTCGCAGATTGCCACGCTGGAATATGGCTTCGAGGAAGGCATCATCTGGCACCGCAATCGCCTCCCGAACGTGACCGTGCGCGCGGACATTTACGGCAAGGAGCAACCGGCGACGCTGGTGAAGCAGATCATGCCGACGCTTGATCCGATTCGTGCTGAATTGCCGGACGGCTATCTGCTGGATGTCGGCGGTACGGTTGAGGATTCGGAGCGTGGGCAGAAGTCGGTGAACGCCGGGGTGCCGATGTTCATTGTCGTGGTGCTGACGTTGCTGATGGTGCAGTTGCGCAGTTTTTCGCGCACGGCGATGGTGTTTCTGACGGCGCCTTTGGGGTTGATCGGGGTGACGCTGTTTCTGCTGGTGTTCCGTCAGCCGTTCGGGTTTGTGGCGATGCTCGGGACGATCGCGCTGTCGGGGATGATCATGCGTAACTCGGTGATTCTGGTGGATCAGATCGAGCAGGATATCGCGGCGGGGCTCAGGCCCTGGCAGGCGATTATCGAGGCGACCGTGCGGCGGTTCCGGCCGATTGTGTTGACGGCTTTGGCGGCGGTGTTGGCGATGATTCCGCTTTCACGCAGTGTGTTTTTTGGGCCGATGGCGGTGGCGATTATGGGGGGGTTGATTGTGGCTACGGCGTTGACGCTTTTGTTTTTGCCGGCGTTGTATGCGGCTTGGTTCAGGGTTCGCAAGGAGTCTTGATTTGGTTTGCTGAGCTTGGCGGCCTTTGGGCCGACCAGGCTCTCGGGGTTTTGGGTGAATATCCGTTTCTGCGGGTGTTGCGGCTGGCGGTTTCGCCCTTACGGCGAGTCCCTTTTTCAAACGCCAAAAAGGAACTAAAAGGCTGGGCCCCGGCGTTCGGCCCCTCGCTGGGGCTCGGGGTTCCTTCGCTCCGGGATTCATCCGGGGGCATCGCCTCCGGTTTGCTTCGCTGCACCTCCTCTCGATGTGTTCGACTTCGTCGAACGGCGCTGCGCGCCTACCCCCGGATAAATCCCTCCACTCAGCCGGCCGAAGGGGCCGGCGTCAAGAGCGGTACTCGAGCTAACGCTCATTGTGTTGAGTGGTTAGAAGCGAAGCGCATCGGAGTGTCGGGTTTGCGCTTTTCTGTGGGAGCGAGCTTGCTCGCGAAGGCGGCCTGTCTGCCGACCATGCTCTATCGGTTGGACTCAATCTTGTCGGAGCTGGCCTGCTCGCGATGTCAGCCTGACAGCTGAGCAAAACAATGGTGTAGGACCCTGCGTCGCCTCCTACATGTTTTTCAGACGGCTCCGATATTGAGTCGCTGTGTTGGCGGTGCTGTACTCGAGGCTGTTTTTCAGCCTTGTTTGAGTAAGCTTTGATGAAGAAACCGCCGGTATTGAAGGGTCGGGCCGATCCGGTCTTTGAGTTGTTGATGCGCGCGCCTCACAAGCAGCGTCTGGCGGATTATCTTGCGTTGCTCAAGCCGCTGGATGACCAGGGGCGGTATCTGCCTTTTGAGGATTTGCGGTATCGCTGGGCCAGCGGGCTGGATGCGCGTTTGTGTTGGGCGTTGGTCAAGAAGGCGCGGGTCGCTCAGTACATTCATCTTCTGCCGCTGGGGGAGCCGGCGCAGTGGGGGAAGTTTGTGCCGACGCCCACCGCGCAGAAGGCCCTTTCAGTGGTTGATCGGCAAGCCACGACGGCGTCGCTGGAGTACATGACCAGCCAGATAGGCGAGCGGGCGCATTTCAGTTATTTGCTTAACGATCTGATCGAGGATGAGGCGATCAGCAGCAGTCAGTTGGAGGGCGCCGCGACCACCACTCGAGTTGCCAAAGACATGCTCAAGCAGCGGCGTCAGCCGCGTACGCCGGATGAGCGGATGGTCATGGGAAATTACCGGATGATGAATTTCGCCTGGGAAAAACGTTACGAGCCATTGAGCGTGGAGTTGATAGCGTCAATTCATCGAGTTGGTGTCGAGGGCATTGATGACGAGCAGTACGACCCGGGGCTTTTCAGGACCAACGATGAAGTGGTGGTGCAGGACGGCGAAGGGAATACCGTGCACTCGCCACCGCCTGTGGCCGGACTGGTGAGGCGACTGGATTTGCTCTCGCAGTGGATCAATCAACCACAGGGTTCACCTCGGCAAAAAAACTACCTGCATCCGCTGATCAAGGCGATCACGCTGCACTTTGCCCTGGGTTACGAACATCCGTTTCGCGATGGCAACGGGCGAGTCGCCAGGGCGCTGTTTTACTGGTTCATGTTCAAGCATGAGTTTTCGGCGTTTCGCTATATCGCGATCAGTCTTTTACTGCGCAACGCGCCGGTGAAGTACGGGCGGTCGTATTTGCACAGCGAAGCCGATGAGCTCGATTTGACATACTTCATCGAGTTTCAGTGTTCGGTGATTCTGCGGGCGGTCGAGGGGTTTGCCGATGTGTATCGCAAGAGTGTGGCGTACAGCGAAGACTTCGAGCACTGGCTGACCTGTTCGGGTTTTTTTGATCGGCTGACAGAGCGGCAACGAGCGATTTATCAGGTGGCCAGAAGCGGGGTGGCGAAGGAGTTCACGGCGGGGAACGTCAAGGAGCACCTTGGTTGTGCCTACAACACAGCGGTGTCGGCGTTGAGCGGGTTGGTTGAGCTGCAGGTTTTCGAGAAGAAGAAAATGGGGCGCGAGTGGGTGTACTTTTTACGTGTATCTGCTGGTGGCGGATTGAGTAACGGGAGTGAGACAGCTCACTCCCGTATCGTGTCGGCTTAGAGCGTACCAAACACTTTTTTCGCCAGACTCGTCGCCGCAGCGGCCGGGTTCTTGCGGATGGTTTCTTCCTGTTTGCCGATCATTTCGAACAGGCCGTTGAGCGCTTGTTCGGTCACGTAGCTTTCGATGTTGGCGCTCTTCGCATCCACCACGCCGAAGGTCGCGGCCTGGCCGGCGAAGGTGTTGTATTTCTGGGCTACACCGACCTTGTCGGTTGCTTGTTTGACGATGGGCAGGAATTTGGTGCGGATCTGTTCGCGGCTGGATTTGTCCAGGTATTGGGTGGCGGAGTCGTTGCCGCCGCTGAGGATGCCTTTGGCGTCTTCCACGCTCATTTTCTTCACGGCGTCGACGAGGATCGGCTGGGCCTGGGTGACGGCGGTTTCCGCGGCCTTGTTCATGGCGGTTTCCAGTTCGTCGACCTGGGCGCCCATGCCGAAGGCTTTCATCTTGCCGGCGACTTTGCCGAGTTTGCCCGGCAGTTCGATCTTCACGTCCGGGTTGTTGCTGAAGCCGCCCGGGGTGCCGAGTTGTTTGACGGCCAGTTGCGCGCCCTGGGTCAGGGCGTCCTTGAGGCCGCCGGTGGCGTCGCCTTGCGACAGGTCGCTGAGGGACAGGGCCAGTGCGTTGGCGGAGATCATCAGGCCCGCGCACAGGCCGGCGAAGCGAAGGGTAGGGCGGAGCATGGCGTCTTCCTTGTTCGGAGAGGGTTAGCGGGCAGCGTCGACACGGATCTTCAGCGGCTGCGGATCCTTGCCATCAAGCTGCACGGCATGGTTTTCGGTGGTGATGAACATCAGCTCGCCGTTGACTTCGATGCGTGCGCTGACCGAGTAGCGGTGGCCGGGTTTGACCTGGGCCGGATCGTAGCTCAAGTGGAACGGCAGCGGCACCTGGCCTTTGACCGGGCCTTTCTGTTCGTCGAGTACCACGGCCGGAGCGTCGGCCAGCGAGACGTCCTGCAGGCTCACGCTCAAGGTTGCACTGGGTGGCAGGGCGATGCGTTGCAGGTAGAACACTTCGCCGTCGAGGCTGACCTTGCCGGCCGGTGAGGTCGACTGGCAGGCGCTGAGCAGGGTGGCGGCGGCAAGCAGGGAAAGTTTTTTCATCGGAGATCTCCGTATCGACGGCGCCAGAAGAAGCCTGGCGCCTGTAGGAATTTAGTCGCTTTGCACAGGGGCGGCGACCTGATCGGCCGCATCTTCGCTGCGATGCAGGGCCACCTGACGGATCGACAGGCGAATCTCCGCCGGCAACACCCGTTTGGCCGCACCCTCGGCCAGTTCGCCGAGCAGTTCGTGGTAGCTCAACTTGCCGGCTTCGTCGCGACGCAGTACGTCGAGGTCGAGCATGGTCTGGATGAAGTGGCGGAACAGGCTCTTGTCGAAGAATTCCGGGGCGTTGAGGCCATGCAGGATCGACAGGCGCTGGGCCATGACCGTGCACAGGTCTTCCAGCTCTTCGGCGCTGATGGTGTTCTGACCTGCGTTGAGCAGCAACGATACGGTCATGTAGAAGCGTTGCAGGGTCTGGGCGATGCTCTTCGACAGCAGGGTCAGCAGCACGAAATGCCGCGAGCTCGGTGCCGGGCGCAGGTAAACGTCTTTCTCGAAACGCAGCAGGCCTTGTTCGACGAACGCGTCCAGCCACTGATCGATCACTGCATCCAGTTCGTCCATGGTCCAACGGATGAACAGCTCCGATTGCAGGTACGGATACAGTGCGCGGGTGTAGCGCAGGATCTGTTCGCGGCTCATGCGCGATGCACTCTGGAAGAAACTCGCCAGCAGCGCCGGCAACGCGAAGATGTGCAGCACGTTGTTGCGGTAATAGGTCATCAGGACGGCGTTCTGCTCGTCCAGATACAGAATCTTGCCCAGCGCATCGTTCTGCTCGGACAGCAGATCCATGTCCTTCACGTGCTCGATCAGCGCCCGGCCATCGCCTTCCGGCAAGGTGGTATGCGGCGAGTACGGAACCTTGCGCAGCAATGCCAGATACAGATCCAGCACCCGCGCCATGGCGCGATCATCCAGCGCCAGTCGGGTGGTCGACAGCAGCGCCAGCGCCACCAGGTTGACCGGGTTGATCGCTGCGGCTTCGTTCAGGTGCTGCGCGACTTTCTCGCCGAGGCGGTTGGTGGTTTCGTTGAGCCAGGCCGGTTTGTACTGCGGGCCGAGTTCCTGCTGGCGCCAGTCCGGCTGTTCGCTGTCGAGGAATTCCGCGAGTTTGATCGGCTCGCCGAAGTTCACCGCCACTTGGCCGAAACGCTGCTTGAGTGCGCCGATGACTTTGAAGATGTCGAAGATCGATTCTTTCTTCTTGCTCGCGCCACGCAATTCACCGAGGTAGGTCCGGCCTTCGAGCACGCGCTCGTAACCGATGTACACCGGCACGAACACGATCGGCATCCGCGACGAACGCAGGAAGCTGCGCATGGTGATCGCCAGCATCCCGGTTTTCGGTTGCAGCATGCGCCCGGTACGCGAGCGCCCCCCTTCGACGAAGTACTCGACCGGGAAACCTTTGGTGAACAGGGTGTGTAGGTATTCGTTGAACACTGAGGTGTACAGCGGATTGCCCTTGAACGTGCGGCGCATGAAGAACGCACCGCCACGACGCAGCAGGCTGCCGATCACCGGCATGTTCAGGTTGATACCGGCGGCGATGTGCGGCGGGGTCAGGCCGTTGCGAAACAGCAGGTACGAAAGCAGCAGGTAGTCGATGTGGCTGCGGTGGCACGGCACGTAGATCACTTCGTGACCCTGGGCAACCTTCTGCACGCCTTCGATGTGGTTGACCTTGATCCCGTCGTAGATCTTGTTCCAGAACCAGCTCAGCACCACTTCCAGAAAACGGATCGCGGTGTAGGTGTAGTCCGAGGCGATCTCGTTGCCGTAGCGCAGGGCCTGGGCCTTGGCTTTTTCCGGGGAGATATTTTCGCGCTCGGCTTCGTCGAGGATCGCTTGCTTGACCAGCGGTTGGTTGAGCAGGCCTTTGACCAGGTTGCGGCGGTGGGAAATGTCCGGGCCGATCACCGCAGCTTTCAGATTGCGGAAGTGCACCCGCAGGATCCGCTGGGCCATGCGCACGGTGCGTTCGTGGCCCTTGTTGTGTTCGATCAGCTCGCGCAGGTGGATCGGTGCGGAGAATTGCACGCGGGTCTTGCGCCCCAGAATCATGATGCTCAGCAAACGACGCAGGCGCCCGGTGACCGCCCAGCTGTCGGCGAACAGCAGTTTCCACGGGCTGTTTTCGCTGTCCGGCGACTGGCCCCAGAACACGCTGACCGGAATGATCTGCGCGTCTTCGGCAGCGTTCTGGCTGAGGGCGCTGACCAGTCGGGTCAGGGTTGGTGGTGCGCCGCGCTTGTCCTGGCGACCGAGCCAGTCCGGGTCCGGCGTCAGGTAGAAGAACGCCGCCGGTTCGATCAGCGAACCCACGGATACCGGCAGCACCGGGCGCGGCAGGCCGGCCTTGGTGCACTCGGTGTCGACCACCGCCAGATCAGTCAGCGATGGGTTTTGCAGGACGTAGAACACCGGACGACTGCGGTCGAGGTTGAGGGTGAACGACGACTGGTTGATCGTCTCGGAGCGAACCCAGAGATACAACAGTCGGCGCAAGGTGCCAAACACAAGACGGCGGAACGGGGAACGGGTCATACGGCTTCTGCGTGAGTGGATAAACCGAGCGTTTGCTCGGGCGGTCGATAGTGTGCCGGATTCATGGAAAATCGGCAAAAAAGCGGCGAAGTAATCTCCTGTTGAGAGTTTTGCCGCCTGTCATATACTCGGCGATCTGTCGCCGGGGCCCTTTTATGGACGTCGGACGCAGGCTGACGTTCCTCAAAGGCTTTCCTGCGAAAAGCCTGTTCAATAATAAAAAAGGAGTATGAACAGATGGCAACACGTGAAACCGGCAACGTGAAGTGGTTCAACGACGCCAAGGGCTACGGCTTCATTCAGCGCGAAGACGGGGTGGACGTGTTCGTGCACTACCGCGCGATCCGCGGCGAAGGCCACCGTTCGCTGACCGAGGGTCAGCAGGTTGAATACGCGGTGGTGGAAGGGCAGAAGGGCTTGCAGGCTGAAGACGTTGTAGGTCTGTAATGATCGTTCCCACGCTCTGCGTGGGAATGCCTCAATGGACGCTCTGCGTCCGCTTTGGGACGCGGAGCGTCCCGGGCTGCATTCCCACGCGGAGCGTGGGAACGATCAACATTGGCATTGTGTTGCTGGTTTTTACGCAGTTTTCCAGGTGATCTCTTCTTCACCGTCTTCGCTGATGCGAATCCAGCGATCCGCCGTCTCTTCACCTTCTTCCTCGACCCACGTGCCTGGCGCGCAGCGCACTTCGACTTTCAGCGCGGCAAAGGCTGCGCGGGCGCAGGCGATGTCGTCGTCCCATGGGGTCGCATCGCTTTCCAGGTACAGGCTGTTCCACTTGCCCACGGCTTTCGGCAGCCAGGTCACCGGGATGTTGCCGGCCTTGCACTTGTAGGTCTGACCTTTCTGTACCCAGTCGCTGCAAGGGCCGAGGGCGGCGCCCAGCCAGGCGGAAATGGCCTTGTGGTCGACGTCGGCGTCTTTCAGGTAAATCTCGATGTCCGGTTGGCGCATGGATGTCCTCACTGCGGGTCTGAAAAATCCATTCGCGGATTTAGCCGGCCCCGGGTCGTTGCCCGAGACCAAAAGTTATTGAAGAACGAAATAATCGTAGCGCATCGAGACGGTGGTCACGAACGGCTCGGGCTGTTCGATGACCGCCGCGCGGCGCTCGGCACTGGCGCGCCAGCCGTGGGGCGTCATCGCCAGCAGGTTGGCGCGATCCTCGGGCTTGTCCAGCGTCAATTTGAATTCCAGGGTTTCACTGTGCGCCAGCGCCATGCCTTCCGGCACCAGGGCCAAATGCTTGTCGTCGGTGTATTCGCGCACTTCGTCGTACAGGCGCTCGCGCAGTTCCATCAGATGGCCGCTGGTCGGGCCGACTTTCATCAGACCGCCGCCAACACTGAGCAGGCGCTTGGCCTCTTCCCAGTCCAGCGGACTGAAAACGCTGGCCAGAAACTGGCAGCTGCCGGAAGCCAGTGGCACCCGGGCCATGCTGGCGATCAACCAGGTCAGCGCCGGATTGCGTTTGCAGGCGCGTTTGACCGCTTCCTTCGAGATATCCAGCGCGTAACCGTCAGCATCGGGCAAAGCTTCGGCGATCTGCGCGGTGTAGTAACCCTCGCCGCAACCGATATCGACCCAGCGCGCCGACGCATAACCCGCCGCCAGCTCCGCCAGACGCTTGGCCACCGGCGCGTAATGCCCGGCGTTCAGAAAGTCGCGGCGGGCCTCGACCATGGCCTGGTTGTCGCCGGGATCGCGGCTGTTTTTGTGCTGCACCGGCAGCAGGTTCAGGTAACCCTGGCGCGCGCGGTCAAAGCGGTGGCCGGCAGGGCAGACCACGCCGTTGTCCACCGCGTTCAGCGGTTCACTGCAGATCGGGCACGCGAGCATCAGGCGAGCAACTTGATCAGGGTCTGGTAGTAGATCTCGGTCAGCACGTCGAGATCGGCCGCCAGCACGCGCTCGTTGACCTGGTGGATGGTCGCGTTGACCGGGCCCAGTTCAACCACTTGCGTACCCATAGTCGCGATGAAACGGCCATCGGAGGTGCCGCCGCTGGTGGACGCCTTGGTCTCGCGGCCGGTGATCTGCTTGATGCTCGACGACACCGCGTCGAGCAGCGCGCCCGGCTCGGTGAGAAACGGCAGACCGGACAGCGCCCAGTCGATGTGCCAGTCCAGACCGTGCTTGTCGAGGATGTCGGCGACGCGTTTCTGCAGACCTTCAACGGTCGATTCGGTGGAGAAGCGGAAGTTGAACAACGCCACCAGATCACCCGGAATCACGTTGGTCGCGCCGGTGCCGGAGTTGACGTTGGAAATCTGGAAACTGGTCGGCGGGAAGAAGTCGTTGCCGTGATCCCAATGCTCGGCGGCCAGTTCGGCCAGAGCCGGGGCAGCGAGGTGGATCGGGTTCTTCGCCAGGTGCGGATAGGCCACGTGGCCCTGCACGCCGCGCACGGTCAGTTTGGCGCCGAGGGAGCCGCGACGACCGTTTTTCACCACGTCGCCCACCAGCGTGGTGCTCGACGGTTCGCCGACGATGCACCAGTCCAGACGCTCGTTACGGGCTGCCAGACGCTCGACCACTGCCTTGGTGCCGTGATGCGCCGGGCCTTCTTCGTCGCTGGTGATCAGGAACGCAACCTTGCCTTTGTGATCCGGGTAGTCGGCGACAAAGCGCTCGGCCGCAACGGTCATCGAGGCCAGGCTGCCTTTCATGTCCGCAGCGCCACGGCCGCAGAGCATGCCGTGTTCGTCGATCACCGCGTTGAACGGGTCGATCTGCCAGGCAGTCACCGGGCCGGTCGGCACCACGTCGGTGTGGCCGGCGAAGCACAGCACCGGGCCGTCGTCTTTGCCGTGAGTCGCCCAGAAGTTATCCACATCTTCGATGCGCATCGGTTCCAGCTGGAAACCGGCATCGCCCAGGCGCTGCATCATCTGCTTCTGGCAATCGGCGTCGACCGGCGTCACGGACGGACGGCGGATCAGGTCGATGGCGAGTTGGAGGGTCGGCGAAAGGTCGGCGTGGGCCGTCATGGAGAACTCCGAAAGCTGGGGGGCAAGGCGCGCAAAATGGCGGTTATCTTAAAGCAAAACGGCGACCATTGGCCGCCGTTTAGTGCATCCGGAAGGATTTAGACCACCGGTGCCGGTTCAGGCGCCGCCGATGGTTTTGGCAGCGACGACAGGAACGCCATGATCAGCGCCGCCACGTACGGCAGCGACTGCACCAGCAGCATGGCCACCCAGAAGCGCATGTCGTTGCTCGGAATGCCTTGCACCAGGAAGATCCCCAGCGCGGCGCCCCACAACAGCAGCATGATGAACAGCTCTTCCCGGGCCTCGGAAATCGCCACCCAGAAGCCATGGTTGTCGGCGTTTTTCGGGGTGCGGAAGAACGGAATGCTGCTGGTGAAGAAGCCGTACAGCACCGCTTTGGCGATGGTATGCGACAACGCCAGGCCGGCCAGTGCCGCGCAGAACGCATCCTTGAGGTTCACGCCCACGGCGCGACGGTAGAGGAAGATGATCTTGCCGACCTTGAACACGAACAGCGCCAGCGGCGGGATCGCAAAGATCAGCAGCGGCGGATCGACTCGTTGCGGCACGATGATCATCGCCGCCGACCACAACAGCGCGCCGACGGTGAAGAAGATGTTCATGCCATCCGCGACCCACGGCAGCCAGCCCGCGAGGAAGTGGTAACGCTGGCCGCGAGTCAGCTCGGTGTCCTTGCCGCGCAGCAGGCTGCGGGTGTGGCGCTTGATGATCTGAATCGCACCGTAGGCCCAGCGGAAACGCTGCTTCTTGAAGTCGATGAAGGTGTCCGGCATCAGACCCTTGCCGTAACTGTCGTGGTAATACGCCGCCGACAGGCCTTTCTCGAATACCCGCAGACCGAGTTCGGCGTCTTCACAGATGCACCAGTCGGCCCAGCCCAGTTCTTCCAGAACCGAGCGACGGGTCATGGTCATCGTGCCGTGCTGGATGATCGCGTCGCGGTCGTTGCGGGTGACCATGCCGATATGGAAGAAGCCTTTGTATTCGGCGTAGCAGAGCTTCTTGAAGGTGCTCTCGTTCTGGTCGCGGTAATCCTGCGGCGACTGCACCACGGCGATTTTCGGGTCGGCGAAGTGCGGCACCATGTGCTTGAGCCAGTTCGGGTGCACGCAGTAGTCCGAGTCGATCACCGCGATCACTTCGGCATCCTTGGCGGTATGCGGGATCAGGTAGTTCAGCGCGCCGCCCTTGAAACCGGCCAGGGGCGAGACGTGGAAGAACTTGAAACGCGGGCCGAGGGTTTCGCAGTAGTCGCGCACCGGTTCCCAGACCGCCGGGTCCTTGGTGTTGTTGTCGATGATCAGGACTTCGAAGTCCGGATAGTCGAGGTTGGCCAGGGCGTTGAGGGTCTGTTTGACCATCTCCGGCGGCTCGTTGTAGCAGGGCACGTGAATCGAGACTTTCGGGCGGTAGTCCGAATCTCCGACCACCGGCAGGAATTCACGGCGACGCTTGTGAATCCATACCGCTTCGGCCAGTTCGTGGGCCTCGGTCAGCAACACGATGAACACCCCGAGCGCACCGAGCGCCAGCAGGAAGCCCACCGTCAGGCTGAACCACGTGCTGTATTGCTGGCTGTAGTCGTAACCGATCCACACCAGCACCGAACCGCAGAGGAATGCGATAAAGGTCAGGAAGGTACGGCCGCGCTGACGCAGGGCCGAGCCGTCGATCATCAGCAGGGTCAGCGACAACAGCGCCAGCACCACCGAGCCGATGGCCAGCACGCGCCATTGCGGGATCGCCACCACCGGGCCTTCGAAGTTGAATTTCTGCTGGCGCGCGGCGTTGAACACGCCCCAGTAAGCGCCGACCGAACCTTCGTCACTGGCCTTCCATGGCTGGTCAAACGCTTCGATCACGAAGTAGTTGAAGCCCTGGCGATTGAGTTTGTTGACCAGCGTGCGCAGGTAGATCGCCTGATCCGCCGGCGACGCATCGGCGCCACCGCGCATGCGGCCGTTGCTCGGCCAGCCCACTTCGGACAGCAGCAGCGGCTTTTTCGGGAACATCTTTTTCAGGTCGCGGGCACGGTCGAAAACGAACTGCCCGGCCTTGTCCACCGGAATGAATTCCCAGTACGGCAGCACGTGTGCGGCGATCAGGTCGACGTGCTTGGCCAGCTCCGGGTGCTCTTCCCAGACGTGCCACTGTTCGGAGGTGGTCACCGGCACTTTTACGGCCGCGCGCACGCGGTCGAGCAGCACGCTGAGTTGTTCGGCGGTGATTTCCTTGCGGAAGATCGCTTCGTTGCCGACCACCACGCGAACCACGCTGCGCGAGGTGTTGGCCAGTTCGATGGCGCGGGTGATTTCCCGCTCGTTACGCTCCTGGTCGGGGCTGATCCAGATCCCCAAGGTCACGCGAAGGCCGAATTCTTCCGCCAGTTTCGGGATGTCCTGCAGGGAGCCGTCGACCGAGTAGATGCGGATGTTGTCCGTCAGCTTGCTCATGATCTCCAGGTCGCGGCGCATTTCATCGTCGGACGGATACTGATCCTTCTGTGGGAACTGTCCCTGCTGGAACGGTGAATAGGAGAAACCGGAGATCTGCTCCGGCCAGTTCGGCGCGGAGACGGGGCGGTTGATCAGCGCCCAGAAACCGGTGAACAGGGCGGCGATTGCCAGAACCACCACCAGGTTGAGTCCAAATTTACGCGATGACATAGCTGTGTCGGGTTCCAAAGGCTGTGGAACGAAGGGTCGGCTGGTTGACGCCAAGAGGGCGCGCATCCTACACCGGCAGTTCGCCGAGTCCTACAAGAGACAGGGAAATGCCGGACGTTGGGCAATCCAACCTGACTTAAGTTCTTTCGTTTCAGCGTGTAAGACAAATCTTTGTTACGTGCAGCTTTAATTAAAGCAGGCGCGTTCGCCGTTCATAGCGCAAAGATGCTCTTGGCCGCCGACGGCCCTATAATGCGCGCCGGTTTTTAGGGTAATGGTCATGAGTACAGAAGATCCGCGGTTTGCAGGCATCGCCCGTTTGTATGGCATCGAGGGCCTCGAGCGCCTGCGTGCAGCCCATGTGGCGATTGTCGGCGTCGGCGGCGTCGGTTCCTGGGCGGCGGAAGCCATGGCCCGTTGCGGGGTGGGCGAGATTTCGCTGTTCGACCTCGACGACGTCTGCGTCAGCAACGCCAACCGGCAGCTGCATGCGCTGGACAGCACCGTCGGCAAACCCAAGGTCGAGGTGATGGCCGAGCGTTTGCGCGGGATCAACCCGGACTGCAAGGTGCACGCCGTGGCGGACTTCGTCACCCGCGACACCATGGCCGAATACATCACGCCGAACATCGACTGTGTGATCGACTGCATCGACGCAGTCAACGCCAAGGCCGCGCTGATCGCCTGGTGCAAGCGGCGCAAGATCCAGATCATCACCACCGGCGGTGCCGGCGGGCAGATTGATCCGACGCTGATTCAGGTTTGCGACCTCAACCGTACGTTCAACGATCCTCTGGCTTCGAAAGTGCGCTCGACGCTGCGTCGCGACTACGGTTTCTCGCGCACCGTGACCCGCCATTACAGCGTGCCGTGCGTGTTCTCCACGGAACAGCTGCGCTATCCGAAACCGGACGGCAGCATTTGCCTGCAGAAGAGTTTTGTCGGCGACGGCGTGAAGCTGGACTGCGCCGGCGGGTTTGGCGCGGTGATGATGGTGACGGCGACGTTCGGCATGGTCGCGGCGACCAAGGCGGTGGACAAGATTGTAGCGGGCGTTCGGCGCCCGGCGGATCGGGTCAAGCCTCAGGCCTGAAGCCCAGGGCTGCGTGATCGATCGTTCCCACGCTCCGCGTGGGAATGCAGCCCGGGACGCTCTGCGTCCCAAATCAAGAGCCGAACGCGGAGCGTCCGTTGAGGCATTCCCACGCAGAGCGTGGGAACGATCATTAAACGATCAGTCAGGGGCGAGTTCACGCATCCGCTGCAGTACGGCATTCAAGCCATTGCTGCGCGAAGGCGACAACTGCCGCGACAGTCCCAGCTGATTGAACCAGTCCGGCAGATCAACCAACTGCAATTCGCCGGCGGTCAAACCGTTGACCCGCAACAACAGCAACGCCACCAACCCGCGAATCATCCGCGCATCGCTGCTGGCCGCGAACTGCCAGTGACCGTCGCGCAATTCACCGACCAGCCATACCTGACTCTCACAGCCGTGCACCCGATTGGCCTCGCACTTGTCTGCATCGCTCAACGGTGGCAGGCGATCACCAAACTGCATCAACAGTCGCGCCCGCTGTTCCCAACCGGCGGCGTTCTGAAACGTTTGCAGCGCCTCGGCGGCTTCGACCGGCAGGCTCATCGCAACAACTCCAGCGCCTGATCCAGCGCTTCAAAGAAGCGCTCCAGATCCTCGGAATCGTTGTACAGCGCCAGCGACACACGGATCGCCCCGGCCAGTTCGAAACGCTTGAGCAGTGGCATCGCGCAGTGATGCCCGGCACGTACGGCGATGCCCTGTTCGGTCAGCAAGTGCGCCAGATCGGCGTTGTGCACGCCTTCGACGACAAAACTGGCCAGCGCCAGTTGCGGCTTGCCCAGCAGACGGATGCCGTTGCGGGCCGCGAGGCCGCGCAACAAATAATCGTGCAGCGCAGCTTCGTGGGCGGACACCGCGTCCTGATCCAGACCCGCGAGGTAGTCGAGAGTCGCACCGAGGCCGATCACGCTGGCAATCGGCGGCGTTCCCGCTTCGAAGCCCAGTGGCGCCGGGCGAAAACGCGCGTCGTGATAATTGGCTTCCAGCACCATCTCGCCGCCGAACTGCCACGGGCGAAGTTGCTCCAGCGCTGCGTTGCGCCCGAACAGCACGCCGAGGCCATCGGGGCCGTACAACTTGTGGCTGGAAAACACGTAAAAATCGCAACCGAGCGCCTGCACGTCATGCCGGCCATGAACCACGCCTTGAGCGCCATCGACCACGGTCAGCGCGTTGTGCGCCTTGGCCATCGCCAGCAACGCCGGCAACGGTTGCCATGCCCCAAGCACGTTGGACAACTGACTGACTGCCAGCAAACGGGTGCGCGGGCCGATCAGGTGAACGGCGGCGGCGAGGTCGATCACGCCGTCATCGTCCAGCGGCAGGATCACCAGCTTCAGGTCGCGACGTTGTGCCAGTTGCTGCCACGGCAGCAGGTTGGCGTGATGCTCCAGGGCGCTGATGACAATTTCATCGCCCGGATGGAAAAGATGTTCCAGGCCATAAGCCAGGAGATTCAGCGCACTGGTGGCGCCGTGGGTGAAGATGATCTGCCCGCTGTCACCGGCATTCAGCCACTGGGCAACCTTCAGGCGGCTGTCCTCGAACGCCTGCGTGGCGTGGGCGCCGGGCAGATGCTGCGCACGATGCACGTTGGCCGCGCCATTGGCGTAGTAATGCGCCAGCGCGTCGAGCAGGGCCTGGGGTTTTTGCGTGGTGGCGGCGTTGTCCAGGTAAGTCTGGTCTTGCCGTTGCAGGGCGGCGATGGCCGGGAAATCGGCGCGCCAGGGGGAGGGAATCATCATCTGTTCAGCCCTGTGAACTTGGGCGGGTGTAAACCGAACCTTGTGGGAGCGGGCTTGCTCGCGAAAGCGTCGTGTCAGTCGAAATCAAGGGTGACTGACACACCGTCTTCGCGAGCAAGCCCGCTCCCACAGGAGGTCACAGCGGCGCTTAGTTGTGAGCGTGCAGCGCTTCGTTCAGTTCGATCGCCGATTTGTGGGTTTTGCATTCCACAGCGCCGGTTTCCGAATTGCGACGGAACAGCAGGTCAGTCTGACCTGCCAGATCACGGGCCTTGACCACTTTGACCAGGTTGTTGTGCTCGTCCAGCAGCGCCACCTTGGTGCCGGCGGTCACGTACAGGCCCGACTCGACGGTGTTACGGTCGCCCAACGGGATACCGATACCGGCGTTGGCGCCGATCAGGCAGCCTTCGCCGACCTTGATCACGATGTTGCCGCCGCCCGACAGGGTGCCCATGGTCGAGCAACCGCCGCCCAGGTCCGAACCCTTGCCGACGAAGACGCCAGCGGAAACGCGGCCTTCGATCATGCCCGGGCCTTCGGTGCCGGCGTTGAAGTTGATGAAACCTTCGTGCATCACGGTGGTGCCTTCGCCCACGTAAGCGCCCAGGCGCAGACGTGCAGCGTCAGCGATACGCACGCCGGCCGGTACCACGTAGTCGGTCATTTTCGGGAACTTGTCCACCGAGAACACTTCCAGCAGCTCGCCGCGCAGACGGGCTTCGAGTTGCAGCTCGGCCAGTTCGCTCAGGTCGATCGCGCCCTGGCTGGTCCAGGCCACGTTTGGCAGCAGCGGGAAGATCCCGGCCAGGCTCACGCCGTGCGGCTTGACCAGACGATGGGACAGCAGATGCAGCTTTAGATAAGCCTCAGGAGTCGAGGTCAGCTGAGTGTCTTCGGCCAGCAGGGTGGCGACCAGTGGCTTGTGGCTTTCAGCCAGACGGGTCAGCAACTTGCCTTGTACCGCGTCGATGCCTTTCACGGCTTCAGCCAGTTGCGCAGCTTGTGCGGTGGTGAAGGTGATGGCCTGGTTGCCTTCGGTGTAGCCGAGGATCGGTGCAACAGCGGCAACCAATTCGGCCGAAGGATTCAACAGCGGCTGGGCGTAGAACACTTCCAGCCATGCGCCTTGACGGTTCTGGGTGCCGACGCCGAAGGCAATACTGAACAGGGAGTTGGACATGTGAATACCTCTACAAAAAGTGACGGGCTGCTTACTTGAGGGCGGCCGCGTAGATATCTGGCTTGAAGCCAATCAGGGTTCGGTCACCGAGATCGAGCACCGGGCGCTTGATCATCGAGGGTTGAGCGAGCATCAGTTCGATGGCTTTCGATTGGTCGAGATCGGCTTTGCGTTCGTCGTCGAGTTTGCGAAAGGTCGTGCCTGCGCGGTTCAACACCGTTTGCCAGCCATGCTCGTCGCACCATTGGGTCAGGTGCTCGCGGTCAATGCCGGCGGTCTTGTAATCGTGGAAGTCATAGCTGACAGCGTGTTCATCGAGCCAGGTGCGCGCCTTTTTCATGGTGTCGCAGGCTTTGATGCCGAAAAGGTGCAACGTTTTGCTTGAAATGGTCAAGGAATTGCCCCCTTTACAGGTGCTGGAAAAAAATGGTGTCGGATTATGCCATGACCAGACGGTTTCGCGGCGCCGAGGTTGCTATTGCTGTGGGCGCCTGCGACATAGGTGCAACGGTCAGCCACAGCCTAAGCGGCTAATATGGCAGTTCAACGCTGTCGATTGTCCGGGATTTCCGCTTTATGCAAACTGCTTATACCGTCCTGATCCTGCTGATGCTGGTCAGTGTCTCGCGCCTGGTGGGACGGGTGATTCCGCTGCCATTGCCGCTGGTACAGATCGCCGCTGGCGCCTTGCTGGCCTGGCCGACCCTCGGCCTGCACGTGGCCCTCGATCCCGAACTGTTCCTGTTTCTGTTCCTGCCGCCGCTGCTGTTTTCCGATGGCTGGCGCATGCCCAAGCGCGAATTGTGGCGCCTGCGCGGGCCGGTGCTGACGCTCGCGGTCGGGTTGGTGCTGTTTACCGTGGTCGGTGCCGGTTACTTCATTCATTGGCTGCTGCCGACAATTCCATTGCCGGTGGCCTTTGCGCTGGCGGCGGTGCTGTCGCCGACCGACGCCGTGGCGGTTTCGGCCATCGCGCAAAACCGTTTGCCGACGCCGCTGATGCATATGTTGCAGGGCGAGGCGTTGATGAACGATGCGTCAGGCCTGGTGACGTTCAAGTTCGCGCTGGTCGCGGCGATCACCGGTGCATTTTCACTGGCCAATGCCAGCCTGACATTCGTGCTGGTGGCGGTCGGCGGGCTGGCGGTGGGTGTGGCGCTGAGCTGGCTGGTCGGCCGGTTACGCGCCTGGATGATTGCCCGGGGCTGGGACGATCCGGCGACCCACGTGGTGTTCATGTTGTTGCTGCCGTTTGCCGCTTACGTGCTGGCCGAACGGCTCGGCGCGTCGGGCATTCTTTCGGCAGTGGCAGCGGGGATGATGCAGAGCTGGCTCGACCTGCTGCCGCGCCAGACCAGCACCCGTTTGCTCAACCGCAGTGTGTGGTCGTTGCTGGAGTTCGCCTTCAATGGCTTGATCTTCCTGCTGCTGGGCCTGCAACTGCCGGACATCATTAAAGCGGTGGTCAGCCACGAGACCTCGTTATGGCCGACTCTGTTCTATCGCTGCCTCGACGTGGTGGCGATTTTTCTGGCGCTGGTGCTGTTGCGTTTCATCTGGGTGCAGAGCATCTGGCGTCTTTCGGTGCTGCTGCGCCGTCTGCGTGGCAAAGGTGATCTGACACAAGTGCCGACCGCCCGTTCCTGCTGGCTGCTGACCGTCGGTGGCGTACGCGGTGCGGTGACCCTGGCAGGCGTGATGTCGGTGCCGATGCTGATGGGCAGCGAGGCGTTCCCCGAGCGCGATCTGCTGATCTTCATCGCTGCCGGGGTGATCCTGTTGTCGCTGGTGGCGGCCTGTATTGCGCTGCCTTTGTTGTTGCGCGGCATCGAAAAGAGCCCGGACGACAAACGCCGGCAGGAAGTGCGCGACGCCTGGCGCAAGACCGCGGAAGCAGCGATTCATGCGCTGGAAACCGAAGAGGTCAACCCGCAGGACGCCGCGCAAGCCGCACTGGCAGCGGAGCTCAAGGCGCGGATCATGTCTGAATATCGTCATCAGCTTGAGGTCTTCAACGATTCGGCCGAAGCCCAGGCGCTGGCGTTCCAGATGGATCTGCTGGAGCGCCGTCTGCGGCTCAAGGCACTGCGCGCGCAACGCCTCGAGTTGTACAGCCTCAGCCGTCAGCACCAGATCGGTGATGACGTGCTGAGGGAAGTTTTGGGCGAGCTCGACTTGAGTGAGGCCAACCTGGGGCAGGTCAAATAGGCAAAGCGTTAACCGGGGTAGAGCAATCTCATCAGGCGTTTGTCTTTCTTGCTGATCGTGCGGTTGATCGGCACTTCCCAGTTGCCCACCGTCAAAGTGTTGGCCACGGGGTGGTGCATGATCGACCTGCGATCGTAGGCGGTGTAGATCGCGTCCAGCGTGTCGAAGGAGGCGAACAGGTTTCTGTCGACCTGCTCCTCGGTCAGCGGGTTCATCTCGCGATTTTTGTAGAACTCATACACCTTGGGTTTATCCCACGGAATCTTTGCCTGTGGGTGCTGATGTTCATGCAGCGCGCCCAGTGCATGCCCGAACTCGTGCATCACGATCACTTCGAAGTCCTGGTGATCCGGCTTTACGCCCAGGTTCATGGTCGGATAGTCCGGATGAATCAGCAGCGCATCGGTGCCGAGCATCGAACTGTTGTCGTTGTTTTTAGTGGCGATGCGGATGTCGCCCAGCAGGTCATCGACGAATTCAAACGTGAGGTTGATGTACGGCAACCACTGGCTGGCGGCGTCGATGATCTTCTTTTTGTGATCGGTATCGGGCGCATCCAGAAAGGCGATCTTCAGTGTGCGGCCATTGGCCCACAGTTTTGAGTAGTTGACGACGGAGCGCTTGCGGCGAGTGCCGGTCGCGGTGCCGGCATTGGCCGGATTTTCGTTGATGGCGGCTATATACGCCGCCTGATCGTCGGGCCATTGATTGAGTTGGCAATCGAGCAGTTCTGTCATTTTTCACTTCTTCCATGAAGTCAAAGGTCGGTTTTTAGTGATGCGCAGCGAACGGCGCCGCTCAAGACTAACGTCTGGCGCGCAGGGGAGCTGGGTAGAAAAGGAGGGGAACTGTTACGTGATATTTGATCGCCCGTGCCGGATTGCCCGGCACGGGCGTTCAGGCATTACTTGTGGCGCAAAACGAAATCGCGGATACGCTCGGCAGCCTCGACGCATTCCGCCAGCGGCGCAACCAGCGCCATGCGCACGCGCCCGGCGCCCGGATTGACGCCATCGACGTCACGGGACAGGTACGAACCCGGCACCACGGTCACGTGTTCTTCGGCAAACAGACCCCGGCAGAACGCGGCATCGTCGCCTTGCACATTCGGCCACAGGTAGAAGCTGCCATCCGGACGCTGCACGTCCATCACCGGGCTGAGGATCGCCAGCACGGCATCGAACTTCTCGCGATACAGCGCACGGTTGGCGCGTACGTGCACTTCGTCATTCCACGCGGCGACGCTGGCCAGTTGGGTCTGAACCGGCATCGCGCAGCCGTGGTAGGTGCGGTACAGCAGGAAGCCCTTGAGGATGTCGGCGTCGCCGGCAACGAAACCGGAGCGCAGGCCCGGCAGGTTCGAGCGCTTGGACAGGCTGTGGAACACCACGCAGCGCTTGAAGTCCTTGCGACCCAGTTCGGCGCAGGCGCTGAGCAGGCCCGGCGGCGGAGTCTGTTCGTCGAAGTACAGCTCGCTGTAGCACTCGTCGGCGGCGATCACGAAGTCGTATTCGTCGGCCAGGGCGATCAGCTTTTTCAGCACGTCGACCGGAATCAGCGCGCCGGTCGGGTTGCCCGGCGAGCACAGGAACAGGATCTGGCAGCGTTTCCAGATGTCCGGCGAAACGGCGTCGAAATCCGGGTTGAAGCCGTTCTCGTCCAGGCATGGCAGGTAGTGCGGCTTGGCGCCGGCGAGGAACGCTGCGCCTTCGTAGATCTGATAGAACGGGTTCGGGCTGACGACCAGCGCGTCATCGCCACGGTTGACCACGGTCTGGGTGAAGGCGAACAGCGCTTCACGGGTGCCGTTGACCGGCAGCACGTTGCGCGCCGGGTCGATCCAGCCGCCCGGCACGCTGAAGCGACGCTCGCACCAGGCGGCGATGGCTTCGCGCAGGGCCGGAATGCCGAGGGTGGTCGGGTACACCGCCATCTGATCCAGATTGTTCGCCAAAGCCTCGGCGACAAAACTCGGCGAGCGATGCTTCGGTTCGCCGATGGACAGCGCGATCGGGCGCTTGTCCGGGTTTGGCGTGACGCTGCCGAGCAGGGCGCGGAGCTTTTCGAACGGGTAGGGCTGAAGCTGGGACAGAGCGTTGTTCATCGGTGCGGGATCTCGTGCAAAGCGGTTGAATCCGGGCGCGCAATCAAATGCTGATGCGCGACAGTTTGATATCGGGTTCCTGATTGACGCTCAGCTGTTCGACGATGGCATCCTGCAAACGGCTGCACAGCAGCGGGTCGGACAGCGGTTGATTGTGGGCGTCGGTGATGAAGAACACGTCTTCCACCCGCTCGCCCAGGGTGGCGATCTTGGCGTTCTGCAGCGACAGATCGAACTCGAGGAAAATCCCGCCGACCCGTGCCAGCAGGCCCGGGCGATCCGGTGCCGTGAGCTCCAGCACCGTTACCGGGCGCTGGGCGTCGTTGTGGATCGTCACCTGCGGGGCGAACGCGAAATGCTTGAGCTGGCGCGGCACCCGACGCTGGATGATCGTCGGGTAGTCGGCCGGGTTGCGCAGCGCTTCGGTCAGGCCGTCGCGAATCTGCTTGACCCGGACCGGGTTGTCGCCAATCGAGTCGCCATCGGTGTCGAGCACGATGTAGGTGTCGAGGGTGAACTGGCTGCTGGACGTGATGACCCGGGCGTCGTGAATGTTCAGGTTGAGCTGGTCCATCGCGGCCACGGTCACGGCGAAGAAGTCGTGCTGGTCCGGCGCGTAGATGAAGATCTGCGTGCCGCCCTCGAATTCGCGCTGGGTGGTTTCCTTGATCAGCACCAGCGGACCGCCGTCGGCCGGTTGCTGGAGGATCGCGTCGGTGTGCCAGGCCACGTCGCCGGCGGTGTGGCGCAGGAAGTAGTCGTCGCCCAGTTGCGCCCACAATTGCTCGACGTCATCCGGATCGGTGCCGCCGCGTACCAGGATGTCCAGCGCCGCACTCTGGGTCTGGCGGATCTGCTCTTCGCGATCCACCGGATTCTCCAGGCCACGGCGCAGGGCGCGCTTGGTCTCGGTGTAGAGCTGGCGCAACAGGCTGGCGCGCCACGAGTTCCACAAGGTCGGGTTGGTCGCGTTGATGTCGGCCACGGTCAGCACGTACAGGTAGTCGAGACGGGTTTCGTCACCGACCGCCAGCGCAAAGTCATGAATCACCTGCGGGTCGGACAGGTCCTTGCGTTGGGCAGTGGTCGACATCGCCAGGTGGTTCTGCACCAGCCACACGATCAGGCGGCTGTCCCACACCGGCAGTTGGTGACGCTGGCAGAACGCCTCGGCATCGACCGCGCCGATCTCCGAGTGATCGCCATGCCGGCCCTTGCCGATGTCGTGATACAGGCCCGCCATATAGATGAGTTCAGGCTTGGGCAGTTTGGCCATGAGCTTGGCGGCCAGCGGGAATTTCTCCGACACCTGGGTGTACTGCAACTTGCGCAGGTGTTTGATCAGATTCAGCGTGTGCGCATCGACCGTATAGATGTGGAACAGGTCGTGCTGCATCTGCCCGACGATAAAGCCGAACTCCGGCAGGTAGCGCCCGAGAATGCCGTAGCGGTTCATCCGCCGCAGGTTGCGGTGGATGCCGATCTTGCACTTGAACAGTTCGATGAACAGGCTGGTATTGCGGATGTCGTTGCGGAAGTTGTCGTCGATCAGGTGACGGTTTTCCCGCAGCAGACGAATGGTGTCGGCACGCACACCTTTGATTTCCGGCTGCTGGGCCATCAGCACGAAGATCTCGAGCATGGCGAACGGCGTGCGGCGGAATACGTTGTCGTTGCGTGCCTCGATGTAACCGTCGTGCAGTTGGAAACGCGAGTTGATCGGCTGCGGCGGCGCTTCGTCTTCCGGCGCGAGGATGACTTCCTCGAAGTGCTGGATGATCAGGTCGCTGAGCTGGGCGATGCTCATCACCACCCGGAAATACTGCTGCATGAAGTTTTCGACAGCCTGTTTGGCGTCGTCGCCTTCAAAACCCAGCAGCCCGGCAATGGTGCGCTGGTGATCGAACAGCAAGCGGTCTTCGGAGCGACCGGCCAGCATGTGCAGGGCGTAACGCACCTTCCAGAGGAATTCCTGGGAGGAGGCCAGCAGGGCGTTTTCGCTCTCGACCAGGAATCCTTCGCCGGCCAGGGCGCGCAGGTTCAGGGTGCCGTACTGACGACGGGCCACCCACAGAATCGTCTGAATATCCCGTAGTCCGCCCGGCGAGCCTTTGACGTTGGGTTCCAGGTTGTATTCGGTGTCGTTGTACTTGTGGTGGCGGGCCTTCTGCTCGGCGCGCTTGGCCAGGAAGAAATCCTTGCTCGGCCACATGTGTGCGGTGCTGGTGACGTCGAGCATGCGCTGGCGCAGGCGCTCGGGGCCGCAGATGGTGCGGCTTTCCATCAGGTTGGTGACCACCGTCAGGTCGGCGCGGGCCTCTTCGGCGCATTCGTCGACGGAGCGAACGCTCTGACCGACTTCCAGGCCGATGTCCCACAGCAGCGTCAGAAAACGCTCGATGGAATCGCGGAAAATTTCGTGGTCGGCGCTGTCCAGCAGGATCAGAAGGTCGATGTCGGAATAGGGGTGCAATTCGCCGCGACCGTAGCCGCCGACCGCGACCAGCGCGATGTCGGCGTCTTCGCTCCAGTCGAACTGGTCCCAGGCTTTTTGCAGGATGTTGTCGACGAACCATGCCCGGTCTTCGATCAGTCGCCGGATGTCGCGACCGGCCCGAAAACGTGCATCGAGCACCTCGCGGGCCTGGCGGATCGCCTTCTTGAACGCCGCGATGGGACTCGCTTTCAGGGCCAGTTCAGCCTGGAACTGACCGCGGTCGAAGAGTTCGGGATCCACCTGCGGCATCGATTGGCTTTCCTTCTATAGGCTGGGAACGGTGTCTGGATCAGGCCGAGATGCGCGGGATGGTGTCGTCGCTGCGCAGGGTGAAAATCTCGTAGCCGGTGTCTGTGACAAGCAAAGTGTGTTCCCACTGTGCCGACAGCTTGCGATCCTTAGTGATCGCGGTCCAGCCGTCGCCCAGTACTTTGGTGTCGGCCTTGCCCTGGTTGATCATCGGCTCGATGGTGAAGGTCATGCCGGCCTTCAGTTCCATGCCGGTGCCGGCGCGGCCGTAGTGCAGGATCTGCGGCTCTTCGTGGAACACTTTGCCGATGCCGTGACCGCAGAACTCGCGCACCACCGAGAAGCCGTTCTTTTCAGCGTGCTTCTGGATGATTTCGCCGATGTCGCCGAGGCGGCAGCCGGGTTTGACGATTTCGATCGCCTTGTACATGCATTCCTGGGTGACCTGCGACAGGCGCTCGGCCCAGACCGGCACGGTACCGACGTGGAACATGCGGCTGGTGTCGCCGTGGTAACCGTCCTTGATCACGGTGACGTCGATGTTCAGGGTGTCGCCGTTTTTCAGCGGCTTGTCGTTCGGGATACCGTGGCAGACCACGTGGTTGATCGAGGTGCAGATCGACTTCGGGTAGCCCTTGTAGTTGAGCGGGGCAGGGATGGCCTGCTGCACGTTGACGATATAGTCGTGGCAGATCTGGTTCAGCTCATCGGTGGTCACGCCCGGCTTGACGTGCTCGGCAATCATTTCCAGCACATCGGCGGCCAGTTTGCCGGCGACACGCATGCCAGCGATGTCCTCGGGGGTTTTGAGGGTGACGGTCATACAGGCTCTCTCTGCGCTCGGCGGCGCTTGCTGATACGAACAGGGGCGCGGCTGTTGATATGGCGGCCCCGAAAAACGCGATTCTAACAGACCAAAGGCGCAAATCCGCGCCTGCGTGCATCGCTTCTCTCTATACAATGCGGTGCATTGTCCCGATTCCAAGGGGCTGGCGCGCATGTCCCTGACGCGATTGCAGATTCCGGGTTCCGTTTGCGTCGTCCCTGTGGTATAAAATGCGCCGCTTTCCGGGGATAGCCCCGAGAGCATTAACCCACACACGTGTCGACACGATGGCCTGGGTGCCTTTGATCCTCGGATCAATGGTTGGTCATTGGGATGCGTGGAGGCCCAACCCGACTTATCAAGGAACTATCATGTCCCAAGTCAACATGCGCGATATGCTGAAGGCCGGTGTGCACTTCGGTCACCAAACCCGTTACTGGAATCCGAAAATGGGTAAATACATTTTCGGCGCGCGTAACAAGATTCACATCATCAACCTTGAAAAAACCCTGCCAATGTTCAACGAAGCTCTGACTTTCGTAGAGCGTCTGGCCCAGGGCAAAAACAAGATTCTGTTCGTCGGCACCAAGCGTTCCGCTGGCAAGATCGTTGCTGAAGAAGCAGCACGTTGCGGTTCGCCGTACGTCGATCACCGCTGGTTGGGCGGCATGCTGACCAACTTCAAGACCATTCGTGCTTCCATCAAGCGTCTGCGTGACCTTGAAGTACAAGCCGAAGACGGTACTTTCGCCAAGCTGACCAAGAAAGAAGCGCTGATGCGCACTCGCGATCTTGAGAAGCTGGATCGCTCCCTGGGCGGCATCAAGGACATGGGCGGTCTGCCAGACGCACTGTTCGTGATCGACGTTGACCACGAGCGCATCGCGATCACCGAAGCCAACAAGCTGGGCATCCCGGTCATCGGCGTTGTCGATACCAACAGCAGCCCGGAAGGCGTTGACTACATCATCCCAGGCAACGATGACGCAATCCGCGCTATCCAGCTGTACATGGGTTCGATGGCTGACGCAGTCATCCGCGGTCGCAACAACGTTGCTGGCGGTACTGTAGAATTCGCAGCTGAAGAAACTCAGGCTGCAGCTGAGTAATTGACGCCCTGGCGTTGACTCAGTAAGCAAAAAGGGGGCTTGGCCCCCTTTTTGCCACCTCGAAAACCATTTGTCGGCAGCGCAGCTACAGCATCTGTAACGTGCAGCGGCTACAAGGTGGCTCGGGAAGAATTGAACGCCCGTTCGATCGGGTGGAATGGTTGAAAACCTATCCAAGAGGAATTTGAAAATGGCAGCAATTACTGCAGCGTTGGTCAAAGAACTGCGCGAGCGTACCGGCGAAGGCATGATGGATTGCAAGAAAGCCCTGGAAAAGGCTGGCGGCGACATCGAAAAAGCCATTGATGACATGCGTGCTTCGGGCGCGATCAAGGCTGCCAAGAAAGCTGGCAACGTTGCCGCTGAAGGCGCTATCGCCATCAAGGACGACGGCAAGGCTGCCGTTCTGATCGAAGTCAACTCGCAGACCGACTTCCTGGCTCTGCAGGACGACTTCAAAAACTTCGTTGCTGCCAGCGTTGACAAAGCATTCGCTGACAAGCTGACCGACGCAGCTCCGCTGATCGCTGCTCAAGAAGCCGCTCGCGAAGCACTGGTTGCCAAAGTGGGCGAGAACGTCAACATCCGTCGCCTGGTGCGCGTAGAAGGCGACGTAGTCGGCACCTACCTGCACGGCAACAAGATCGGTGTTGCTGTTGTCCTGAAAGGCGGCGACGTCGAGCTGGCCAAAGACATCGCAATGCACGTTGCTGCAAGCAACCCTGAGTTCCTGCTGCCTTCGCAAGTCTCCGACGAAGCGATCGAGCGTGAAAAGGCTGTGTTCCTGCAGCTGAACGAAGAAAAAATCAAAGGCAAGCCAGAAAACATTGTTGAGAACATGGTCAAAGGCCGTATCAGCAAGTTCCTGGCAGAAGCAAGCCTGGTTGAGCAGGCGTTCGTCAAGAACCCTGAAATCAAGGTTGGCGAGCTGGCCAAGAAAGGCGGCGCTGAAATCGTTTCCTTCACTTACTTCAAAGTAGGCGAAGGCATCGAGAAGCCGGTCGACAACTTCGCTGAAGAAGTTGCTGCCCAGCTGGCTGCCGCCAAGCAATAAGACGGTTTTTCAACTGTCGCCCGAAAGAGGCTGCCCGCTCACGCGCGCAGCCTCTTTTCAGATAGGGTTACCAATTTTTAATTGGTTTCCCCTTGGAACTGACTTACAAAGCCATGTTCCGATGGCGCTGAAGCAGCGCCAAGCTAGAGTGAACGCCAGCTGTAAACAGCTCGCAAAGAATTTTTAAAATACGCCGCAGGAGAGATTCGCAATGGCTCAGCAGGGCAGTGGTTATCAGGCTCGCTATAAACGCATTCTACTCAAGCTTAGCGGCGAGGCCCTGATGGGCTCGGAAGAGTTCGGGATCGATCCGAAGGTGCTGGATCGCATGGCGCTGGAAGTCGGCCAGTTGGTCGGCATCGGCGTCCAGGTCGGTCTGGTGATCGGTGGTGGCAACCTGTTCCGCGGTGAAGCGCTGAGCAAGGCCGGTATGGATCGGGTCACGGGCGACCACATGGGCATGCTGGCCACTGTGATGAACGCCCTGGCCATGCGCGACGCGCTGGAACGTGCCAATATCTCGGCCATCGTGATGTCGGCCATCTCCATGGTCGGTGTGACCGATCACTATGACCGTCGCAAGGCCATGCGCCACCTGAACTCCAAGGACGTGGTGATCTTCGCGGCCGGTACCGGCAATCCGTTCTTTACCACGGATTCGGCAGCCTGCCTGCGCGCCATTGAAATCGACGCTGATGTCGTGCTCAAGGCGACCAAGGTCGATGGCGTCTACACCGCTGACCCGTTCAAAGACCCGCATGCCGAGAAGTTCGATCATCTGACATACGATGAAGTACTGGATCGCAAGCTGGGTGTAATGGATCTGACGGCTATCTGCCTGTGCCGCGATCACAAGATGCCGCTGCGCGTATTTAACATGAACAAGCCCGGTGCCCTGCTGAACATTGTGCACGGCGGCGCAGAAGGGACTTTGATCGAGGAAGGCCAACAATGATCAACGAAATCAAGAAAGACGCCCAAGCGCGTATGCAGAAATCCCTGGAGTCTCTGAACCACGCGTTCGGCCAGATTCGTACCGGCAAGGCTCACCCGAGCATCCTCGGCAGTGTCATGGTGCCTTACTACGGCACCGACACCCCGCTGAGCGGCGTTGCCAACGTCACCGTGAAAGACTCGCGCACCCTGCAGGTCGTGGCGTTCGAGCGCAACATGCTCGCTGCCGTCGACAAGGCAATCCAGAGCGCCGGTCTGAACCTCAACCCGACCAACCTGGGTGAGTTGCTGTTGATCCCTATGCCGGCCCTCACCGAGGAAACGCGTAAAGGCTTCACCAAGCAGGCGCGTAGCGCTGCTGAAGACGCGCGTGTTGCCGTGCGCAATATTCGTCGTGATGCCTTGGGCGAGCTGAAGAAACTGGTCAAGGACAAGGAAATCAGCGAAGACGAAGAGCGTCGTGCCATCGCTGATATCGATAAGCTGACCAAAGAATCCGAGGCCCAGATCACCAAGGCCACGGACGAGAAAGAAAAAGACCTGATGGCCGTATAAGGGTCGAGTTTTAAATGGACAAGACCAAGCAGACTGCGCCGTCCGCGGTGCCGCGCCATGTCGCGATCATCATGGATGGCAATAATCGCTGGGCGAAAAAACGCTTCATGCCGGGTGTCGCCGGGCATAAAGCGGGCGTGGATGCTGTACGGGCGGTGATTGAGGTGTGTGCCGAGGCCAAGGTCGAGGTGCTCACCCTGTTCGCTTTTTCCAGTGAAAACTGGCAGCGCCCGGCCGATGAGGTCAGCGCCTTGATGGATCTGTTCTTCAAGGCGTTGCGTCGCGAGGCCAAGCGCCTGAACGACAACAACATCAGTCTGCGCATCATTGGTGACCGTACGCGGTTTCATCCTGAGCTTCAGGCGGCCATGCGTGAAGCGGAAGCGATGACTGCCGGTGCCAACCGTTTCATCCTGCAGATCGCCGCCAACTACGGCGGTCAGTGGGATATTGCGCAAGCGGCGCAGCGTCTGGCGCGTGAAGTTCAGGCCGGTCATCTGCGGCCGGAAGACATCACGCCGGATCTGCTGCAGACCTGTCTGGTCACCGGTGATCTGCCGTTGCCCGACTTGTGCATCCGCACCGGTGGCGAGCACCGCATCAGCAATTTCCTCTTGTGGCAGCTGGCTTACGCCGAGTTGTACTTCTCCGACCTGTTCTGGCCGGACTTCAAACACGAAGCCATGCGCAATGCGCTGGCCGATTTCGCTTTGCGCCAGCGTCGCTTCGGTAAAACGAGTGAGCAGGTTGAAGCTGGAGCCCGGGTTTAATGCTTAAACAACGCATCATCACTGCACTGATTCTGCTGCCGATCGCCCTGGGCGGTTTTTTCCTGCTCGAAGGCTCAGGTTTTGCCCTGTTCATCGGGCTGGTCGTGAGTCTGGGGGCCTGGGAATGGGCGCGTCTGGCTGGCTTCACCGCGCAGGCATTTCGTGTCGGCTACGCGGCAGTGGTCGCGCTGATGCTGTTCGTCATGTACATCCTGCCGGGGCTGGCGCCTTGGGTGCTGGGCGCTTCGGTGATCTGGTGGGCACTGGCGACGTGGCTGGTGTTGACGTACCCGCGTTCCAGCGAGCGTTGGTCCAGTGCCGCCAGCAAGCTGGTGATCGGTTTGCTGATTCTGTTGCCCGCCTGGCAAGGGCTGGTGCAGATCAAGCAATACCCGCTCGGCAACTGGCTGATCATGGCCGTGATGGTGCTGGTCTGGGGTGCTGATATCGGGGCGTATTTCTCCGGTCGCGCGTTCGGCAAGCGCAAGCTGGCGCCGCAAGTCAGTCCCGGTAAAAGCTGGGAAGGCGTGTATGGCGGTCTGGCGCTGAGCCTGGTCATCACCACCCTGGTCGCGCTGTTCCGTGACTGGACGGTGGCGCAACTGTTCAAGGGGTTGATCGGTGCGGCGGTGATTGTCTTCATCTCGGTGGTGGGCGATCTGACCGAAAGCATGTTCAAGCGTCAGTCCGGCATCAAGGACAGCAGTAATCTGCTGCCCGGCCACGGTGGCGTGCTGGATCGTATCGACAGCCTGACGGCGGCGATCCCGGTGTTCGCGGTGCTGCTGTGGATGGCGGCGTCGTGAGTCGCCCGCAGCAGATTACCGTCCTGGGCGCGACCGGTTCGATCGGTCTGAGCACCCTGGATGTCATCGCCCGGCATCCGGAGCGTTATCAGGCTTTCGCCCTGAGCGGTTTTACCCGTCTGAGCGAACTGTTTGCCCTGTGTGTTCGCCATCTCCCGAAATATGCAGTGGTGCCGGAAGCCGGCGCTGCCCGCAATCTGCAGGACGATTTGCGTGCGGCAGGCCTGTCGACGCAGGTGCTGGTCGGCGAGGAAGGCTTGTGTCAGGTCGCTGCTGCGCCCGAGGTGGATGCTGTCATGGCCGCCATCGTCGGCGCCGCCGGTCTGCGTCCGACCCTCGCGGCTGTCGAGGCGGGCAAGAAGATTCTTCTGGCCAACAAGGAAGCGCTGGTCATGTCCGGCGCCTTGTTCATGCAGGCCGTGCGCAAGAGCGGTTCGGTCCTGCTGCCGATCGACAGTGAGCACAACGCGATTTTCCAGTGCATGCCGCAGGACTTTGCTCGCGGGTTGAGCAAGGTTGGGGTCCGCCGGATTTTGCTGACAGCCTCTGGCGGCCCTTTCCGGCAGACGCCGATGGCCGAACTGGCGCATGTTTCACCTGACCAGGCGTGTGCACACCCGAACTGGTCGATGGGCCGCAAGATCTCGGTCGATTCGGCCAGCATGATGAACAAGGGGCTCGAGTTGATCGAGGCCTGCTGGTTGTTCGATGCCAAGCCTTCGCAAGTCGAAGTGGTGATCCATCCACAAAGCGTGATTCATTCGCTGGTCGATTATGTGGACGGCTCGGTGCTGGCGCAGTTGGGCAATCCCGACATGCGTACGCCGATTGCCAATGCTCTGGCCTGGCCTGAGCGCATCGATTCGGGCGTGGCGCCGCTGGATCTGTTCGCTGTTGCGCGCCTGGATTTCGAAGCCCCCGACGAAGAGCGCTTTCCGTGTCTGCGTCTGGCGCGGCAAGCTGCCGAGGCGGGAAACAGCGCCCCGGCCATGCTCAATGCGGCGAATGAAGTGGCGGTTGCCGCGTTTCTCGACGGACGGGTTCGCTACCTGGAAATCGCGAGTATCATCGAGGAAGTCTTGAACCTCGAGCCTGTGGTGGCCCTGGACAATCTCGATGCGGTGTTCACCGCTGACGCGACTGCCCGGACATTGGCCGGACAGTGGTTGAGTCGTCACGGCCGATAGGTCTTGCAACACATGGCTTCACGCGGCACTGGACAGGATTGCGGAGAAAGTAGATGAGCGCGCTCTATATGATTGCCGGCACCCTGATCGCTCTGGGTGTGCTGGTCACCTTTCACGAATTCGGCCATTTCTGGGTCGCGCGTCGCTGTGGCGTCAAGGTTCTGCGTTTCTCCGTGGGCTTCGGCATGCCGCTGCTGCGCTGGCATGACAAGCAGGGTACCGAGTTCGTGGTCGCGGCCATTCCGCTGGGTGGTTACGTCAAGATGCTCGATGAGCGCGAAGGCGAAGTACCGGCCGATCAGCTCCATCAGTCATTCAATCGCAAGTCTGTTCGTCAGCGTATCGCCATTGTAGCGGCCGGCCCTGTGGCCAACTTTCTGCTCGCGCTGGTGTTCTTCTGGGTGCTGGCCATGCTCGGCAGCGAGCAGATTCGCCCGGTCATCGGTTCGGTGGAGTCCGGCAGCATCGCCGCAACGGCCGGACTGAGCGCCGGCCAGGAGATCGTCGCGATCGATGGTGAGCCGACCTCGGGCTGGGCTGCGGTCAACCTGCAACTGGTGCGACGTCTCGGGGAAAGCGGTTCCTTGCAGGTACTGGTGCGCGAGCAGGGCTCTACGGCGGATACGCCTCGTGAACTGGCACTCGATAAATGGCTCAAGGGGGCTGACGAGCCGGATCCGATTCGCTCTCTCGGCATTCGCCCTTGGCGCCCGGCATTGCCGCCGGTGCTGGCCGAACTCGACCCGAAAGGTCCGGCCCAGGCAGCCGGGCTGAAAACCGGCGATCGTCTGCTGACGCTGGATGGCAAGGCGCTGGATGACTGGCAGCAAGTAGTCGACACCGTTCGTACGCGTCCTGATACCAAAATCGTGCTGCGCGTCGAGCGCGACGGTGTTCAAATCGACGTCCCTGTGACACTGGCCGCGCGTGGCGATAAAAAGTCTCCAAGCGGTTACCTGGGGGCGGGTGTTAAGGCTGTCGACTGGCCGCCGGAAATGATCCGCGAGGTCAGTTACGGGCCTTTGGCGGCAATTGGCGAGGGTGCCCGTCGCACCTGGACCATGAGCGTCCTGACGCTGGATTCACTGAAGAAAATGCTCTTCGGCGAGCTCTCGGTAAAAAACTTGAGTGGACCGATAACCATTGCTAAAGTGGCGGGCGCTTCTGCCCAGTCGGGCGTCGCTGATTTCCTGAATTTCCTTGCTTATCTGAGTATTAGCCTGGGGGTTCTGAATTTGCTGCCCATTCCTGTACTGGATGGGGGGCATTTGTTGTTTTATCTGATCGAGTGGGCGCGTGGTCGTCCCTTGTCGGATCGGGTGCAAGGTTGGGGGATACAGATCGGTATCAGTTTGGTGGTCGGGGTGATGTTGCTTGCTCTGGTCAACGATCTGGGTCGTCTGTAACGCTTCGCTGAATTGCGAATCTGCCGCATTTTGCGGCAGTTTGTTTATTGCCAGTTGGAATAAGAAAGGACTTCATGAAACGTCTGCTGCTAACTGCGGTTCTCACCGTATTGATGATCGCCGAAGTTCACGCCGAGTCCTTCACTATCTCTGATATTCGCGTCAATGGCCTCCAGCGGGTCTCCGCGGGTAGCGTCTTTGGTGCCTTGCCGTTGAACGTCGGCGAGCAGGCGGATGATCGTCGCCTGGTGGAATCCACTCGTGCGTTGTTCAAAACCGGTTTCTTTCAAGATATCCAGCTGGGCCGCGAAGGCAACGTTCTGGTGATCACTGTCGTCGAACGTCCCTCGGTCGCGAGCATCGAGATCGAGGGCAACAAGGCGATCTCCACCGAAGACCTGATGAAAGGCCTCAAGCAATCCGGTCTGGCCGAAGGCGAGATCTTCCAGCGCGCGACCCTCGAAGGTGTGCGTAACGAGCTGCAACGTCAATACGTTGCACAAGGTCGCTACTCGGCTACCGTCGATACCGAAGTGGTCTCGCAGCCGCGCAACCGTGTCGGCCTGAAAGTGAAGATCAACGAAGGCACCGTCGCTGCCATTCAGCACATCAACGTGGTGGGCAACACGGTTTTCCCCGAGGAAGACCTGACCGACCTGTTCGAACTGAAAACCACCAACTGGCTGTCGTTCTTCAAGAACGACGACAAGTACGCCCGTGAAAAACTGTCCGGTGACCTGGAGCGTCTGCGTTCCTACTACCTGGACCGCGGCTATATCAACATGGATATCGCTTCGACCCAGGTGTCCATCACCCCGGACAAGAAGCACGTCTACATCACCGTCAACGTCAACGAAGGCGAGAAGTACACCGTTCGTGACGTCAAGCTCAGCGGTGACCTGAAGGTTCCTGAAGATCAGGTCAAGTCCCTGTTGCTGGTGCAGAAAGGGCAGGTGTTCTCGCGCAAGCTGATGACCACCACCTCCGAGCTGATCACCCGTCGTCTGGGTAACGAGGGTTACACCTTCGCCAACGTCAACGGCGTGCCACAACCGCACGACGAAGATCACACCGTCGATATCCTGTTCGCTGTCGATCCGGGCAAGCGTGCCTACGTCAACCGCATCAACTTCCGTGGCAACACCAAGTCCGAGGACGAAGTGCTGCGTCGTGAAATGCGTCAGATGGAAGGTGGCTGGGCTTCGACCTACCTGATCGACCAGTCCAAGACCCGTCTGGAGCGTCTGGGCTTCTTCAAGGAAGTCAACGTCGAGACCCCGGCCGTGCCAGGTGTCGACGACCAGGTTGACGTGAACTACAGCGTTGAAGAGCAGGCTTCCGGTTCGATCACCGCCAGCGTCGGTTTCGCCCAGAGCGCCGGTCTGATCCTCGGTGGTTCGATCACCCAGAACAACTTCCTCGGTACCGGTAACCGCGTCAGCGTCGGCCTGACCCGCAGCGAATACCAGAGCCGCTACAACTTCGGCTACGTTGACCCCTACTGGACCGCCGATGGCGTGAGCCTGGGTTACAACGCCTTCTACCGCACCACCGACTACAAAGACCTCGACGTCGACGTAGCGAGCTATGCGGTAGACAGCCTGGGCGCCGGCGTGAACGTGGGCTACCCGATCAGCGAGACTTCGCGTCTGACCTTCGGCCTGTCCGTTCAACAGGATGAGATCAAGACCGGTACCTACACCGTTGACGAGATTTTCGACTTCGTTAACAAAGAAGGCGACAAGTACCTGAACTTCAAGGCCTCCGCCGGCTGGTCCGAGTCCACCTTGAACAAGGGTGTATTGCCGACCCGTGGTCGCTCCCAGAGCCTGACGCTGGAAACCACCGTTCCAGGCAGCGATCTGTCGTTCTACAAACTTGATTACCGTGGTCAGCTGTTCCAGCCGATCAGCGAAAACTACACCCTGCGCCTGCACACCGAACTGGGTTATGGCGACGGTTACGGTTCGACCGACGGCTTGCCGTTCTATGAAAACTACTATGCTGGTGGTTTCAACTCGGTTCGTGGCTTCAAGGACAGCACCCTGGGCCCGCGCAGTACGCCGAGCCGAGGCACCAACCCGGGCACATTGGCTGACCCGGACCAGGATCCGCTGCCGTTCGGTGGTAACGTCCTGATCCAGGGCGGTGTCGAGGTTCTGTTCCCGCTGCCGTTCGTCAAGGATCAGCGTTCCCTGCGTACTTCGGTATTCTGGGATGTCGGTAACGTATTCGACTCCAAGTGTTCCGATACTACGAACGCCAACGGTACTAAATCGAACACTCAGTGCAACGACATCAGCCTCAGCAACATGGCCAGCTCCGTCGGTGTCGGCGTGACCTGGGTTACCGCACTGGGCCCGCTGAGTTTTGCACTGGCGATGCCGATCAAGAAACCGGATGACGCTGAAACTCAAGTGTTCCAATTCTCCCTCGGCCAGACGTTCTAAGCGTCTGACCCAAGATAACGACAATGGATTTTGTAGGAGTGCATCGTGCGTAAGTTGACTCAATTGGTTCTCCTGGCCTCCGTACTGGTGGCAGGCCCGGCATTTGCCGACATGAAAATCGCCGTTCTGAACTATCAGATGGCTCTGCTGGAATCCGACGCGGCCAAGAAGTACGCCGTGGATGCCGAGAAGAAGTTCGGCCCGCAACTGACCAAACTCAAGACCCTGGAAAGCAGCGCCAAGGGCATTCAGGATCGTCTGATGGCCGGTGGTGACAAGATGCAGCAAGGCGAGCGCGAGCGTCTGGAGCTTGAGTTCAAGCAAAAGGCTCGTGACTTCCAGTTCCAGTCCAAGGAGCTGAACGAAGCCAAGGCTGTTGCCGACCGCGAAATGCTCAAGCAACTGAAGCCGAAACTGGATAGCGCAGTGGAAGAAGTCATCAAGAAAGGTGGTTTTGACCTGGTGTTCGAGCGTGGCGCAGTGATCGATGTCAAACCTCAGTACGACATCACGCGCCAGGTTATCGAGCGCATGAATCAGCTGAAGTAACCCATGACCGTGACCATCAAGCTCGGCCAGTTGGCCGAGTTCCTCGGCGCCACCCTGAGTGGCGACCCCGAGAAGCAAATTACTGGGCTAGCCACCTTGCAGGAGGCTGGCCCAGCTCAGTTGAGCTTTCTGGCAAACCCCCAATACCGTAAATACCTGGCAGGCTCGCAAGCTGCAGCCCTGTTGCTCAAGGCTGCCGACGCGGAAGGTTATGCCGGTGATGCGCTGGTGGTGCCGGATCCTTACCTGGCTTACGCGCGCATTTCCCATCTGTTCGATCCGAAGCCCAAGGCAACTGCCGGCGTTCATCCGACGGCGGTGATCGCCGAGGACGCCGTGGTCGATCCGAGTGCCAGTGTCGGTCCCTTCGTGGTGATCGAAGCCGGTGCTCGAATCGGCGCGGACGTAACGCTCGGCGCACATTGCGTCGTCGGTGCCCGCAGTGAAATCGGCGAGGGCGGCTGGCTGGCCCCGCGGGTCACGCTGTATCACGATGTGCGGATCGGCAAGCGTGTGGTGATCCAGTCCGGGGCCGTGCTCGGCGGTGAAGGCTTCGGCTTTGCCAACGAGAAGGGCATCTGGCAGAAAATTGCCCAGATCGGTGGCGTGACCATCGGCGACGATGTGGAGATTGGCGTGAATACCGCCATCGACCGCGGTGCGTTGGCCGATACCGTGATCGGTAACGGCGTGAAACTCGACAACCAGATTCAGATCGCCCACAACGTGCAGGTCGGTGACCATACCGCCATGGCAGCGTGCGTGGGGATTTCCGGCAGCACCAAGATTGGCAAGCACTGCATGCTCGCCGGGGGTGTTGGCCTGGTCGGGCACATCGATATTTGCGACAACGTATTCCTGACCGGGATGACCATGGTGACCCACTCGATTACCGAGCCGGGTGCCTATTCTTCCGGCACAGCCATGCAACCTGCGGCCGAATGGCGCAAAAGCGCGGCCCGTATTCGTCAGCTCGATGACATCGCGCGACGTTTGAAACAGCTGGAAAAGCGGTCCGGGGAAGTGACCCCCGACGGTAATGCTTCATCTGAAGGCTGATACCATTTCCATATCAAGTGTGCACAGCCTCTGGACTGCCTCCTTGATTTGCTAGAGGAGTGCGCGTCAGTCGCGCTCCCAATCTTTACATAGGCTTCCCCCCGAAATGATGGACATCAACGAGATTCGCGAATACCTGCCTCACCGTTACCCGTTCCTGCTGGTGGACCGGGTAGTGGAGCTGGATACGGAAGGCAAGCGCATTCGCGCCTACAAGAATGTCAGCATCAACGAACCGTTCTTCAATGGTCACTTCCCTGCGCATCCGATCATGCCGGGCGTGCTGATCATCGAAGCCATGGCTCAGGCTGCCGGGATCCTCGGTTTCAAGATGCTTGACGTGAAACCGGCCGACGGCACGCTTTACTACTTCGTCGGTTCCGACAAGCTGCGCTTCCGCCAGCCGGTGCTGCCGGGTGATCAGTTGATCCTTGAAGCCAAGTTCATCAGCTGCAAGCGTCAGATCTGGAAGTTCGAATGCCAGGCTTCGGTCGATGGCAAACCGGTCTGCTCGGCTGAAATCATCTGTGCGGAACGCAAGCTATGAGTTTGATTGACCCTCGCGCAATCATCGATCCGTCGGCCGTCCTGGCTGATGGCGTCGAGGTCGGCCCGTGGTCGATCATCGGTGCAGGTGTGGAAATCGGCGAGGGAACGGTCATCGGGCCACACGTGATCCTCAAAGGTCCGACCCGTATCGGCAAGCACAACCGCATCTACCAGTTTTCCTCGGTAGGCGAAGATACGCCGGACCTGAAATACAAGGGCGAAGAAACCCGCCTGGTGATCGGTGACCACAACGTCATCCGCGAAGGCGTGACGATTCACCGTGGCACCGTTCAGGATCGTTCCGAAACGACCCTGGGTGATCACAACCTGATCATGGCCTATGCCCACATCGGACATGACAGCGTCATCGGCAACCACTGCATCCTGGTCAACAACACTGCGTTGGCCGGCCATGTGCACGTTGATGACTGGGCGATCCTGTCCGGTTTCACCCTGGTGCATCAGTATTGCCACATTGGCGCCCACAGCTTTTCCGGCATGGGCACGGCGATCGGCAAGGACGTTCCGGCGTTCGTCACCGTATTCGGCAACCCGGCCGAAGCGCGCAGCATGAACTTCGAGGGCATGCGCCGTCGCGGTTTCAGCGAAGACGCCATTCACGCCCTGCGCCGTGCGTACAAAACGGTGTATCGCCAGGGCCTCACCGTCGAACAGGCGCTGGCCGAACTGGCCGAGCCGTCTGCACAGTTCCCGGAGGTCGCGATGTTCCGTGACTCCATCCAGTCGTCGACCCGCGGCATCACCCGCTGACCATGGCCAATCTGCGTATTGCGCTGGTGGCGGGGGAGGCTTCCGGTGACATTCTGGGCGCCGGTCTGATGCGTGCCCTCAAGGCACAGCATCCTGCGGTGGAGTTCATTGGTGTCGGCGGCCCGCTGATGCAGGCCGAAGGCCTGACCTCCTATTTTCCGATGGAGCGTCTGTCGGTCATGGGGCTGGTGGAAGTTCTCGGTCGGTTGCGTGAATTGCTCAAGCGCCGCAAGGACCTGATCGCCACGCTTATCGCTGAAAAGCCGGATGTCTTCATCGGCATCGATGCGCCGGATTTCAACCTCAATATCGAACTCAAGCTGCGTCAGGCCGGGATCAAGACCGTGCACTACGTCAGCCCTTCGGTGTGGGCATGGCGGCAGAAGCGGGTGCTGAAGATCCGCGAAGGCTGCGACCTGATGCTCACGCTGTTGCCGTTCGAAGCCAGATTCTACGAAGAGAAGGGCGTACCGGTGCGGTTCGTCGGCCACACGCTGGCCGACACCATTCCACTGGAGGCCGATCGCGCCGCTGCGCGGGCCGAACTCGGTCTGCCGGACGGCCCGCTGGTGGCTTTGATGCCCGGCAGCCGGGGCGGCGAAGTCAGTCGTCTGGGTGCGCTGTTCCTTGATACCGCCCAACGCCTGCGGGCCATGCGCCCGGGCGTGCGTTTCGTCATACCGTGCGCCAACCCCGAGCGCCGTGCCCAGCTCGAAGAGCTGCTGGCCGGCCGCGACCTGCCGGTGACTCTGCTCGATGGCAAATCCCATCTGGCCCTGGCGGCGTGCAATGCGGTCCTGATCGCGTCGGGTACGGCGACCCTGGAAGCGCTGCTTTACAAGCGCCCGATGGTCGTGGCTTATCGCCTTGCGCCGCTGACGTTCTGGATTCTCAAGCGCATGGTCAAGAGCCCGTACGTATCCCTGCCAAACCTGCTGGCCCAGCGATTGCTGGTGCCGGAATTGTTGCAGGATGATGCGACGGTCGAGGCGCTCGCCCAGACCTTGTCGCCGTTGATCGACGGTGGCGAAGAACAGACCCGCGGTTTCGACGAAATTCATCGCACTCTGCGCCTGGACGCTTCCAATCAGGCGGCTGACGCCGTTCTGAACCTGATCGGGCAAACACGATGAGCAAGACAAGCATGCAGATGGGCCTGGATTTCACCCTGGTCGCCGAAGTCGAAGAACTGGTGGCCGGTGTCGATGAAGTCGGGCGCGGCCCGTTGTGCGGCGCGGTCGTCACCGCAGCGGTGATCCTCGATCCGAACCGGCCGATTCTCGGTCTCAACGACTCGAAGAAACTCACCGAAGCCAAGCGCGAAAAGCTCTACGACGAAATCTGCGAGAAGGCGCTCAGCTGGTGCATCGCCCGCGCCGAAGTCGAAGAAATCGACGAATTGAACATCCTTCACGCCACCATGCTGGCGATGCAGCGCGCCGTCGCTGGCCTGCACATCCAGCCGAAACTGGCGATGATCGACGGCAACCGCTGCCCGAAACTGCCGATGCGTTCCGAAGCGGTGGTCAAGGGCGACAGCAAGGTCCCGGCCATTGCAGCGGCCTCGATTCTGGCCAAGGTCAGCCGCGACCGCGAGATGGCGGCGTTCGAATTGATCTACCCGGGTTACGGCATCGGCGGCCACAAAGGCTACCCGACGCCCGTTCATCTGGAAGCGCTGGTGCGTCTCGGGCCGACGCCGATTCACCGGCGTTCCTTTGCCCCGGTTCGGCAGGCTTATGAAGCGCTGGAAGGTCTCGCGCAGGTTTAGCGGCGAGGCTGATGTTTTGTTCGGGGCCCGGTACAATCCGGGCCTTGTTGTCTCTATGTAACTGGACAGGATCACTATGCCGGCTTCATTCGTTCATCTACGCCTGCACACTGAATACTCCCTGGTCGACGGGCTGGTGCGGATCAAGCCGCTGGTCAAGGCCCTGACCGGCATGGGCATGCCGGCCGTTGCGGTGACCGACCAGAACAACATGTGTTCGCTGGTCAAATTCTATAAAAACACCATGGGCGCGGGGATCAAGCCGATCTGCGGCGCCGACCTGTGGCTGTCGAACAAGGACCCGGATGGTCCGTTGAGCCGCCTCAGCCTGCTGGTCATGAATGCCCAGGGCTATCGCAACCTGACCGAGCTGATTTCCCGTGGCTTCATCGAAGGTCAGCGCAACGGCATGATCATCATCGAGCGTGAATGGGTCGCCGAGGCCAACGAGGGCCTGATCATGCTGTCCGCCGCCAAAGAAGGCGAGATCGGTATGGCCATGATCGGCGGCAACCCTGCCGAGGCCGAAACCCTGGCGCGCGAATGGATGGCGGTGTTCCCGGATCGTTTCTATCTGGAAGTCCAGCGCACCAACCGTCCGAATGACGAAGAACAGCTGCACGGCGCCGTGGCCCTGGCCGACAAGCTTGGCGCACCACTGGTCGCCACCAACGATGTGCGCTTCATCAAGCAGGAAGACTTCGCCGCTCACGAAACCCGCGTCTGCATCGGTGAGGGCCGGGCCCTCGACGATCCGCGGCGTTCGAAGAACTACAGCGATCAGCAGTACCTGAAAAGCGCCGAAGAAATGGCCGAGCTGTTCAGCGACCTGCCGGATGCGATCGAGAACACCGTCGAGATCGCCAAGCGCTGCAACATCGACGTGAAGCTGGGCAAGCACTTCCTGCCCGACTATCCGATTCCCGATGGCATGACCATCGACGAGTATTTCCGCAAGGTGTCGTTCGACGGTCTGGAAGATCGCCTCAGCGTGCTGCTGCCCAAGGACACCACCGAAGACTACGAGGCCAAGCGTCAGGTCTACGTCGACCGGCTGAATTTCGAGCTGGATATCATCATCCAGATGGGGTTCCCCGGTTACTTCCTGATCGTGATGGACTTTATCCAGTGGGCCAAGAACAACGGCGTGCCGGTGGGCCCAGGCCGGGGGTCGGGTGCCGGTTCGCTGGTGGCCTATGTGCAGAAGATCACCGACCTCGACCCGCTGGAATATGACCTGCTGTTCGAACGTTTCCTTAACCCGGAACGGGTATCGATGCCCGACTTCGACGTCGACTTCTGCATGGACGGTCGCGACCGGGTAATCGATTACGTGGCCGAAAAATACGGCCGTAACGCCGTAAGCCAGATCATCACCTTCGGTTCCATGGCCGCGAAGGCCGTGGTGCGTGACGTGGCGCGGGCCCAGGGCAAGTCGTTCGGCCTGGCGGATCGCCTGTCGAAGATGATTCCGTTCGAAGTCGGCATGACCCTGGAAAAAGCCTACGAGCAGGAAGAAATCCTGCGTGACTTCATCAAGGTCGATGAAGAAGCGGCGGAAATCTGGGAGATGGCGCGCAAGCTCGAAGGCGTGGTGCGTAACGTCGGTAAACACGCCGGTGGTGTGGTGATCGCGCCGACCAAGCTGACCGACTTCTCGCCGATCTATTGCGACGAGGCCGGCGACGGCCTGGTGACCCAGTTCGACAAGGATGACGTTGAGGCGGCCGGTCTGGTGAAGTTCGACTTCCTCGGCCTGCGGACCCTGACGATCATCGACTGGGCGCTGAAAACCATCAACCGCGACCGCGCGAAGGTCAACGAGCCGCCGCTGGACATCGCGTTCATCCCGCTGGATGACAAACCGACTTATCAGTTGCTGCAAAAAGCTGAAACCACCGCAGTGTTCCAGCTTGAATCCCGTGGCATGAAAGAGCTGATCAAAAAGCTCAAGCCCGACTGCCTCGAAGACTTGATCGCACTGGTGGCCCTGTTCCGTCCGGGCCCATTGCAATCCGGCATGGTGGATGACTTCATCAACCGTAAGCACGGTCGGGCAGAACTTGCTTATCCGCACCCGGATTACCAGTACGAAGGTTTGCAGCCGGTACTGGCGCCGACGTACGGCATCATCCTGTATCAGGAACAGGTGATGCAGATCGCCCAGGTCATGGCCGGTTACACCCTCGGTGGTGCGGACATGCTGCGTCGGGCGATGGGCAAGAAGAAACCCGAGGAAATGGCCAAGCAGCGCGGCGGTTTCATTGAGGGTTGCGCGTCGAACAATATCGACGCGGATCTGGCCGGTAACATTTTCGACCTGGTAGAGAAATTCGCCGGTTACGGCTTCAACAAATCCCACTCCGCCGCCTACGGCCTGGTCTCGTACCAGACTGCCTGGCTGAAAGCCCACTACCCGGCGCCGTTCATGGCCGCGGTACTGTCGGCGGACATGCACAACACCGACAAGGTCGTGACCTTGATCGAGGAAGTGCGCACGATGAAGCTGCGCCTCGACGCGCCGGACGTGAACACTTCGGAGTTCAAGTTTACGGTGAACGACGAAGGCCGCATCGTGTATGGCCTAGGCGCGATCAAAGGCGTCGGCGAAGGCCCGGTGGAAGCAATCACCGAGGCCCGTCAGGCCGGTCCGTTCAAGGACCTGTTCGACTTCTGCGCCCGGGTCGACCTCAAGCGCATCAACAAGCGCACGCTGGACGGTCTGATCCGCAGCGGCGCGCTGGATCGCCTCGGCCCGTACTTCCATGACGAGCAAAAGGCCTATCAGGCCAACATCGACCGCAACCGCGCCGTGCTGCTGGCGGCGATGGAAGAGGCGATCAAGTCGGCCGAGCAGACCGCGCGCACCCGTGACAGCGGTCACGCCGACCTGTTTGGCGGGCTGTTCGTCGAGGAAGACGCGGACGTTTACGCGATCCACCGCAAGGCGAAAGAGCTGACCCTCAAGGAACGCCTCAAAGGTGAAAAAGACACCTTGGGCCTGTACCTGACCGGTCACCCGATCGACGAGTACGAAGGCGAAATCCGCCGTTTCGCCCGTCAGCGCATCATCGACCTGAAACCGGCCCGGGACACCCAGACCGTGGCGGGGATGATCATTGCCCTGCGGGTGATGAAGAACAAAAAGGGCGACAAGATGGGGTTCATCACCCTCGACGACCGCTCCGGGCGGATCGAGGCGTCGCTGTTCGCCGATGCGTTCCACTCCGCGCAATCGCTGCTGCAGACCGATGCGATGGTGGTGGTCGAAGGCGAGGTCAGCAACGATGACTTCTCCGGTGGCCTGCGGCTGCGCGTCAAGCGGGTGATGAGCATGGAAGATGCGCGCACCAACCTCGCCGAGAGCTTGCGCCTGAAGTTGCAGACCCAGGACCTGAAAGGCGATCAGCTACGCTGGTTGGGGGATTTGCTCAAGCGTCATCGCGGGGCGTGCCCGATCACCATGGAATACACCAGTCCTGATGCGAAGACCTTGCTGCAGTTTGGCGAGACCTGGCGGATCGACCCGGCGGATGCCTTGATTCAAGCCCTGCGTGACCAGTTCGGGCGAGACAACGTCTTCCTCCAATACCGTTGACCGGCAGGTGCCATCAAAGCGCCTGCCCACAACCTGAATTTTTAATCTCGACCTCAGCGCGCCTCTCCCTTAAGGTAGGGCGCGAATAGACAACCGGCCGGCCCAAGCTCATTTGGGACACGACCCAAGACGGACGCCTATGAACCCGAATTTTCTAGATTTCGAACAGCCGATCGCCGACCTGCAAGCCAAGATCGAAGAGTTGCGCTTGGTCGGTAATGACAATTCGCTGAATATCGGCGATGAGATCTCCCGCCTGCAGGACAAGAGCAAGACGCTGACCGAAGACATCTTCGGCAAGCTGACCAGCTGGCAGATCGCACGTCTGGCGCGTCACCCGAAACGTCCTTACACCCTGGACTACATCGACCACATCTTCACCGAGTTCGACGAACTGCACGGTGACCGTCACTTCTCCGACGACGCGGCCATTGTGGGCGGCGTGGCACGTCTGGAAGACCAGCCAGTGATGGTGATCGGTCACCAGAAGGGCCGTGAAGTGCGTGAAAAGGTACGCCGCAACTTCGGCATGCCGCGTCCGGAAGGCTACCGCAAGGCTTGCCGCCTGATGGAAATGGCCGAGCGTTTCAAGATGCCGATCCTGACCTTCATCGACACCCCGGGTGCCTACCCTGGCATCGACGCCGAAGAGCGCAACCAGAGCGAAGCGATTGCCTGGAACCTGCGCGTCATGGCTCGCCTGAAAACCCCGATCATCGCCACCGTGATTGGTGAAGGTGGTTCCGGCGGTGCACTGGCGATCGGCGTGTGCGACCAGCTGAACATGCTGCAGTACTCCACCTACGCGGTGATTTCGCCGGAAGGTTGCGCTTCGATTCTGTGGAAAACCGCAGAGAAGGCGCCGGATGCTGCTGAAGCGATGGGCATCACCGCCGAGCGTCTGAAAGGCCTGGGTATCGTCGACAAGGTGATCGGCGAGCCTCTGGGCGGCGCCCACCGTGATCCGGCCGCTGCCGCTGCATCGATCCGCGCCGAGCTGAGCTCGCAACTGGCGATGTTGAAGAAGTTCGACAACGAAGCGCTGCTCAAGCGTCGTTACGATCGTCTGATGAGCTACGGTCTCTAAGTCGAGCCGTTTCGGCCAACGATGCAAAACACTGTGGGAGCGGGCTTGCCCGCGAATGCGATGTAACATTCAACGACTGTGTTGGCTGTTTCACCGCTTTCGCGAGCAAGCCCGCTCCCACATTTGGTTTGTGAAAAGGTAGAAAAATGGGTCAGCCCTCGATTGATTTGCCTTCCAGGCTTCTGCGCAATCTCAAGCCCTGGCTCGGTGCTTCCCATTGGCGCATCGCCTTCTCCGGTGGGCTCGATTCCACCGTTCTGCTGCACCTTCTGGCCAGTCTCGCCAAAACCCGATCCATTCCGGCGCTAAGCGCCATCCATGTTCATCACGGCCTTCAAGCTGCGGCCGACGCGTGGCCGGCGCATTGTCAGGCTATTTGCGATGAGCTGGCGGTGCCGTTGCAAGTGGTACGTGTACAGGTGCAGCCGGGGGCGAGTGTCGAGCGGGCGGCGCGGGATGCGCGTTATGCAGCGTTCAGTGCAGCGACTCAGTCCAATGATGTGCTGTTGACCGGTCAGCACCGTGACGATCAGGCTGAAACGCTGTTGTTTCGTCTGCTGCGTGGCGCCGGGGTCCGAGGACTCTCAGGCATGCCAGCCCAACGCGTGCTGGGGCAGGGTAGTCTGGCTCGGCCGTTGCTCGATGTTGCTCGTGCAGAGCTGGAAGCCTATGCGCAGAGCCATGGCCTGCTCTGGGTCGATGACCCGTCGAATCAGGATCGGCAGTTCTCACGCAACTATCTGCGCCATCAGGTCATGCCGCTGCTGACCGGTCGCTGGCCGCAGGCGCACGCCAGCATGTCCCGCAGTGCGGCGCATTTGCGTGAGGCGCAAGGCTTGCTCGATGAGCTGGCGCAAATCGATCTGACTACAGCGAACTTGCCCGGCGAGTTCGAGTGGTCGGGATTGCCGTCACTGGAGTTTGCAGTCATCGAAGGCTTGTCCGAGGCCCGTCAGCGAAACGCGCTCAGTCACTGGCTTGAACCTTTGACCCGACTGCCGGATACCGACCATTGGTCGGGTTGGGCGGACCTGCGTGATGCCGGCAACGATACCTCGCCGATCTGGCGTCTGGCGGATGGCGAGTTGCATCGAGGCGCCGGTCGCTTGTGGTGGCTCAGCGGGCAATGGCTACGCGCACCGGTGGTCAGCGGCGACTGGCATGACCTGTCGTCAGCGCTACGCTTGCCCGATAACGGACGTGTCATGTTCAGCGGTCAGACTCCCGCCGGGCCGCTGCAAATCCGCTATCGGCAGGGCGGCGAGGTGATGGAGCTGGCGGGACGCGGCCATCGCGACCTCAAGCGCCTGCTCAATGAACGCGCGGTGCCGGGCTTCATGCGTGGCAGATTGCCGCTGCTGTTTCGCGGTGAAGAATTGCTCGCCGTGGCGAACCTGACGGGGCTCGACGGCAATCCTCTGGAAGGCTGGCGATTGCATTGGCAGCCTTCTGACGAAGATCAAGGTTTGAGATGAAGGGGGCATTCCGGTAGACTACGCTCCCTTCTTGATACAACTTCTGTGGATTCGCCTGAATTGCAGGAGTTGCCGATTACCAAGCAGTCTTTGCTGGGCGATTCCAAAAAATGTGTAGCGAGCAACGTACCGGTGTTTTCACTTCCGGTCTGTCCCAACGCGGCGGTTTTTTTGAAAGGTGCACTGTGATTAATGCAGGTGATCGGGGGCTTCGGCCTTCCTTCGCTTTCCCCGGCGGCTCGGACCGCTTTAACGCAGACTTCTAGGGTTTTTCATGACGCGCTACATATTCGTCACGGGCGGTGTTGTTTCTTCTTTGGGGAAAGGCATTGCATCGGCTTCATTGGCGGCCATCCTGGAGGCGCGGGGGCTTAAGGTCACCATGCTGAAGCTGGATCCGTACATCAACGTCGACCCGGGCACCATGAGCCCGTTCCAGCACGGTGAAGTGTTCGTCACCCACGACGGCGCCGAGACCGACCTGGACCTGGGCCACTACGAGCGGTTCATCCGCACGACCATGACCCAGAACAACAACTTCACCACCGGCCGTGTCTACGAACACGTGCTGCGCAAAGAGCGCCGTGGTGACTACCTGGGTGCAACCATCCAGGTGATTCCGCACATCACCGACGAAATCAAGCGTCGCATCATCAAGGGTGCCGGCGATGCCGACGTGGCCCTGGTGGAAATCGGCGGTACCGTTGGCGACATCGAGTCGCAACCGTTCCTCGAAGCCATCCGCCAGCTGCGTGTGGAAGTCGGTTCCAAGCGCGCGATGCTGATGCACCTGACCCTGGTTCCGTACATCGCCACTGCGGGCGAGACCAAGACCAAGCCGACCCAGCACTCCGTGAAGGAACTGCGTTCGATCGGTCTGCAGCCAGACGTGCTGATCTGCCGCTCGGACCATCCGGTGGATGTGTCGTCGCGTCGCAAGATCGCACTGTTCACCAACGTTGAAGAGCGTGCGGTGATCTCCCTGGAAGACGTCGACACCATCTACAAGATCCCGGCCGTGCTGCACGCCCAGGGTCTGGACGATTTCGTCGTCGAGCGTTTCGGTCTGCAATGCAATGGTGCCGACCTGTCCGAGTGGGAAAAGGTCGTCGATGCCAAGCTGAATCCAGAGCACGAAGTCACCATCGCGATGGTCGGCAAGTACATGGAGCTGCTGGACGCCTACAAGTCGCTGATCGAAGCGATGAGTCACGCCGGCATCACCAACCGTACCAAGGTCAACCTGCGCTACATCGATTCCGAAGACATCGAGAACCAGGGCACTGCGCTGCTGGAAGGCGTCGACGCGATCCTCGTACCGGGCGGCTTCGGTCTGCGTGGCGTGGAAGGCAAGATCACTGCCGTTCAGTACGCTCGCGAAAACAAGGTTCCGTACCTGGGTATCTGCCTGGGCATGCAAGTGGCGGTCATCGAGTTCGCCCGTAACGTGCTGGGCTGGAAAGACGCCAACTCCACCGAGTTCGATCGTGCCAGCGGCCATCCGGTTGTCGGTCTGATCACCGAGTGGGAAGACGCTACCGGTGCAGTCGAAACCCGTACCGAAGCGTCCGATCTGGGCGGCACCATGCGCCTCGGCGCTCAGGAATGCCTGCTCGAAGCCGGCTCCAAGGTGCACGACTGCTACGGCAAGGATGTGATTGTCGAGCGTCACCGTCACCGTTACGAAGTGAACAACAACCTGCTGCCGCAAATCATCGAAGCCGGCCTGAAAATCTCCGGTCGCTCTTCCGATGCAGCGCTGGTTGAAGTGGTCGAAGCCCCGGATCATCCTTGGTTCGTCGCTTGCCAGTTCCACCCAGAGTTCACCTCGACGCCACGCGATGGCCATCCGCTGTTCAGCGGCTTCGTCAAAGCGGCATTGGCTCAACACCAGAAGAAGGCGTAACCCCGATGGCACAGAAGATCATCCGCGTCGGCGACATCGAGATTGCCAACGACAAACCCATGGTGCTGTTCGGCGGCATGAACGTGCTGGAAAGCCGTGACATGGCCATGCAGGTTTGCGAAGAGTACGTGAAGGTCACCGAAAAGCTCGGCATCCCTTACGTTTTCAAGGCCAGCTTCGACAAGGCCAACCGTTCTTCTGTGACCTCCTATCGCGGTCCTGGCCTGGAAGAGGGCATGCGCATCTTCCAGGACATCAAACAAGCCTTCGGCGTGCCGATCATCACCGACGTCCACGAGCCTGACCAGGCCGCGGTCGTCGCTGAGGTCTGCGACATCATCCAGCTGCCGGCCTTCCTGTCGCGCCAGACCGATCTGGTCGTCGCGATGGCCAAGACCAACGCTGTGATCAACATCAAGAAAGCCCAGTTCCTCGCGCCTCAGGAAATGAAACACATCCTGAACAAGTGCGTGGAAGCGGGTAACGATCAGTTGATCCTCTGCGAGCGCGGTTCGAGCTTCGGCTACAACAACCTCGTGGTCGACATGCTCGGCTTCGGCATCATGAAGCAGTTCGAGTACCCGGTATTCTTCGACGTGACCCATTCGCTGCAAATGCCTGGCGGTCGTTCCGACTCCGCCGGCGGTCGCCGCGCCCAGGTCACCGACCTGGCCAAGGCTGGCATGAGCCAGTCGCTGGCGGGCCTGTTCCTCGAAGCGCACCCGGATCCGGACAACGCCAAATGCGACGGCCCTTGCGCCTTGCGTCTGGACAAACTGGAGCCATTCCTGGCCCAGCTCAAAGCCCTGGACGAACTGGTGAAGAGTTTTCCGACGGTAGAAACCGCGTAAACCTCAATTCTCCGGTAAAGTACCGCACGATTTGTCGCTCATGCCCTCGGGTATGAGCGTTGTCGTCTGCAAGCTGCCCGCTGCACACCACTTGCCGACGGTAAAAAGATTTCCTCTAGCTGCGTCGTTTTCGTCAACTTTGGAGTGTTTACAACAATGGCAAAAATCGTCGACATCAAAGGTCGTGAAGTTCTCGACTCCCGTGGCAATCCCACCGTGGAAGCGGACGTGCTTCTCGACAACGGCATCATCGGCAGCGCTTGCGCGCCGTCCGGTGCATCCACTGGCTCGCGTGAAGCGCTCGAGCTGCGTGATGGCGACAAGAGCCGTTACCTGGGCAAGGGCGTGCTCAAGGCGGTAGCCAACATCAACGGTCCGATCCGCGATCTGCTGCTGGGCACCGACCCAAGCGACCAGAAAGCGCTGGATCACGCGATGATCAAGCTGGACGGTACTGAAAACAAAGCGACCCTGGGCGCCAACGCCATCCTCGCCGTGTCCCTGGCTGCGGCCAAGGCGGCTGCACAGGATCAGGACCTGCCGCTGTACGCTCACATCGCCAACCTGAACGGCACCCCGGGCGTGTACTCGATGCCGGTTCCGATGATGAACATCATCAACGGTGGCGAACACGCCGACAACAACGTCGACATCCAGGAATTCATGGTTCAGCCGGTTGGCGCCAAGTCTTTCTCGGAAGGTCTGCGCATGGGCACCGAGATTTTCCATCACCTGAAAGCTGTGCTGAAGGCCCGTGGCCTGAGCACTGCTGTCGGTGACGAAGGCGGTTTCGCGCCGAACCTGGCGTCCAACGAAGACGCACTGAAAGTGATCTCCGAAGCTGTTGCCAACGCCGGTTACAAGCTGGGCACCGACGTGACCTTGGCTCTGGACTGCGCGGCCAGCGAGTTCTTCGAAGACGGCAAGTACAACCTGTCCGGCGAAGGCCAGGTGTTCACCGCTGAAGGTTTCGCCGACTACCTCAAAGGTCTGACCGAGCGTTACCCGATCATCTCGATCGAAGACGGTCTGGACGAGTCCGACTGGGCTGGCTGGAAGATCCTCACCGACAAGATCGGCGAGAAGACCCAGCTGGTAGGCGACGACCTGTTCGTGACCAACACCAAGATCCTGAAAGAAGGCATCGATAAAAAGATCGCCAACTCGATCCTGATCAAGTTCAACCAGATCGGCACCCTGACTGAAACCCTGGAAGCCATCCAGATGGCCAAGGCTGCCGGTTACACCGCCGTGATCTCGCACCGTTCGGGCGAAACCGAAGATTCGACCATTGCCGACCTGGCTGTGGGTACTTCGGCTGGCCAGATCAAGACCGGTTCGCTGTGCCGTTCCGACCGCGTTTCCAAGTACAACCAACTGCTGCGTATCGAAGAGCAGTTGAATGGCAAGGCCAAGTACAACGGTCGCAGCGAGTTTCGCGGCTGAGCAGTAAATGATAGAAAGACACCGGATTGTGTCGGAAAAGTCGTGACAGCGATGGATTTGCCACTAATCTGATGCCTTATATGCACAAGCCTGGATATTCCAGGCTTCGTGCTATCAGATGCTTCAAAGTTTTGGCGTGGCTGTCTTTTTTCACTGGATACCTGATATTCGATGCGCAGTCCTTACTGGTTGTTTCTCGTTTTGCTCTTGCTGCTGGCCGGTCTGCAGTACCGCCTGTGGGTGGGCAATGGCAGTCTGGCGCAAGTCGCCGAACTGAATCAGCAGATTGCTGATCAACACGCCGAGAACGAAGCCTTGCTGGAGCGCAACCGGGTGATGGACGCTGAAGTCAGCGAGTTGAAAAAAGGCATGGAGACCGTTGAAGAGCGGGCTCGTCACGAACTGGGCATGGTCAAGGACGGCGAAACCCTTTACCAGTTGGCCCAATGATCGATTCCCTGCCGGCCTTCTGGGCCGTGATTCCTGCCGCGGGCGTCGGTGCCCGTATGGCCGCGGACCGTCCCAAGCAATACCTGCAACTGGGCGGGCGCACAATTCTCGAACACAGCCTCGGCTGTTTCCTCGATCACCCGAGCCTGAAGGGCCTGGTGGTCAGTCTTGCCGTCGATGATCCTTATTGGCCGAACCTGGCCAGCGCCAGCGATCCGCGAATTCAGCGTGTCGACGGTGGTGCCGAACGTTCCGCCTCGGTGCTCAACGCCTTGCTTCATCTGCATGCCCAAGGTGCCGACGACGAGGACTGGGTGCTGGTGCACGATGCGGCGCGGCCCAATCTGAGCCGTGACGATCTCGACAAATTGCTCGCTGAGCTGGCGAACGATCCGGTCGGCGGCCTGTTGGCCGTGCCAGCGAAGGACACCTTGAAACGGGTCGACAAGCACGGTCGGGTGGTGGAAACCGTCGATCGCAGTGTGATCTGGCAAGCCTATACGCCGCAGATGTTCCGCCTCGGTGCGCTGCACCGGGCTTTGGCCGACAGTCTGGTGGCGGATGCAGTGATCACCGATGAAGCCTCGGCGATGGAGTGGGCCGGCATGGCGCCGCGCCTGATCGAAGGCCGTGCGGATAACCTGAAAGTCACCCGCCCCGAAGACCTCGAATGGTTGCGTCAGCGCTGGACCAATCGTCGTTAAATCCGGTACTCCGGCCGTTCGGCCAAACCTTCCTTGAGAAAATCCACCAGTTTGCGCACCTTCGGCGACAAGTGCCGTTGCTGCGGATACAGCGCCCACACCGCCGTATTCGGCGGTTGATGCGCCTCCAGCAAAGAAATCAACGCACCGCTGTGCAGATGCTCCAGCACGTAATAGTCCGGCAACTGACACAAGCCGACACCTTGTAGTGCCGCATCGAGCACCGCTTGCCCACTGTTGCAGCGCCAGTTTCCCTGTACCCGCTGGGAAAATTCCCGCCCGTTTTGTTCAAGCTGCCAGATGTCCGAACTGCCGATCAGGCAATTGTGTCGTCCCAGTTCCGACAAACTGTGTGGGCGTCCGTACCGTTCAAGGTAGGAAGGCGATGCACACAGATACATGCGCCGCGGTGCCAGGCGAGTCGCCACCAAACGGGAATCCTGAAGGCGCCCAAGACGAATCGCCAGGTCCAGGCCTTCATGCACAAGATCGAGTTGCCGGTTAGTCAGTTCAATATCGATGCGCAGTTGCGGGTAATGCCCCATGAACCGGGTCACCAGCGGCACGATGAAGCGTTCGCCATACGCCACGGCGCAGGTCATGCGCAGCATGCCTTTGGGTTCGCTGGTCAGGTCGCCGACTGCGCGCAACGCTTCTTCGCGACCATCCTGCAGACGCTGGCAATGTTGCAGGAAGGTCTGGCCGGCTTCGGTAAGCGTGACGCGCCGGGTGCTGCGATACAGCAGTCGCGTTTGCAAACGCTCTTCCAGTCGTACGATTTGTCGACTGATGTGCGAGGAAGAAACGCCCAGGCGTTCGGCAGCGGCAGTGAACTGGCTGCATTCGGCAACGGCGACGAACTCGTCGATACCTTCCCAGCGGTTTTCAGACATCGGGATTATCCCTGTATGGCAATAATGTTTTGCTTTTGTCCGGATTATTCATCAAGCAGCGCTGGACTACACTCCCTGTCTGGTTTTTATTCAATGGATTCACTGGAGAGTCAGCATGATCAAGTCGCGCGCCGCCGTTGCCTTCGAGGCCAAGAAGCCGCTGGAAATCGTAGAAGTCGATGTCGCCATGCCCAAGGCCGGTGAAGTGTTGCTGCGCGTGGTGGCTTCCGGGGTTTGCCACACTGACGCTTACACCCTGTCCGGCGCTGACCCGGAAGGTATCTTCCCGTCGATCCTCGGCCATGAAGGCGGCGCCATCGTCGAAGCGATCGGCGAAGGCGTGACCTCGGTGGCCGTCGGCGACCACGTGATTCCGCTGTACACCCCGGAATGTGGCCAGTGCAAATTCTGTAAGTCGGGCAAGACCAACCTGTGTCAGGCCATTCGCGCCACTCAGGGCAAGGGCCTGATGCCGGACGGTACTTCGCGCTTTTCCTACAAGGGACAAACGATTTTCCACTACATGGGTACTTCGACGTTCTCCGAGTACACCGTGCTGCCGGAAATCTCCGTGGCCAAGATCTCCAAGGATGCGCCGCTGGAAAAGGTCTGCCTGCTCGGTTGCGGCGTGACTACCGGTATCGGCGCAGTGATCAACACCGCCAAGGTCAAACCAGGTGACACCGTGGCCATCTTCGGTCTCGGCGGCATCGGTCTGTCTGCCGTGATTGGCGCGGTGAAAGCCAAGGCCTCGCGCATCATCGCCATCGACATCAACCCGGCCAAGTTCGAAATCGCCAAGCAACTGGGTGCGACCGACTGCGTGAACCCGAAAGACTTCGATCGTCCGATCCAGGAAGTGATCGTCGACATGACCGATGGCGGCGTCGATTTCTCCTTCGAATGCATCGGCAACGTGCAACTGATGCGCGCAGCCCTCGAGTGCTGCCATAAAGGCTGGGGCGAGTCGGTCATCATCGGTGTGGCCGGTGCCGGCCAGGAAATCGCTACCCGTCCGTTCCAGTTGGTCACCGGCCGCGTCTGGCGTGGTTCGGCGTTCGGTGGCGTGCGTGGCCGTACCGAATTGCCAAGCTACGTCGACATGGCGCAAAGCGGCGAAATCCCGCTGGATACTTTCATCACTCACACCATGGGCCTGGAAGACATCAACAAAGCCTTCGACCTGATGCACGAAGGCAAGAGCATTCGCACCGTCATTCATTTCTGATCAATCGCGATGCCACGGCTGCCGATGTGCAGCCGTGGCTGCGTAGGAGTCCTACATGAGTCTGGAAAACATCTCCTGTCAGAAAAGTTTCGGCGGTTGGCACAAGCGCTATCGCCATCGTTCCGAAGTGCTGGGTTGCGACATGGTGTTTGCCGTGTATCTGCCGCCGCAGGCAGAGCAGGGCGGCAAGTTGCCGGTGCTGTACTGGCTGTCGGGCCTGACCTGCACGGACGAGAACTTCATGCAGAAGGCCGGCGCGATGCGCATGGCGGCAGAGCTCGGCCTGATCATCGTGGCGCCGGACACCAGCCCCCGTGGTCCGGATGTCCCGGGCGATCCTGATGGCGCCTGGGATTTCGGCCTCGGTGCCGGGTTTTATCTGAATGCCACGCAGGAACCGTGGTCGCGGCACTATCGGATGCATGACTATGTCGTGCAGGAATTGCCTTCACTGGTTGAAGCGCATTTCCCGGCGTCGGACAAGCGCAGCATCAGCGGCCATTCCATGGGCGGTCACGGTGCGCTGGTCTGTGCGTTGCGCAATCCGGGTCGTTACCAGTCGGTTTCGGCGTTTTCGCCAATCAACAATCCGATCGACTGCCCGTGGGGCCAGAAGGCATTCACCCGCTATCTGGGCGAAGACCGTTCGAAGTGGCGCGAGTGGGATGCCTGTGCACTGATCGCCGAAGCGGACGAGAAACTGCCACTGCTGGTCGATCAGGGTGATCGCGACGATTTCCTCGCCACCCAACTCAAACCGGAAGCCCTGCAACAAGCGGCAAAACAAGCGGGTCATCCGCTCACGTTGCGCCTGCAACCGGGCTACGACCACAGCTATTTCTTCATCGCGAGCTTCATTGACGACCACTTGCAGCATCACGCACGCGCCCTGAAGGGTTAATGCAGGTAGAATCACGCCCTGACAAAATTCGGGGCGTTTTTTTATGCGTATTGGCCACGGCTATGATGTGCACCGTTTCGCTGAAGGCGATTTCATTACTCTGGGCGGCGTGCGAATCGCACACGGCTTCGGGCTGCTCGCTCACTCCGACGGTGACGTCCTGCTGCATGCCTTGAGTGACGCCTTGCTCGGTGCCGCTGCGCTGGGCGATATCGGCAAGCATTTCCCGGACACCGACCCGCAATTCAAGGGTGCTGACAGCCGAGTGCTGCTGCGTCACGTGGTCAGTCTGATCCACGCCAAAGGCTGGAAGGTCGGCAACGTCGACAACACCATCGTTGCCCAGGCACCGAAGATGGCCCCTCATATCGAATCGATGCGCGCGCTGATTGCCGCGGATCTGCAAGTAGAACTGGATCAAGTGAACGTGAAAGCCACCACCACCGAGAAGCTTGGCTTCGTCGGTCGCGAAGAAGGCATCGCCGTGCATTCCGTTGCCTTGTTGCTGCGCGCATGAACGAACTGCAACTGCTCGGCCCGCGGGCCTATGGTGACGCCCTCGGCACCGCGGTACTGAAAGCCATCGCCGAAGATTTCCAGGTCGATGAAGTCCTCGACATTCCGTTCAGCGGTGACGGCGAGCACCTGTGGATCTGGGTGGAAAAGCGCGGCCTGAATACTGAAGAAGCCGCGCGCCGTATCGCCAAGGCCGCCGGTGTGCCGCTGCGTACGGTGAGCTATGCCGGGCTCAAGGATCGTCAGGCGCTGACCCGTCAGTGGTTCAGCGTGCAACTCCCGGGCAAGGCCGATCCGGATCTGTCGGCGGCGGAAAACGACACGCTGAAAATCCTCAAGACCACCCGCCACAAGCGCAAGCTGCAGCGCGGTGCGCATTCGGCCAACGGTTTCACCCTGCGCCTGACCCAGTTCAATGGCGACAAGGCTGCCATCGACGAGCGTCTGCAACTGATCGCCAAACAAGGCATCCCGAATTACTTCGGCGCCCAGCGTTTCGGCCATGACGGTGGCAACGTCGTCGATGCCCGTTCGTGGGCCGCGCGCAAGGCACTGCCGGAACAACGCAATGTGCGTTCGCGCCTGCTGTCGACCGCGCGCAGTTTTCTGTTCAATCAGGTGCTCGCGGCGCGGGTCGCCGATGGCACCTGGCAGCGTGCCCAGGTCGGCGATCTGCTGGCGTTTACCGACAGCCGCAGCTTTTTCCCGGCCGGTGAGGCCGAGTGCAGCGACCCGCGCCTGGCGATTCTCGACCTGCATCCGACCGGCCCGCAGTGGGGCGAAGGTGACTCGCCGGCGGCCGGGGTTGTCCATGATCTGGAGCAGGGAATTGCCGCACGCGAGGCGGATCTGCGCGATTGGTTGATTAATGCCGGTATGAGCCACGAACGTCGCATCCTGCGGCTGCCCATTGGCGGGTTGACGTGGCATTATCCCGAGCCTGACATTCTGCAACTGGAATTCGTCCTCCCGGCCGGATGCTTCGCCACCGTATTGGTGCGCGAACTCGTTGATCTGGTGCCGGTGGGGCAGACGGACAGCCCATGCGTATTCTGATTTCTAACGACGATGGGGTGACTGCGCCCGGTCTTGCCGCGCTTTATGCTGCGCTGGCGGATTACACCGAGTGCGTGGTTATCGCCCCGGAACAGGACAAGAGCGGTGCCAGCAGCTCGCTGACACTCGACCGTCCGCTGCATCCGCAATACCTGGCCAACGGCTTTATCAGCCTCAATGGCACACCGACCGATTGCGTCCATCTGGGGCTCAACGGGTTGCTCGAACGCGAGCCGGACATGGTGGTTTCGGGTATCAACCTGGGCGCCAACCTGGGTGATGACGTGCTGTATTCCGGAACGGTGGCAGCCGCCCTCGAGGGCCGCTTTCTCGAGCGCCCGTCGTTTGCCTTCTCGCTGGTTTCGCGCCAGGTCGACAACCTGCCCACGGCTGCCTACTTTGCGCGCAAACTGGTCGAGGCCCACGCCGGGCTCGATCTGCCACCGCGCACGGTGTTGAACGTGAACATTCCGAATCTGCCGATCGATCACATTCGCGGCATTCAACTGACCCGTCTCGGCCATCGCGCCCGTGCGGCGGCACCGATGAAAGTCGTGGACCCGCGCGGCAAGGCCGGTTACTGGATCGCAGCGGCAGGTGATGCGGAAGACGGCGGGCCGGGCACCGATTTCCATGCCGTGATGCAAGGTTACGTATCCATCACTCCGTTGCAGCTCGATCGCACCTTCAATGATGCCTTCAGAAGTCTCGACGGCTGGCTGGAGGGGCTCAACTGATGGCTCGTGAACAAGACGACAGGCTGCGCAGCGGCATCGGGATGACGTCCCAACGAACCCGTGAGCGCCTGATCCAGCGTCTGTACGAAGAGGGCGTTTCCAACGCCAGCGTGCTGGAAGTGATCCGCCGCACCCCGCGACACCTGTTCGTCGATGAAGCGCTGGCGCACCGTGCCTATGAAGACACCGCGCTGCCGATCGGCAACAACCAGACCATTTCCCAGCCTTATATGGTGGCGCGCATGAGCGAGCTGCTGCTGGAGGCCGGGCCGCTGGATAAAGTGCTGGAGATCGGCACGGGTTCCGGTTACCAGACGGCGGTGCTGTCGCAACTGGTCGAGCGGGTGTTCTCGGTGGAGCGCATCAAGGTGCTGCAGGATCGGGCCAAGGAACGCCTGGTCGAGCTCAACTTGCGCAACGTGGTGTTTCGTTGGGGCGATGGCTGGGAAGGCTGGCCGGCGCTGGCGCCGTATAACGGCATCATCGTCACGGCGGTGGCGACCGATGTGCCTCAGGCTCTGCTTGATCAACTGGCACCGGGCGGGCGGATGGTGATCCCGGTCGGCTCCGGTGAAGTGCAGCAATTGATGCTGATCGTGCGCGAAGAAAACGGCTTCTCCCGACACGTTCTCGGGGCGGTGCGTTTCGTGCCATTGCTCAACGGTCCGCTGGCCTGAGCATTTGTTCGGGACCGCTGAATTCCTGTCGAACGCGCCTGTCTTACAGCGGCAGCGAATGTTTAAACAGGATGGATCGTCTACAAGCAAACGTGTGCGCCGAGCCATAGCGCTTCTATAAAGGTAAAGCCGGTTGCGCCCGTTATACTTGCGAAGTTTCATGCCGGAATCGGCATTCCACATTTTTCAGCCACCACAAAGGGAGCGGCGGGTGAGTCTCACAGTCATTGCGCAGCGTATGGGTAACACGAGCTTTCAGCGCCTGGTGACTGGCCTTGTCTTGAGCACCTTGCTGGTCGGTTGCTCCAGCACAAAATCGAACAACGTTCGGGTCGTCGATCGCAACAATGCGGTGGCCCAGCGTCCGGTCGTGACGACCGGGCAGTATGTAGTCCGTCCGGGCGATACTTTGTTTTCCATCGCTTTTCGCTACGGCTGGGACTACAAAGCCCTCGCCGCCCGGAACAATATTCCTACGCCATACACGATCCATCCGGGTCAGACGATTCGCTTCGATGGCCGCACCGGTTCAACGTCGACGGCGGTCGTCACCAACTCCGGTTCCTCAGCGTCTTCGTCCAGTAAAACCACGGTTATCCGGCGCCAGGCAAATGGCACGACAACGACCACAACCACGGGTTCCGGTGCGGCTTCCACTACGGTTGTACCGTCCGTCGCCAACAAGCAAACACCCGCTCCGCTGCCTCCACCGGGCCCGGCCCCGACCGGCTGGGGATGGCCATCTAATGGCATTCTGATTGGTAAATTCTCTTCAAACGGTAGTTTGAATAAAGGAATTGATATCGCCGGAGATTTGGGACAGCCTGTTTTAGCTGCGTCTGATGGGACGGTGGTATACGCCGGGAGTGGCTTAAGGGGCTACGGCGAATTAGTCATCATCAAACACAGCGAAACCTACGTCAGTGCTTACGGACACAACCGTCGGCTGTTGGTACGGGAGGGACAGCAGGTCAAGGTCGGACAGACAATTGCCGAAATGGGGTCAACGGGTACAGACCGGGTGAAACTGCATTTTGAGATTCGCCGACAAGGTAAACCTGTAGATCCGCTGCAGTTCCTGCCAAGACGTTGATTTGCAGACCAGCCTGTTCCGTCGCGTAGAGGGGACAGGCTCCAGCGTTGCCAAGGATGAAGGCGTCGCTTGAGCTTGGGGTCGAACTCACCAAGGGACTATAACAATGGCTCTCAGTAAAGAAGTGCCGGAGTTTGACATCGACGATGAGGTTCTCCTGATGGAGACCGGCATCGATTCGGATTCGATGTCGAATTATGAAGGGGCTGCTCCACCTTCCGTTCGTGCCAAATCCAAACACTCCGCTTCACTTAAACAACACAAGTACATCGATTACACTCGGGCACTCGATGCCACGCAGCTGTACCTCAACGAAATCGGCTTTTCCCCACTGCTCTCCCCGGAAGAAGAAGTTCATTTTGCGCGCTTGTCGCAAAGTGGCGATCCTGCCGGGCGCAAGCGCATGATCGAAAGTAACCTGCGGCTGGTGGTCAAAATCGCCCGGCGTTACGTCAATCGGGGGCTGTCGCTGCTGGATCTGATCGAAGAGGGCAACCTCGGACTGATCCGCGCGGTGGAAAAGTTCGATCCCGAGCGCGGCTTCCGCTTCTCGACCTACGCGACCTGGTGGATTCGTCAGACCATCGAACGCGCAATCATGAATCAGACCCGGACCATCCGGTTGCCGATCCATGTGGTCAAGGAGCTCAACGTGTACCTGCGGGCTGCACGGGAGCTGACGCAAAAGCTCGACCACGAACCTTCACCCGAAGAAATCGCCAACCTGCTGGAAAAACCGGTGGGCGAGGTCAAGCGCATGCTGGGCCTGAACGAGCGGGTTTCTTCGGTCGACGTCTCGCTGGGTCCGGATTCGGATAAAACCCTGCTGGACACCCTGACGGATGACCGTCCGACCGATCCGTGCGAACTGCTGCAGGATGACGACCTTTCGCAGAGCATCGATCAATGGCTCTCGGAACTGACCGACAAGCAACGCGAGGTGGTCGTGCGCCGCTTCGGCCTGCGCGGCCACGAGAGCAGCACGCTGGAAGATGTAGGCCTGGAGATCGGCCTGACCCGGGAACGGGTGAGACAGATCCAGGTGGAAGGCCTCAAGCGCCTTCGTGAAATTCTCGAGAAAAACGGCCTGTCGAGCGAGTCGCTGTTTCAATAAGCCACCCGCATGACCGCTATGCAGAAAGCCCCGACTGGTTCGGGGCTTTTTGTTGGCGCACTGAAAGCGGGATACGTTCCCAGCTTGTAGGTTTGCGTTGTAAGCCTTTGCTGACTGTATCGTAAGTGTTCGTTATTTTTACACTGCCGCTGAAGGCGATTACGCACATTTCTGATTCATAAGATAATGATTTATATGGTTATTTTTTTTAATGTGAAGGGCTTATGACAACAGGTTCGTGCGCTGGAGGCCGGTTGCCCCCGGCGGGGAAATCTCTAGTATCTGGGTTGTGTCGACGGATAGACACGCCCATCAAGGAAGAGGGGAACGGACATCGCAGGAAGCGATTCATCAGGACGATGAAAAGGAACACAGGGAATAGGGAAAAAATGTGGGCGGGTCAAACCGCCCCTTTTTTTGCCTGAAGAAAAGCAAAACCCGGAAAAGCAAAAAGGCCCGCGAGGGGCCTTTTCTTCAAACGCGGGACAGATCAGCGTTCGAGGTCTTTGATCTTGCCTTTGACGCCATCCCACTCTTCGGCATCCGGCAGCGATTCTTTCTTCTCGGTGATGTTCGGCCAGATTTCGGCCAGCTCAACGTTCAGCTGAATGAACTCCTGCATCTCTTCCGGAACTTCGTCCTCGGAGAAAATGGCTACGGCCGGGCATTCCGGTTCGCACAGGGCGCAGTCGATGCACTCATCCGGGTGAATCACCAGGAAGTTCGGGCCTTCGTAGAAGCAGTCCACCGGACAGACTTCTACGCAGTCGGTGTACTTGCACTTGATGCAGTTGTCGGTGACGACGAAGGTCATTTCTAATTTTCTCCTCAGGCGGCGGCAGCGTTGCCCCTTCACGGTTGGGGTCGCCAGGTTCGGGAGCGATGTCTGCCAGCCAGGCTATTAGCCAGCAGCATCCCAAACCGCGCGAGATTCTAACAGCTTGAAGCCGTTTGCGTTATATCCGGTTCGTCGGTGCTTAGATCCGGTTCTTTAGTGCATAGAGCATTTCGAGTGCACGACGCGGTGTCACGTCATCCAGATCCAGTTTCGCCAACTCATCCAGCACCGGATGCGGGAGGCTGGCAAACATGTCGCTCTGCTGCGGTGTCGCCGGTTTGCCCTTGGCGGCCGGTTTCGGCGCCTCATGCGGCAGCGCGGTATCTTCCAGGCGGCTCAGGTGCTCACGAGCGCGCACGATCACCTCGCTCGGCACGCCGGCCAGCTGTGCGACCGCAAGGCCATAACTCTGGCTCGCCGGCCCCGGCAACACATGGTGCAGGAACACGATGCGTTCGTTGTGCTCGGTAGCGTTGAGGTGCACGTTGGCCACCAGCGGTTCGGCTTCCGGCAAAACGGTCAGTTCGAAATAGTGCGTCGCAAACAGAGTATAGGCGCGCAGCTGCGCCAGACGCTCCGCCGCTGCCCACGCCAGGGACAGACCGTCGAAGGTGCTGGTGCCGCGACCGACTTCGTCCATCAACACCAGGCTGCGCTCGGTGGCATTGTGCAGGATGTTCGCGGTTTCGCTCATTTCCACCATGAAGGTCGAACGCCCGCCAGCGAGGTCGTCGCTGGAACCGATCCGGGTGAAAATCCGGTCCACCAGCGACAGTTCGCAACTGGCCGCCGGCACGAAGCTGCCGATGTGGGCCAGCAGCACGATCAGTGCAGTCTGGCGCATATAGGTGGATTTACCGCCCATGTTCGGGCCGGTGATCACCAGCATGCGGGTGTTGTCGTCCAGGCTCAGGTCGTTGGCCACGAACGGCGTGGTCAGCACTTGCTCGACCACCGGGTGACGACCCTGGGAAATGCGCATGCACGGTTCGCTGACGAAGGTCGGGCAATTCAGGTCGAGATTCAGCGCACGTTCGGCGAGGTTGCTCAGTACGTCCAGTTCGGCCAGCGCGCCAGCGGTGTCCTGCAACGGCGGCAACTGGCTGATCAGATCTTCCAGCAGTGCTTCGTAGAGCATCTTCTCGCGAGCCAGGGCGCGGCTCTTGGCCGACAACGCCTTGTCTTCGAACTCTTTCAGTTCTGGCGTGATGAAGCGCTCGGCACCCTTGAGGGTCTGGCGGCGGATGTAGTCTGCCGGCGCCGACTCGGCCTGCTTGCTCGGCAACTCGATGAAGTAGCCGTGAATGCGGTTGTAGCCGACTTTCAGGTTGGCGAGGCCGGTGCGGGCCTTTTCCCGGGCTTCCAGATCGATCAGGAACTGGCCTGCGTTCTCGCTCAGCGATTGCAGCTCGTCGAGTTCGCTGTCGTAACCGGTTTTCAGCACGCCGCCGTCGCGGATGACCGCCGGCGGGTTGTCGATGATGGCTTTTTCCAGCAGCGCCGCCAGTTCCGGGTAGGTGCTGGTGGTGGTCGCCAGGCGTTGCAAATGCGGCGCTTCCAGATCGGTCATCGCCACTTGCAGTTCAGGCAGGGCACCGAGTGCATCACGCAGGCGGGCGAGGTCGCGAGGGCGGGCATTGCGCAGGCCAATCCGCGCCAGGATCCGCTCGATGTCGCCGATTTCCTTGAGCTGCGGTTGCAGGTTTTCAAAGCGATAGCGGTCGAGCAGGCAAGTGATCGAGGTCTGGCGAGCCAGCAGCACGGTCAGATCGCGCAGCGGACGGTTGAGCCAGCGGGTCAGCAAACGGCTGCCCATGGCGGTCTGGCAACGGTCGACCACCGATTGCAGGGTGTTGTCGCGGCCGCCGGCCAGGTTGGTATCGAGTTCGAGGTTGCGGCGGCTGGCGCCGTCCAGCACCACGGTGTCGTCCAGCCGCTCATGGCGCAGGCTGCGCAGATGGGGCAGGGCGGTGCGCTGGGTTTCCTTGGCATACGCCAGCAGGCAACCGGCGGCGCCGATCGCCAGGGTCAGGGTTTCGCAGCCAAAGCCTTTCAGGTCCTGGGTGGAGAATTGCTGACAGAGACTTTTCAGCGCCGAGTCGCGTTCGAAATCCCACGGTGCACGACGACGTACCCCACGGCGTTTTTCTGCCGGCAAATCCTTCGGCCAGTCATCCGGGATCAGCAACTCGACCGGGTTGACCCGCTCCAGCTCCGCCAGCAGATTTTCCCAGCCCTTGATCTCAAGCACGGTGAAGTTGCCGCTGGTGATGTCCAGCACCGCCAGACCGAACAGGCGCTCGTCGCCCAGCACCGCCGCGATCAGGTTGTCGCGACGCTCATCCAGCAACGCCTCGTCGCTGACCGTACCCGGGGTGATGATCCGCACCACCTGACGTTCCACCGGGCCTTTACTGGTGGCCGGGTCTCCGACCTGCTCGCAGATCACCACCGACTCGCCTAGCTTGACCAGTTTCGCCAGGTAACCTTCCGCCGCGTGATACGGAATCCCGCACATCGGAATCGCCTGACCCGCCGACTGCCCGCGCGCGGTCAGGGTGATGTCCAGCAACTTGGCCGCCTTCTTCGCGTCTTCGTAGAAGATCTCGTAGAAGTCGCCCATGCGGTAGAACATCAGCTGGTCCGGGTGCTGATTCTTCAGGCGCCAGTACTGCTGCATCATCGGAGTGTGGGAGGACAGGTCGGAGACGGCTTTATTCATCGGATTGTCAGGCAACTCGTTCAAAGGTGTGTGGCAAAAGCGCGGCAGTGGCCGGGCTTTTCCGCGATGGGCGCAAGGTTACCATGGGCGGTCTGTGGTACGCAGGCATCGCGGCTGGGTGACAGCTATCTGGCTTGAAAAGGTCGACTATGCACGATTTATGCAAATCAGCATTTGTCTTCGCGAAAAACTTCAAGCACTATGCGCGTTATGCAAAAACGCAACGTATCTACCGTCTTAAGAGCACTGCTCGACCAGCACGGGATCTCCCCCACGGAGCTCCACCGTCGCACCGGCGTGCCTCAATCCACGCTCTCGCGGATTCTCAGCGGGAAGATCGTCGATCCTTCGGATAAGCACATCTCGAAGATCGCCGAGTACTTTGCCGTGAGCACCGATCAGTTGCGCGGGCGCGCGGATGTTGCGCCCGCCGCCAACGTCGGACGCGACGAGTTGCATTCCGAACTCAAGGACATAAGCCTGTGGGACGACGACACGCCAGTCGATGATGACGAGGTGTCGGTGCCCTTTCTTCGCGAGGTTGAATTGGCTGCTGGATCAGGAAGATTCGTCATCGAAGAGAGCGAACGCTCCAGCCTGCGCTTCGGCAAGCGCAGCCTGCGCCATAACGGTGTGCAGTTCGATCAGGCCAAATGCGTGACGGTACGTGGCAACAGCATGTTGCCGGTACTGCGCGACGGCGCCACGGTCGGCGTTAATGCCGGCAAGTGCGGGATCGGCGACATCATTGATGGCGACCTTTATGCGATCAACCACAACGGTCAATTACGGGTGAAGCAGCTCTATCGTCTGCCTACCGGTATCCGTCTGCGCAGCTTCAATCGCGATGAGCATCCGGACGAGGACTACAGCTTCCAGGATATGCAGGAAGAGCAGATCGTCATCCTCGGGCATGTCTTCTGGTGGGGCATGTACGCCCGATAACGATCCCTCTCTCAGACAAAACCCGCCTCGGCGGGTTTTTTTTCGCCCGAAGAAAACCGGCCAACCCTTGAATGGCGGGGCTTTCATGCGTCCGCGCATTTCTTGTGCATAAATAAATGCATTTACGCATTGACTGTATATGCATCAATGCATATTCTTGCCACCAAGCCGCTCGACAAAGCGGCTGGCAACAACAGCTCTTTAGTTCCACAAGAACAGGCAGCGATGAACCGGCCTCAACGGTTCAGAGGGTTGGCAACTGACCCGGGTGTGCAGCGTAAAGCACCAGAAGCAGTTATCCGGCGGGCAGGGACCGCGGTCGGAAAAACAATTTGAATGGACTCGTACCGCGCCAGTAGCGCCGAAAAGTCAGCTTCCTTCAGAAACACAGGATTGAAGGAAGGCAAAGGAGTGCATTACTGAAAAGCCCGGCGAGTTGCCGGGCTTTTTGGAATGCCTGCCAGATGTCATCGCGAACCTCCTCTGAAAAATAGCAGGCCGAGGAGGTTGGAAAAAACAGCCGGACTATCCGGCAAACAGTCTGTTCAGTCGTCTCGCACTGACAGACATCCACAAACCGGGTTCGCTTCAGAACTGCTTATAAGGAAATTGGAATGAATCGATATGCACTGACACTGACTGCGATGGGTTACACCGTCGTTCTCCAGGTTCTGGACACTGAAGGTGAAGCGCCAGCCGGCCCGGCTGCCGAACCGAGCGCGGGATGGCGGAACATCACCGGTAACGATGCTGTGCAACCGGGGATGAAGATGCAGTGGGGGCCTGCCGGTGAAGAGTATCTCGAGACAACGGCCGCAGAGCAGGAGCAATTCACCAACGGTCGCATGCAACTGCGCTTTGACGAAGCCGCACGCTGGCTGGATTTCAACCCACTGCAATACAAGCTGGATCTGGGAGTTGCCACCCCGGCAGAGGAAGCGGCACTGGTTGCCTACAAGCAGTATTTCATTGCGTTGAGTGAAGTGAAAAACAACGCAGTGTTTCCGCAGATCATTTGGCCGGTTGCTCCTTTCTGATTCGCAGCACCGATCAAATCCCGTTTCCGTGAATGCATTGCTGAAAAGCCCGGCGAGTTGCCGGGCTTTTTGGAATGCCTTCTGGGCAGGAACAGAAATGCCGGGAGACCGGCAATCAAAAGGGATGATGACCATGAAGAAGTACGTGCGTGTTGTGGATGGCAAGGTCGACAACATTTTCGAAACCAACAATCCGATCACCGACGATTTTCCGGCAAGCCAGGTCTGGGTGGATGTCACCGCATTGCCCAAGATCGACTACTCCTGGAACGCGGTAAATACCGATGGAGTCTGGACCTTTACCGACAGCGATATGTGGGGGCAGCCATCGCAGTTGTCCATGCAACTGCGCGCCGAACGATCCCGCCGGTTTGATCGCGTCAACGCCACTCTGGTTGCGACCGCGCTGGAGCAGAAGGTTGAACTGGGCCTGGCGACGCCTGCCGATATCGCGGGGTTGCAGGCCTATAAGCAGTTTTTCGTTGATATGAGCAACGTTAACAAGCAGCCAGGTTATCCGCTGGCAATCACTTGGCCTGAAGTTCCATAAACACCGTTTGATCGTTCGCAAGTGACCGCAGTGCATGACTGAATAGCCCGGCGGATTGCCGGGCTTTTTTTGGAATGCCTGCCAGGTTTCATCACCGCATGCATCTGGATCAACAACAAACCAAGGAGTTAAACCATGAATCTCTATGCACTGGTTGAATACGGCAAAGTCACCCAGCTGAGAGAAAGTGAGGTCATCCCGGACGCACCGGCTTCGCCGACGTCCTTCTGGGTTGATGTCACCGGTAACAGCGAAATTCGTGTGGGTTGGTCGGCGACCTTTAATGAGGTCTGGACATTTACCCCGCCGTCCGACGAAGAACTGCGTAACGAAGCCGAGCAACAGAAATGGCAATTGCTGAATTTTGCCGCCAACTGGCTTCTGCTGAATTCCCTGCAGTTCAAAGTTGACCTCGGCGTCGCTTCGGCCGCGGACGAGGCTCAGCTGCTGGCGCACAAGCAGTATTCGATTGCCGTCAGCGACATCGATAAGCAGCCGGGTTATCCGGCAAATATTGTCTGGCCAGTAGCTCCTTACTGACAGCCTGCGATATCAACTGACCGGATGCGACTGTCCCAGGCGCTCAGCCAGTTAAGTCATCGGGAGCGCATTACTGAAAAGCCCGGGCCCGTCGCCGGGCTTTTTGGAATGCCTGCCTAAAGAGAAAACGATTGAATCCAACACACACCACTCATCCATCACACCAGGAGGCGTGACATGACAAACGAGCAACAAGCGTTGGCGGACATGCCGATCTGGCTGGTCATTCTGCTCGCCCTGGTGGGCGGCGTATCCGGCGAAATGTGGCGCGCTGACAAGGAGGGCGCCCGCGGCTGGGCGTTGATCCGACGTCTCGCGTTGCGTTCCGGGGCCTGCGTTATCTGCGGGGTGTCGGCGATCATGCTGCTGTATGCCGCCGGTATGTCCATCTGGGCCGCGTGCGCGATCGGTTGCTTAACGGCAATGGCCGGCGCCGACGTGGCCATCGGTCTGTATGAACGCTGGGCCGCCAAGCGCATTGGCGTCTGCGAAATCCCGCCCCGCGACTCCCAGTAACCCTTCACTTTCCTGCCTCGTTGCACCTTGTGCGGCGGGACTTCGCGTGGACATCAGAAAAGGAGGTCAAGCATGCCCACACCGATCCAGCAGCCTTCGCAGCTGTTCACGGCGATGGCGACAGCCTTGCGCAACAGCTCCGAGCTGAACGTGCAGGTCGGCAATCACGATGACTTCACGGCTCCCGGCGACAAGGCCTGGGTGTTGATCGACATCGAGCGAAATGCACCGGGGGAGCGCGCCGCCAATGGGCGCATTGCCCATGTGCTGACGCTGTCGCTGCAAGTCATTCCGGCGCGGTCTGCCACGGCGTTTGCGGCGTGCGATTTGATCGCCGCACTGAAGAACCTGGTCACCGACAACCGCTGGGGCCTGCCCGGCGATCAATGCGATCTGCCGATGAATATCGATGGAATGCCGTCATTGCTCATCCGCGCCGATCAGCCGAACAAAGCCTGGACGCTGTCGTTCAACCAGACCCTCTACCTGGGCCCGACCTTGCTGGACGACCCGCTCGGCACACCGAAATTCGCCCGCACCTGGGAAGTCAGCGACATCGACGACCCCGACCAATACACCTCGCTGGAGGCCTGACCGATGTTCGACGCGTTACTGCGAATGCAGCTGGGCCCGATCATTGAACGCCTGGCGGAAATGGAAGCGGAGATCGAAGACCTGCACCGGCGTGCCGAAAGTTATTGCCGTATCGGCATCTGTCAGGAAGTCGATGCCGCCAGTAACACCTGCAAAGTCAGCCACGGTGGATTGCTGACACCCGCCATCAAGTTCTTCAACCCCAGCGCCGGCGCGCAGAGTGAGTCGCGGATCCCGACGGTGGGCGAACAGTGTCTGCTGTTCAACTACGGCAGCGGCGAAAGCGGCGCACAGAGCGTGGCGCTGTTCGGCCTGAACAGTGACCGTTTTCCGCCGACCTCGACGGTCCCGACGTTGACTCGTCGCGTCCATCAGGACGGCAGCGAAAGCGGCTACGACGACGCGACGCACACCCTGCATTGGCAAAACGGTCCGGCCGTCTTCAACGGTTCTCGCGAGTCGCTTGAGCTGAGCATAGGTCCGGCACGGCTGGCGATGACCCCGCAAGCGATCAACCTGCAACTGGGCGCGGTCGGCCTGACCATCGACGCCTCGGGCGTGCATTTCAGCGGCCCGTTGGTGGATCACCAGGGCCGCGTCATCAGCCCCTGAATCAAGAGCTTCCCATGATCGGAATCGATAGAGACAGCGGGGCCACGGTCGACGACTGGCTGCAATTCGTGCAGCGCGCGACCCGGGCCCTGACCACGCCGCTGGGCACCCGGCAAAAACGGCCCTTATACGGTTCGATGATCCCCACGCTGCTGGGGCAAAACCTGGGCGACGACATCCTGTTGCTCGCCCAGAGCCACGCAGCCCAGGCGTTTTACAACCCGCAGAACGGCATAGGCGATTTCCAGCCCGGCGTGATCGTCGCCACCCGGCAGGGCGCGGGATTGCTGTTGCGGTTTGCCGGCACCTGGAAAAACCGCCAACAGACTTTCGAGGTTGTGACATGAGCATGTTGATCCCCGGCCAGAACCAGTTGGCCGAACCCTCCTTGATCAAGGTCGATGCCTTCGAGGATCTGCTCGCCGAGTTCAAGACCTTCGTCATCGAGTACGTCGGCGCACGCTCGCCGCAAAGCGCGGAAAAACTCAAGACCAGTCTGGAAAACGAAAGCGAACTGCTGACCCTCGCGCTTGAGGCTTTTTGCGTCCGCCTGCAAACCCACGAACGCAAATACAACGCCCGGATCAAGCAGATGCTGGCGTGGTGGGCCACCGGCAGCAACCTTGATGCACGGCTGGCGGACATGGGCCTGGAGCGACAGTTGCTCGATCCGGGCGACCCGGCGGCATTCCCGCCGGTACCGGCGATTTACGAGAGCGACGATGACGCCCGGCTGCGCTATTACCTGGCGCCCCATGCGCCGGCGGCAGGTTCGCGGATGCAGTATCGCCGTGAGGTGTTCACCCTCGGTGAACGGCCGGCGGTGAAAGTCGAATCCACCGATGCCGGTGTGGTGAACGTCACTTACACCTTCGATCCGGACGGCCTCGCCGCGCAGGTCAAGGATGGCAATGGTCGCCGCACCGCGCCCGGCGAAGTGCAAGTCACCGTGCTTGCCCGCGAGGGCGACGGTACACCGTCCCCGACGCTGCTCGAAGGTGTACGCCAACACTTTGCCCGGCCCGATGTTTGTCCGGAGACAGACAAGGTCACAGTCAAAGGCGCCGAGATTCAGCGCTACAAAATCCGCGTCGTGGCGAAGATCAATTCCGGCCCGGATTCGGGCCTGACCAAGGTCGCCGCGCAGCAACACTTGCAGGCCTACGCCGACAGCTGCCATCGCCTGGAAGGCCGGGTCGATCCGAGCTGGATCGACTACACGCTGCACAGCGCCGGCGCCGTGCAATTGCAGATTCTTGAACCTCTGGATTCCGTTGTGTGCTCGGCGTTTCAAGCGCCGTACTGCACGGCGGTCGAAGTCGAGGTGCAGACGCTATGACCGATCAGACACCGCGTCCGACCCTGCTGCCGGCCAACAGCTCGGCGCTGGAACGGGCACTCGACATCGGCTTCGGCGCATTGCTTGATCGCGTCGCGCCGCCGTTTCCCGAGCTGATGAACCCGGCCTCGACACCCGTCACGTTCCTGCCGTATCTCGCAGCGGATCGTGGTGTTGCCGAATGGAGCACCGACGCACCGGAAGCGGAAAAGCGCCTGACCGTCGAACTGGCCTGGCCCACCGCGCGCCAGGCCGGCACTCGCAGGGCGCTGGAGAACGCCGCCAAGGGTTTACAGCTCAGGCCGGAAATCCGCGCCTGGTACGAACAGACCCCGCCCGGCGAGCCTTACAGTTTTTCCGTGCGAGCCTTCAGCGAACAACCCTACAGCGAAGAAATCGACGCCCGTCTCGACCGGCGCCTGGCTGATGCCAAGAGCGAGCGGGACGTGCTGTCGGTGTCGGTCGGCCTCAGCGCCTTCGGCAATCACGTCATCGGCGCCGCGACTTTCTGCGGTGAGCTGACCACGGTTTATCCGGTGTTCCTAGAAGGGCTCGAGACATCTGGCGAGGCCTTCATGGCGGCTGCGCTGTACACCGTCGAAACATCCACTATTTATCCTCAGGGGGCCTGAATGGCTGACTATTACACCCTGCTCACCAACGCAGGGATTGCCTACGAAACCGCCTGCAAGGCAGCGGGCGTACCGATCAAGCTGACGCAGATTTCCGTCGGCGACGGCGGCGGCGCGGTCTACAACCCGGCCGCGACGGCTACCGCGCTCAAACGCGAAGTCTGGCGCGGACCGCTCAACGCGCTGTTCCAGGACGAGAAAAATCCGAGCTGGCTGCTCGCCGAAGTCACCATCCCGCCGGACGTCGGTGGCTGGTACGTGCGTGAAGCCGGCCTGTGGACCGACACCGGGATTCTCTACGCGATCGTCAAATACCCGGAGTCGTTCAAGCCGGTGCTGGCCACCTCCGGCTCGGGCAAAGAGTTCTACATCCGCTCGATTTTCGAGACCAGCAATGCCTCGCTGGTGACGCTGCTGATCGACGACACGGTGGTCAAGGCCACTCGCGCCTGGGTCATGAGCTACCTCGCCGAAGAACTCGGCAAACTCGACGGCAAACAATCGGTACGTGTCGCCGCCACCGCCAACGTGGTGTTGAACGGTGCGCAGCAGATCGATGGCGTGGCAGTGATTGCCGGTGACCGCGTGTTGCTGCCGAATCAGACCCTGGCCAAGGACAACGGCCTATGGATCGTCGCCAACGGTAACTGGATTCGGGCGAATGATGCCAACGTCAGCGCCAAGGTCACGCCAGGCCTGACGGTGATGGTGGAAGAGGGCACGCTCAACGGCGATTCGCTGTGGCACCTGACCACCAACGCGCCGATCACGCTCGGCACTACCGCGCTGACATTCAAGATGCTGGCAGGGCGCACCGGGATTGCTGCCGGGACTTACAAGAGTCTGAGCGTCGACGAATATGGCCGTGCGACGGCCGGGTCGAATCCCGACACGTTGTCCGGGTTTGGCATCAAGGATTCGTACACCAAGGCTGAAGTCGAGGCGCTGATTGCCAAGGCATCGGCGTTGCCGGTGGGGTCGATTGTTGCGTTCCCGGTTGACTCGCCACCGCCGGGTTTCCTGGAGCTGGACAACAGCGTCAAGAGCAGCGCGACTTACCCGGACTTGAGCGCCTATCTGGGCGGCAAGTTCAACAAGGGGGATGAGGGTGTCGGGAACTTCCGCTTGCCGGAAGCGCGTGGGGAGTTCTTGCGAGGTTGGGATCATGGGCGGGGTGTGGATGCCGGGCGTGCATCTGGCAGTTCTCAGTCAGACAGTCTCAAGGCTCACTACCATTTCCTTCCGACAGGCTCGGGTGGCGGGCAGGCCACTGATCCGAATGGAGAGATTCCAACTGTTGTATTGAAGGATACAACCACGGATTGGGTATTGCGTACGGAAGGTGACAACCCTGACCTGACCATCGGTCGTGTAAGAACCTACAATTTCGGTGCCGCTACAGAAACCCGCCCCCGCAACATCGCCGTCATGTGGTGCATCAAAGCCTGGAACGCGCCGGTCAATCAGGGAAACATCGACGTAGCGGCACTGGTCAAGGAAGTCTCACGCCTCGGCTCGGCCGTTCCGGTCGGTGCTGTCATGGCGTTCCCGACGGGTATCGTTCCGCCGGGCTTTCTGGAGCTGGATGGCAGTGTGCAGAGCATTGCAACCTATCCGGATCTGGCGGCGTACCTGAGTACAAAATTCAACAAGGGCGATGAGGGCACCGGCAATTTCCGGTTGCCGGAGTCTCGCGGTGAGTTCCTGCGGGGCTGGGATCATGGTCGCGGGACTGATGTCGGTCGAGGGATCGGTAGCTGGCAGGCGGATGACAACAAGGCTCACGCCCACACCTACACCCGGATTCCCGTTTTCGGCAATACCGGTGGCGCCAACGCTGCGGGTATCGTTGCCGACAATGGAACGCAGACAGGCAGTTCCAACTTCGCCAGCTACATGAACACGTCGGGGGGCAGTGAGGCGCGACCACGCAACCTCGCCGTCATGTGGTGCATCAAAGCCTGGAACGCGCCGATCAATCAGGGAAACATCGACGTCGCCGCACTGGCCAATGAAGTCGCGCAGCTCAAATCCTCGGTTCCGGTCGGTGCTGTTCTGTCGTTTCCAACGGGTGTCGTTCCTGCCGGTTATCTGGAACTGGATGGCAGCGTGCAGAGCATTGCGACCTATCCGGATCTGGCGGCGTATCTCGGCACAAAGTTCAACAAGGGCGATGAGGGCGCGGGCAACTTCCGCTTGCCGGAGTCTCGCGGTGAGTTTCTGCGCGGCTGGGATCACGGACGTGGAATAGACGCCGGGCGAACTGTCGGCAGCTACCAGGCCGGTACGAAGATCCAGGGTGACAATGCCGAGGCGCCCGCCGTTCAGGGCATTGGCAACTCCGAAGCGATCGATGCCGATCCGGCGCCTGGTTTCAAAGGTGACATCTACTACACGTCCACCGGTGTCACTGCACTCAATACCGGCTCGTACTGGAAAACCGTGCGCCCACGCAACCTAGCCGTCATGTGGTGCATCAAAGCCTGGAACGCACCGGTCAATCAGGGAAGCATTGACGTCGCAGCGCTGGCTCCTCTGGCCCAGCAAGCGACCGAAATCAAGCAAGGAACGGCGAAGGTTGCAACCCAGGAGTTGACCGACACCGGGGCCGACGACACGACAATCGTGACGCCGAAAAAACTTCGTTGGGGATTCCAGATCCTCAAGGCCATCAACGGTTACATCGTTTTCCCGTCCTGGCTCGGTGGATTGATCATTCAGTGGGGCAGGGTCTCCGGAAATGGCGGTACGGACATCGCCACTGCCTTCCCGATCGCTTTTCCAAATGGCATGTACAGCCTGAACGCGACGTTGAACTACACACCAGGGTCGGCAGTGAACGGGTATGTGGATGTCGGTGTGTCAAGTCTCACCTCGTTTTATGGAAAACATACCTTTCCCGGGGTCACGGTCTTTCATTGGGTCGCGGTGGGCAGTTAAGGAGAGATCATGAAATACGCACTGTTTGACGAGAATTCGAACTTGCAAACCTGCCTGATTGAAGGGGTTCACCCGATCCCCGCTTCGGCAGTCAAAGTCGATGACAAGTTGTTTATCAGGTTGACCCAGGAAGCCGACGGCATCTGGCGTCGAGTAGGCGATGAAATTGTCAAAACGCCTTTCCCGCAAGTGACTCCTGATTATGCGCAACGGGTCGCCGACGAGCGCTATGAGCGGGAGGACGCGGTCGTTTCTGTGGAAGGTCTAACTGTTGCAACCTCCCGTGACAGCGCGGGGATGATCTATGGCGCTGGCATCTCGGCGATCCTCGATCCTGATTACCGCTGCAACTTCAAAACGCTCGAGGGTTTCATCGAGATCGGCGCGCAGCAGATTCTCGCGATTGCCAAAGCTGTCAGGGCGCACGTGCAGGCTTGTTTCGACCGCGAACTGGAATTGCTCCAGGCAATCGAGGACGGCACGTACTCCGATGAAATGCTCAAGGAAGGCTGGCCCGATTCCATGCCAGTTTCACCGACCACCGAGCCTCAATAAAACGCCCCGCACCCCGGGGCGTTTTATTGTCCGCCCAACACATTCAACACCCGCCAAGCCCCTCCCTTTGAGGGGCTTTCCCGTTTATGGAGAAACGAAAAATGGCAACCCGCCAAACCTACACCGTGCTCGTTCCATTCCCCACCGGCGGTGGGCACTGGTCGAGCGTCGGCCAGGAACTCGATCTGCTCGACGTCGAGGCCAGTGCGCTGCACAGCGCCGGTCGACTGGAGCTGAAAACACCTACCACCAAGGCCGTGAAGGCCGCTGCCAAGAAGGCTGACTGACTATGGCTGAGGTTCTGAACTTCGAGCACAACGGCATTACCGTCAATGCCACCGAATCCCCCGAGGCCATGGGTGGCCTGGGCGACAACGTCATCGGTCTGGTCGGCACCGCGCCGAAGGCCGATCCGCTGATTCCGCGCAACGCACCGTTTCGCATCAACAGCTTTACCACCCACGCGCTGCTCGATCCGACCGGTTCCGAAGAGGGCACCCTGTACCACGCCGTTTACCAGATCCTCAAAGTGGTCAAGGTGCCGGTGTACGTGGTGATCGTCGAAGCGGGCGCAACCCCGACCGACACCGTCAACGCAGTGATCGGCGGCGTCGAGCCAGTGACCGGCCGCAAGCTCGGTCTGGCGGCACTGGGCAGCGTCCCGGAAGACCTGACCATCATCGGCGCGCCGGGCTTCACCGGCACCAAGGCGGTGGCCAGCGAGTTCGCCTCGTTCGGCAAGCGCATCAAGGCCCGTGTGGTGCTGGACGGCAAGGACGTCTCGGTCGCCGATCAGGTGCTGTACAGCCAGGAACTGGGCGGCGCTGACCTCGGTTTCGACCGTTGCCTGGTGGTGCACAACATGCCGGCCGTGTACTCGAAAGCCGCTAAGAAAAACGTGTTCCTCGCGCCATCCAGTCTGGCGATTGCCGCGCTGGCCAAGGTCAAGCAATGGGAAAGCCCGGGCAACCAGGTGACCTATGCCGAAGACGTGTCGCGGGTCGTTGAGTACAACATCCTCGACACCTCCACCGAAGGCGATCTGCTCAACCGCTACGGCGTCAGCTACTACGCCCGCACCATCCTTGGCGGCTTCTCGCTGCTGGGCAACCGCTCGATCACCGGCAAGTTCATCAGCTACGTCGGTCTGGAAGACGCCATCAGCCGCAAGCTGGTGAAGGCCGGCCAGAAAGCCATGGCGAAGAACCTGACCAAGTCGTTCATGGATCAGGAAGTCAAACGTATCAACGACTGGCTGCAAACCCTGGTCGCCGACGAAACCATTCCCGGCGGCAGCGTGTATCTGCACCCGGAACTCAACAGCGTCGAGAAGTACAAGAACGGCACCTGGTACGTGGTCATCGACTACGGCCGCTACGCGCCGAACGAACACATGGTTTATCAACTCAACGCCCGCGATGAAATCATCGAGCAGTTCCTGGAGGACGTTCTCTAATGTTTACCAACCGCGTAAGACAGGCCATCGCGGCCACCCTGCAAGGCCTGCCGTTGTCGGCGACCGTTGAGGAATTCACTCCGCCGAAGATCGAATTCGATGTGGAAGAGATGCGTGGCGGCCGTTTCATCGTCGAAGAAATGGCCAAGGGCGGCAAAGCGCTCAATGCCAAGTTGACCCTGCAAGGCATGGGCACCGAAGTCATGCTCGCACTGGGTGTGAAGCTGGGCGACGACATCCTGCTGAACGTGCGTGAAGGCGGTCAGGATCAGGATGGCAACACCTGGTTCACCTACCACACCGTCGGCGGCAAGCTGAAATCCCTGGAGGAAACCGCGGTGAAGATGGGTGAAAAACCCAAGACCAACCTGGAGCTCTCCTGCCGCACCTACAACCGCCTTGAAAACGGCGTGCCGGTGATCGACATCGACGTGCGCACCCAGAAGTTCGTGCTCAACGGCGTCGACATCCTCGGTGATGCCCGTCGTGCGGTGCTGATGCCGTAAGCCTCGGCCAAAGGCAATCACAAACCCTGTGGGAGCGGGCAGACCCCGCTCCCACAAGGGACTGCAACACCCCTCAAGAATCACCAAGGAATTCATACATGTCGTGGATGCCACCCAAGCATGACCTGTTGTCGCCGATTACCGGCGACGACGGCTCGCAGATCGAATCGATCCAGCTCAAGCCGCTGTTCTACGCCGCCCAGAAAGAGGCGCTGGAACGCGCAGGCGACGATGAAGACGACCAGTTCTTCGAACTGGCGCTGCTGGCCACCGGCTTGTCGGTCAAGGAACTCGATCAGCTCAAGCGTCCGGACTACGTGACCATCGCGCAGTACGTGCACGAAGTCTCGACCCGTCCGGCGTCGTTCTTTCTCGACCAGGTCGAAGACGCGGAACAGTCCGATGATCCCGATCAGGTGCAACTGCTGTTGCCGCTCGCCGTCACCGGCCGCACCGTGACTTCGCTGAGCCTGGAAATGCCGGCGCTGCGGGCCACCAAAGTGATGAAGAAACTGAAAACGGCCAAGGAACGCGCCGAGTTCATCACCGCCCATTGCACCGGCCTGATGATCCCCGATCTGGCCCTGTTGAGCGTGCCGGACTGGACGCAATTGCAGGTGCGCATCGACGATTTTTTAAACCAGCCGGCGGCCTTCTTTCAGAACGCGACATCGAAGTAATCCTCGATATCGTGCCGCTCATTTACCCGGTAAGTGAGGCGGAAATTCTGGAGTGGGACGCCGAAAAGGCGTTGCGCCGCTACGACATAGCGATCACTCGCCTTGGCGTGAAAAAGGAGTAGAGCGGCATGGCAGATACCAAGTATGCGCCGATGCTCGCCGGCGAGAATGGAAGCATGGCGTTGGGCAACGTCAGCCTGACGGGTGGATCGATAGCACCCGAAAGCCTCGGCACACCGCTGGTGGATTTGAGCCTGGCACTGGCCATGGCCAGTGCCGATATCCGTTTGCTGACCCAGGAACAGGTCAAGCTTCGAGAAGTGCTGGCCGCCCAACAGTCGTTATTCAAGGCTGGCACTGCAGCACCTGCGACGAGCGAGCCGAAGTCCAAACTCAAGGCAGAGGTAGAGCAACGTTCACCGCTCAAGTTCATGCAGGCCTCAATGGCCAACCAAATGGCACTGCTTGAACTCAATCAGATCGTGAAGCTGGACAAGGATCAACTTCGGGCGCTGTCACAAGACACCCAGAAGATGACCAGTGACAAGCAGGTCGCTCCGAGCGGGGCGACTGCTGTGGATCTGCTGAAGGTTCAACTGGCAGCGGCCAGGTCCGGTGTTGGCGAAGGTCTTGAAGGCAAGGCGAAAGCCGACGCTCTGACCGGATTTGCTCGCGACGCCGCCATCAACGCCTCGGCATTCGGTGTTGATGTAAAAACGGCTAGCGAAATGATGCTGGCGTGGCAGTCGGCGATGAAACTTGATCGCACGCAAAGCCAGCGGTTGGCCGATGCGACCAACTTTCTGGGACACAGCGGGCTGGATGCCAAAGCCGCCGACATCGGCTCTGTCGTGCAGAGCTCAGGCGAGAAAGCAATCGCCACAGGGCTCAAGCCGGAAGAGGTCGCCGCATTGGCGGCCGCGTTTCTCAACAGTGGCGTGGACAAGGCCAATGCCGGCGCCGCGTTGAATTCGTTCACATCGGTACTGACCAAGGGTGAGGCTGCGACACAAGAGCAGCGCGCTGCCTGGGCACAGTTGGGCGTTGAAGGCCTGACACCAGAGACCGTGGCCAGCGGAATGCGCACGGACGCCCCGGCGACTATCAATCAGTTATTGGAAGCGCTCAAGGGCAAATCAGACGAGAAAGAGCGGGCGTCACTGACGAAGGCTCTCTTCGGTAACGATGATGCGATCGTTAAATTGCTGAACAAGCCTGAGGACGTGCAGAAGGCGTTTTCTCTGGTTCCTGGCCAGGACCCGAAGTCGGAATCGAAACCAGGGTACGTCGGTTCTGTGGCCAAAACGGCCACGGAGCTGGGTGAGACTTCACAAGGGCGATGGAATGCGCTCGACGGGACTGTGACCCGATTGACCACGGCTCTGGGTGGCTCACTGACCAATCTGTTTGATGGTGTGGTGGTCGGTCTGGACGTTGTAGCCGGTGGAATAAGCAGCTTTGCCGAAGAGCAACCAAAGGCCACGGCAGCCCTGCTCGCACTGGTTGGGGTGATCGCTGTTTCCCGGGGGGCGCAAATCAAGGTTGCGATGGCTTCGGCCATGCGTAATGCAGCAACGAAGCTTCTGGTGACGGCGGGGGCGGGTCCCATCATCGATGTGGTGGATCGTGCAGCCGGCGTTGGACCCGACGGCAAACCTGTTGCTGCTGGATCTACTGATAACGCCTCTGCCAATTCGCCTGAGCAAAAGACGAAAAAGTCGAAGAAGGGAGGGAAGGCAAAGTCCGGTGCGAAGGCGGATGTGAAGTTGGCTGCGAATGTGGATGCGTCGCCTCAGACATGGGGCAGTCGCTTTAAAGACGCGAACAGCGCAGCCAAAGGATTTACCAAGTCCAATGCGCTTTTGACGCTGGTCACCGCGGCTCCCGACGTGCTCAAAGGCATACAGGATGGCGACAACAAAGCGGTCGGCGGAGCAATCGGCTCGGCGGGCGGAAGCCTGGCGGGCGGCTATGCCGGCGCCGTGGCGGGCGCGATGATCGGCAGCTTCGTTCCCATTATCGGCACCGCGATCGGTGGCTTGGTGGGCGGCATCATCGGCAGCACCGCGGGCAGCGTAGGTGGTTCGTGGCTAGGCGAAAAACTTGCCCCCGAATCAGAAAAGGACAAGCTCGCTCCGCCAGCTGAAATCGCCAAGGACCTGTCCGCGGCGCAAATGCAAACACCAACGCCGACTCCGCTATTCACCTACGCCCCTTCAGTTCATGTCAGCGGCAGCGAACTGGTTAGTTCCGAGAAAGTCGGCACGATGCTTTCGCAGGTACTGGAGTCGCACTTCAATTCTCAATTTGTCCCGGGTGTGGCTACCAATGCCCTCGCCACTCGCCGTGATGCAGCCCTGACCGATGGAGTCGCCTGATGAAACAACAAATGGCATTGGGCAGTTTCATCTTCGGCCTGTCCCGGGATTTTGCGTACAGCACGCTGTCGCGAAAATCCGAGGGTGGCTGGACCGAGTTGCAGATCCTCAACAGCAAACCCAGATCCCATCAGACAGGACAGAAGCCTGAAACCCTGACCATCTCCGGCACCTCGATGTACGCCGTGGGGATGGAGCGGCTCGATGAGCTGCGTGCGCTGCAAGCGCTGCGAGTCCCGCTGCCGTTGATTGACGGCATCGGTCGCAACTGGGGTTTGTGGCGGATCAACAGCATCGACGAAAACCAGAGCGAGGTCATCGATGACGGCACCGCGATGGTGATCAAGTGGGTCATCGGATTGGCGGAGTTCAACAATGCGTAAGGTACGAAGCGTGGCCGGTGATTCGGTGAATCTTTTGCTGTACCGCGAAACCGGTCGCAGCGATGACAGCGCCGAGGAAGCCCTCTGGACACTCAACCCGACCCTGGCCGAGCACGGCCCGATCCTGCCGGCAGGTGTCTGGGTGACGCTGCCGGAGCTCGACAGCAGACCGGCCGCAATCAAACCGGTTCTGGCCTGGGATTAAGGAGGCTGCATGGCACAGGGATTTACGCCGGCGATCGAAATCTACGGCGCCCACAAGGACCTGCTGAACCAGCGCCTGATCAGTTGGGAACACATCGATGCCGCCGGCATGGAGTCCGATCAACTGACGCTGGTGCTCGACCTGGAAGGCCTTGAAGGCTTGCCGAGCCTGGGCGGAACCATCGGCCTGCAGGTGGGGTATCTGGAGACCGGGCTGGTCGAAAAGGGCCAGTTCAAGATCACTCGACTGACACCGACGCTGTTCCCGCTGCGTCTGACGCTGGTAGCGACCGCCGCGCCTTTCAGCGGCAAGGACGAAACCGGATTCAAGGAACGGCGCACGGCCAGTCATGGCCCCACGACGCTTGGCGGGCTGTTTCGCAAACTGGTTGAGCCGCACGGTTTCTCGCCACGGGTGGATCCCGAACTGGCGCTGATCAGGATTGCTCATGTCGACCAGTCGAACGAAACCGACATGGGCTTCATCACGCGCCTGGCGAAAAAGTACGACGCGGTGGCCAAGCCGTTCAACGACCTCTACGTACTGGCGAAACCGGCGCAGCTCAAAAACCTGTCGGGCCAGGTGATACCCAACGTCATGCTGTCGGTGACCCACAACAATCGGCCGGGCGATCACGCCTTCATCAGCGCCACGCTGGAAGAGACCGCCCGCACCCAGAATCAGGGTTGCAAAGTCTGCTGTTGGGACGCCAATGCCGGCAAACAAGTGGAAGTGAAAACCGGCTCGGCGCCCTACAAGGTCATTCGTCAGAAACAGGCCAGTGTGGAAGAAGCCAAGGCCATCGGCGAAGCCGAAGTGCGCAAGATGCTGCGCGAGAAATACACGCTGAAAGTCACCTGCCCGGGTGATCCGCTACTGGTTGCCGAAGGCCTGCTGGTGCTCGATGACACCTGGCCCGACTTCATGCGCGGTCGCTGGTCGATCGAGAAGGTCACTGCCAGCGGCAAGCCCGAAGAAAGCTATCGCTGCCTGATCGAAGCCAACGGCCGGGATCCCGAAGCAAAAGCCAAGGACTGATCCCCCGGTCTCACCGCCACACGCATCACTGTGGCCACTCACACATCCTGGAACGCTCCCCATGAAGATCTCCCCGATCCTCACGCAGCTGCGTGCGCAATGCCCAAGCCTTGCCGGCCATATCGCGACAGGTGTCGACCTGGCGCTGCTGCAAGGCGACCCGAATCTGCCGATGCCCTCGGCCCATGTTTTACCGCTGGCCGACGTGGCCAGCGTCAGCACTGCACAGAACTCCCCCAGCCAACCGATCCGCGACCGCTTCGAAATCATCCTGGCACTGAATGCCACGGACGCCACAAAAGCGCTGGATCTGTTGCACGACCTGCGCGCCGAACTGTGGCGCGCGCTGGTGGGTTTCAAACCCGCGAACGACTACAGCGCCATCGTTTATGACGGCGGCGAAACGGTCTCGATCAACAGCAGCCGCGCGTTCTACCGGCTGCGCTTTTTTGCCGAGTTCCAGCTCGGCCGCAATCTGCCAAGTCAGCCTGCGGAGAGTTGGCACGAACGCGAACTGGACGGTTTGTCGTCCTTTACCGGGGCCACCGTGCGGGTCGATGCGATCGACCCGGCCGACCCCAACCTGAAACGCCCGGGCCCTGACGGGCGCGTGGAAATGACTTTCTCTGGAGACGTAACCCCATGAGCAACCGCATCACCGTAGTGCCGGCCGCCGGCCGTGCCGTGCCGGACCCGGAAGCAGGCGACCTGCTGCCACTGGAAGGCCGTGAAGTGCTGGACAGCGCCTGGTGGCGCCGGCGTCTGGCCGACGGCGATATCACCCTCAAAACCGCAACAGCTAAACAAAAGGGAGCCAAATAATGGCGATCGGATTCAGCAACATCCCTGCGGACATTCGTGTACCGCTGTTCTATGCCGAAATGGACAACTCGGCCGCCAATAGCGCGTCCTCGTCCATGCGCCGCCTGATCGTGGCGCAGGTCAACGACAACATCGCTCCGACTGAAGTCGGCAAACTGGTGCTGGTCTCCAGCGTGGCGCTGGCCAAGAGCATTGGCGGCCAGGGTTCGATGCTCGCTTCGATGTACGAGACCTTCCGCAAGGCCGACCCGATCGGTGAGATCTGGTGCCTGCCGCTGCACAACGCCACCGGCGCCATCGCCAAAGGCGTGCTGACCCTGACCGGCACCGCGACTCAGGCGGGCGTGCTCAACCTGTATGTCGGCGGCGTCCGCGTCCAGGCCACCGTGGTCAACGGTGCCACCGCTGCCCAGGCGGCTACCGCCCTGGCACAGAAAATCAACGCCACCGCCGATCTGCCGGTGAGCGCAGCCGCCGCCGAAGGCGTCGTCACTCTGAACGCCAAATGGACCGGCGAGAGCGGCAACGACATCAGCCTGCAATTCAATCGCCTGGGCAAGAGCAATGGCGAAGAAACCCCGGCCGGCCTGACCACCGCCATCACCGCCATGACCGGCGGCGTCGGTGTGCCTGACCAGGTTGAAGCGGTTGCCGCACTGGGCGACGAGCCGTTCGAATTCATCGCGCTGCCATGGTCCGACCTGGCCACCCTCAACACCTGGCAAGCGGTGATGGATGACAGCACCGGTCGCTGGTCGTGGGCCAAGCAACTGTTCGGTCACGTCTACAGCGCCAAGCGCGGCACCGTCGGCACGCTGGTGGCAGCCGGTCAGGCTCGCAACGACCAGCACATGACCATTCAGGCGCTGGAGCCGGGCGTTCCGCAACCGGTGTGGGTACAAGCCGCCGCACTGGCTGCGCGCACTTCGGTGTTCATCTCGGCCGACGCCAGCCGTCCGACCCAGAGCGGCAGCCTGCCGGGCGTCGATCCGGCTCCGGCCAGCGAGCGCTTCACCCTGACCGAGCGTCAGTCGCTGCTCAACTACGGCATCGCCACCGCGTACTACGAAGGCGGCTACGTGCGCATCCAGCGCTCGATCACCACCTACCAGAAGAACGCTTACGGCCAGGCTGACAACTCGTACCTGGACAGCGAAACCATGCACCAGTCGGCGTTCATCGTGCGTCGCCTGCAAAGCGTGATCACCAGCAAATACGGTCGCCACAAACTGGCTTCCGACGGCACCCGTTTCGGCGCCGGCCAGCCGATCGTCACCCCGGCGACCATTCGCGGCGAGCTGATCGCCCAGTACGCCAAGCTTGAACTCGAAGGCCACGTGGAAAACGCCGAGCTGTTCGCCGAGCACCTGATCGTCGAGCGCGACGTGCAGGACCCGAGCCGCGTGAACGTGCTGTTCCCGCCGGATTACATCAACGGTCTGCGCGTGTTCGCACTGCTCAACCAGTTCCGTCTGCAGTACGACGACGTCGCCTGATCGGCCCGTTTGACACTGTGATTTCAGCCCACCTTGCGTGGGCTTTTTATTTGAAGGGAGTAACACCATGGGTCAACTGATTGCAGGCACCTGCTACGTCAAGGTCGACGGTGCACAACTGACTATCAATGGCGGCTGCGAAGCCCCGCTGATGGCCGTCAAACGCGAAACCGTCGTGCCGGGTTTCTACAAGGAAACCGACATCGCGCCATCGTTCAAGGTGACCGCGCTGCACACCGCCGACTTCCCGCTGAAGAAGCTGATCGAAGGCACCGACATCACCGTCACCTGCGAATTCAGCAACGGCAAAGTCTACGTACTGGCCGGTGCCTACCTGGTCGAAGAACCCGTCTCCAAAGGCGATGACGCCACCATCGAACTGAAATTCGAAGGCATCAAGGGGACCTGGCAATGAGCGGCGCCGTGAAGCTTCAGGTTGCGATCGAAGCTCACGGCGAGCCCCTGACCGAACTCGTCCTGCGCCGTCCGACGGTGCAGGAGGTACGAGCGATCAAGGCGCTGCCGTACAAGATCGACAAGAGCGAAGAGGTCAGCCTCGACATGGACGTGGCGGCCAAATACATCGCCGTGTGCGCCGGCATTCCGCCGTCGTCGGTCAACCAGCTGGATCTGGCTGACCTCAACGCGCTGAGCTGGGCCGTTGCGAGTTTTTTCATGAGTGCGGCGTCGGAGCCATCACCGACCTGATTTCGGTCGCCTATGACCTGGCCTGGTTCTGGAAGGTTGACCCCGAACAGATGATGGCCAGGCCACTGGATGTGCTTCGCGAATCGCTGGAGCACGCGCAACGGATCAATGCGATGCAGCAGGTGCAGTGATGGCTAATACACAATTGAGCCTGATCCCGCAGAACTTCCCCGTCACGGTCAACATGCTCGTGGTGCTCAAGGGCGCCGAGAAAATGGAGGCCGAGATGAAGGGGCTGCGCGGCAAGGTCGCAGCATTCAAGAAAAGCATGGAAGACAGCGGCCTCGAGCCGCTGGACGTCGCCGGATTCATCTCCGAAGGTGGGCTGCTCAAGCCGTTCCAGGACGGCATCAAAAAGGCCATCGAAGCGCAGGATGCACTGGCGAAAAAAGCAAGGGCGAACAAGGGGCTGAAAGTCCCCAAGGTTGTCCACGGCGAAACCTCGGCCAACCTCGAGAAATTCAACGAGGCGCTGGACAAGATTTCGCTGAATATCGGTCAGGCGCTATTGCCGGCCGTCAACGGTATCGTCACGGCGCTGACGCCGGTGATCACCTCGATCGGCCAGTTCGTCGCGAACAACCCGTATCTCGTCGAAGGACTGGCAGCTGCGGCCGTGGCGTTCACGGTAGTGACGGTCGGTGCGATGGGGCTGGTTGCGGTGCTGGGGATCCTGACGTCACCGATCGGCCTGATCGCTGCGGCCATTGCTGCAGCGGTGGCAGTCATCGTGATTGGCGCGCGGCTGATTACCGACAACTGGGGATCGATCAGCGGATTCTTCAGCGAGACCTGGCAATCGCTCAGCGCTTCGACCCGTCGCGGTATCGACAAGGTTCAAAAAGGCTGGGACGAAATGGCATCGGGCGCGAAGCTGAAATTCGACTCGATGCAAGCCTCGGCCAAACAGAAGTGGGAAGAAATGAAGGCTGACGCCGTTGCCGGTGCCAGTCGTCTTGCAGAGGGCGCGACCGCGCGCCTGAATGCGTTCGGGGCGATGATGGGCGAGCTGTGGGATTCGGCTGGCGCTGTCGTAAAGGATTACTGGAACGACGCCGTCGCCGGTAGCGTCGCCGGCCTGGAAGCACTGAAGGCCAATCTGTACACCTCGCCCAAGGCGAAACTGGCCGAGGTCTGGGGTGCGACGGCAACGGTATTCGGTGAGTTCTGGGACAGCGCGGCAGCAAAAGCCGCGACCGGCATGGAAGCGCTGAAGGCCAATCTGTACACCTCGCCGAAGGCGAAACTGGCCGAGGTCTGGGGTGCGACGGCAACGGTATTCGGTGAGTTCTGGGACAGCGCGGCAGCAAAAGCCGCGACCGGCATGGAAGCGCTGAAGGCCAATCTGTACACCTCGCCGAAGGCGAAACTGGCCGAAGTCTGGGATTCCACGCAAACGGTGTTCAGCGAGTTCTGGAACCGTGCAGCTACCAGCGCGACCACCGGTTGGGCCACGCTCAAGGCAACGTTCGACGGCTCGCTGGCCGACAGACTTTCCGGCGTGTGGGGTTCAGCTCTGGGGATGTTCTCCGGTGTGCTGGACAACATGAGAGCAACGGCTTCAGCCGGTTGGGAACAACTGAAGTCAACGTTCTCCTGGTCGCCGTTCAGCCTGATTCAAAGTAACTGGCAACCGCTGGGCGAGGTGTTTTCTGCGCTCTGGGATGTGCTGCGGGCGAGTGCGCTGACGCTGAAAAGCGAGTTCCAGAACCTGTTCAACTTCTCGCCGATGGAATCGGCGATCGCGCAGTGGGACGGTTTGAAAGGCTACTTTTCCGGTTTGTGGGCATCGTTGACCACAGAGGCACTATCGGTCGCGAACGCCTTCGGCACGCTGTTCAGCCAATCGCCGATGGAGTCGATCAAGCAAGCCTGGGAGCCGATTCTCGGCTGGTTCAGCGAACTGTGGGCAAAACTGCAGAGTGTCGTCGCACCCATCCGGGAATTGCTCAATGGCAATTTTTCCGGCGTTGTGGCGACGATTACCGGACAGTCTCCGGCGGCTGCTTCCGCCTCGTCGGCAATGACCAGTTCTTTGCCGCAATCCTCCAGCGCCCTGATCCAGCAAAGCGCCGCCAACAACCGCACACAACTCGAAGGCGGCCTGACGGTCCGCTTCGAAAATGCGCCGGCGGGGCTGCGCACCGATCAACCGCAAACCAATCAACCGGGGCTGGCGCTCAGTTCGCGCATCGGCTATCGCTCGCTCTCCATGGGAGGTTCCAATGAACTGGCGTGACCGTTTGTTGCCGGCATCCTTTCGCGGTGTCGGCTTCTGGATTGACCAGGCGAAAACCCCGGTCGGTCGCAAGGGGCAGTTGCACGAATACCCGCAACGCGACCTGCCGTTTTTCGAGGACCTCGGCCAGCAGGCCAAGACCCACGACCTGACGGCGTTTATCATCGGTGCCGATTGCCTGGAGCAGCGCGACAAGCTGCTCCAGGCCCTGGAGCAGGGCAGCGGCGAACTGGTGCATCCGTGGCTGGGGCGCTTGCAGGTCAAGGTCGGCGAATGCGACATGACCCATACCCGCCAGGACGGCGGGATGGTGACCTTCAGTCTGAAGTTCTACCCGGACCGACCGCTGCCGTTTCCGACGGCAACGGTCAGCACGCAAAAAGTCCTGCTGATCAAGGCCGAAGGTTTGCTCGGTTCGGCGGTGGCGCGCTTCGAACAGGCGATGACCCTGATCAAGGCGGCGCGGATCGGCATCGCCAATCTGCGCAACAGCCTCACCGGCGTGTACGACGTGATCAAGGAGCAGCTCAAGCCGCTGATCGCGCAGTACAAGCAGATCACCGAGCTGGTCAGGGCCGTGAAGGAGCTGCCCAAGGAAGTGGCGGCGGAGTTCAAGGGGTTGCTCGGCGATATCAAGGAGCTGAAGGCATTCGCGAAGGAGGGCTACCGTGGCGTGATTGCCGACGTGTCCCAACAACTCGAAGCCATCCGCAAGGCCGACGCGCCGAAAATCACCACCGGCAAGGACACCAATGCCGCCGCGCAAGCGATGGCCAACCTGGTACAGGACACCCTGATCGTCAAAGCGGCGCAATGGGTGGCCTCGATGCCGGTGGCGTCGACGCCGGTGAAACTGACTTCGACACCTTCGCTGGACCAGCAATCGAAGCAGCCGGTCACGCGCCAGGAAGTGCCGGTCACCGACGATCTGCAAACGCTGCAAAAAGAGTTGAACGAAGCGCTGCAAAAGGCCCAGGACAAGGCCGACCCCGCGCACTATCAAGCCATCGCCGATGTGAAGGAGGCGCTGATCGCGCACCTCAAGGCCGTGGCTTCGTCCGGTGTGCGACTGGTCAGCAAAACTTTCCAGGAAAGCTTTCCTGCCGTGGTTGTGGCCTACAAGCAGTTTGGCGACGCCACCCGGGTTACCGAGGTTATTCAACGCAACGGTCTGTCTCATCCGGGGTACTCGCCCAACGATGTGAAAGTCTCGGGGGAGTGAGCCATGAACGAGACTGACAACCGCGTCACGCTGACCGTCAACAACATGGAATACGGTGGCTGGAAAAGCGTGCAGATCACCGCGGACCTGGAGCGCCAGTTCCGCACCTTCAAACTCGACATCACCTGGCAATGGCCGGGGCAGACCGTGGATCAGCGGATCAAGGCCGGCGACCCGTGCGAAGTACGGATCGGCAAGGATCTGGTGCTCACCGGTTATGTGTTCAAGGCCCCGATCAGCTATGACGGGCGGCAGATCAGCCTGAGCATCGAAGGCAGTTCCAAGACCCAGGATCTGGTCGATTGTGCGGCGCGAAACATCCCCGGCCAATGGCAGGAGCAGCCGCTGTTGAACATAGTCCAGGCCCTGGCCGGGGAATACACGCAGTTTGTGGTCAACGAGATTCCCGAGACCGCACGCCTGAGCAAACACACCATCGTTCCGGGTGAAACGGTGTTTCAGTCGATCGACCGTCTGCTCTCGCTGTACCGGGTGTTTTCCACCGATGACGCCGAGGGTCGGCTGGTGCTGGCCAAACCGGGCAGCGGTGGTCGCGCCAGCGATGCGCTGGAGCTGGGCAAGAACATTCTGTCGGCCAATGCGCCGATGGATCACAGCCAGGTGTTCTCCGAATACCGGGTGATCGGCCAGCAAAAGGGCAACGACAAGAAGAGCGGGGCGGCGGTCAGCGAGGTTGAATCCAGCGCGACCGACCTGAGCTTCAAGCGTCGTCGCACCACGATCATCAATGAAGGCTCGCAACTGACGTTCGAACTGGCCCAGCAACGGGCCCAGTGGGAAAGCGCCACGCGCATGGGCCGTGCGCTGACCACCACTTATCAGGTGCAGGGCTGGCGCCAGTCCAACGGCGATCTGTGGCGCCACAACACGCTGGTGAAGGTCAAGGATCCGGTACTCGGCTTCGATGGCGACATGCTGATCTCCAAGGTGACGTACTCGCTGTCGGCGCAAGGCTCGGTGACCACGCTGCAAGTGGCGCCGCCGCATACCTTCGACGCCAATCCGACCCCGCCGAAAAAAGCCTGAGCCGGCACCTCCCTCCAAGGAAACCCTATGAGCCTACTGACACGCCTGCTGGCGCGCGGCACTGTCGTGCTCGCCAATTCGGCATCCAAGCTGCAATCGTTGCAAATGCGCCTCACCGCCGGTGAAGTGAACGACGACATGGAGCACTTCGAACCCTACGGTTTCACCAGCCACCCGCTGGCCGGTGCCGAAGGTGTCGTCACGTTTCTCGGCGGCGACCGTTCCCACGCCATCGCCCTGGTGGTCGCCGACCGCCGTTACCGCCTGCAATCGCTGGCGGCCGGCGAGGTGGCGATCTACACCGACGAAGGCGACAAAATTCACTTCAAGCGTGGACGGATCATCGACATCGAAACCGCCACGTTGAACATCCGCGCCAGCACCGCCGTGAACTTCGAGACGCCGGTGATCAACCAGACCGGCAAGATCGTTTCCAAAGGCGATCAGGTGGCCGGCGGCATCAGCCAGATCAAGCATGTGCATGTTGGCGTGCAGGCGGGCAGTGGCCAGACCGGCGCGCCGGCGGGAGGTCAGTGATGCTTTTCAGTCAGAACCTCCACGCCGCACTGACCCGTTCGGTGCTGATCAGCCTGTTTACCTGGCGCCGCGCCGCCGACGACGATGCCCTCGACGACGAGGAGCGTTTCGGCTGGTGGGGCGATACCTTTCCCACCGTGGCCGACGATCGTATCGGCTCGCGGCTGTGGCTGCTGCGCCGCGTCAAGCTGACCCGCCAGACCCAGATGGACGCCGAGTTCTATGCCCGCGAAGCCTTGCAGTGGCTGATCGACGACGGCCATTGCAGCGCCATCGACATCATCAGCGAACGCCTCGACGCCCAGCGCCTGAACCTGCGCACGGTCCTGACCCTGGCCGACGGCGAACGCCTGGACATCAACCCCGATAACAGTTGGCAGGTGATCTATGCCGTTTGAAACCCCTTCGCTGCCGGTGCTGATCAAGCGCACCCAAAGCGACCTGGCCGGCGATTCGCTGCGCCAGTCCGATGCGCAAGTCCTGGCCCGCACACTCGGCGGCGCCGCTTATGGCCTGTACGGCTACCTCGACTGGATTGCCGAGCAGATCCTGCCCGACACCGCCGACGAGTCGACCCTGGAACGCATCGCCGCGCTGCGCCTGAACCAGCCGCGCAAACCGGCGCAGGTCGCCACCGGCAACGTCAGCTTCAACGCGACGGCGGGCGCGGTGCTGGACGCTGATACGTTGCTGCAGGCGAGTGATGGCCGCACCTTCAAAGTCACTGCCGCGCGCACCACCGTCAATGGCGTCAACAGCACCAGCATCGCCGCGCTGGATGCCGGCAGTCTGGGTAACGCCGAGGCCGGGCTGGCGTTGACGCCGGTGCAGCCGATCGCCGGTGTGGTCGGCAACAGTTTTGTGGTGCTGGCGCCCGGACTGAACGGTGGCGTGGCACGTGAAAGCCTGGAGTCGTTGCGCTCGCGGGTGATCCGTTCCTATCGCGTGATCCCCCACGGCGGTTCCGCCAGCGACTATGAAACCTGGGCGCTGGAAGTGCCGGGTGTGACCCGCGCGTGGTGCCGTGGCGGCTTCCTCGGGCCGGGCACCGTCGGCGTGTACATCATGCGCGACGACGATCCGCAACCGGTGCCGAATGCCGATCAACTGGCCGAAGTGCAGGCCTACATTGAGCCGCTGCGCCCGGTGACCGCCGAAGTGCATGTACGTCCGCCGGTGCAGAAACCGGTGACCTATCAACTGAAGCTGACCCCCGACACCACCGCCGTGCGCGCCGCCGTCGAAACCCAGTTGCGCGATCTGCATAACCGTGAAGCCGACCTGGGCGAGGATCTGTTGATCAGCCATATCCGCGAAGCGATCAGCAGCGCGGCGGGTGAAACCGATCATGTGCTTTCGGCCCCGGTGGCGAACGTGGCCGCGGGTGACAGCGAACTGCTCACCTTCGGGGGTTGCGTATGGCTGCCATAAGAACCGCCGCGCAATACCAGGCGCAATTGCGTGCCTTGCTGCCGAGCGGCCCGGCATGGGATCCGGAGCGCGTGCCGGAGCTTGAGGAGGTGCTGGAAGGCGTCGCCGTCGAGCTCGCCCGCCTCGACGCCCGCGCCGCCGATCTGCTCAACGAGATGGACCCGGCCGGCGTCAGCGAACTGGTGCCGGACTGGGAACAGGTGATGAACCTGCCCGACCCGTGCCTCGGCGCCACGCCGCTGTTCGACGACCGTCGCCTCGCCGTGCGCCGCCGCTTGCTGGCGGTCGGCAGCCAGGCCGTCGGCTACTACCTGGAAATCGCCAAAAGCCAGGGTTACCCCAACGCCACCATCACTGAACTCGAAGCTCCGCGCATGGGCCGTTCGCGTTTCGGTGCGGCGCATTGGGGCACCTGGGAAGCGCAGTTCATGTGGACACTCAACACCGGCGGCCGGCTGCTGCTCGGCCGGCGTTATGGCGCGAGTTACTGGGGCGAGCGCTTTGGCGTGAATCCGGGCTCGGCGCTGGAATGCCTGATCCACCGGGCGGCACCGGCGCATACCAAGGTGCACATCAACTATGACTAGGGAGTAACGCAATGGATTATCCGAAGAGTGTGCCCAGCGCCGGTCTGGTGAATGGGAAATTTGTCGATGAGAACCCGATCAACGGGACACCAGGGTCATTGATTCCTGCTGCGTGGGGTAACGGCGTTACGGAAGAAATCGTCAATGTGATCAAGGCGGCTGCCATCGTGCCCGACGAACAGGATCACAGTCAGCTTCAGCAAGCGATCGCGAAAAGTATCAGCGATAAATTGCCTGTTCAGGCCGCAGAAACCAATGCAGGTGTGATGAAGGTCGCCACGCAGGATCAGGTCGCCGCCGGTGTGGATGACTCGGTGGCTGTTACCCCGAAAAAACTGAAGCTGGGTTTCAGTCTGGTCAATGGCACGTGGGGTGGTTACTTCGCGTTTCCGTTCTGGATGGGCGGCCTGGTCATTCAGTGGGGCTACGTCAACAGCGCAGCGACTGATGTCACCACCACTCTGCCGGTCAGCTTCAACTCTGCCTTTTATGGTCTGACGGTCTCTAACGGATACACCCCGACTTCCGGCTCCATTGGTTATCTCGCGGCGTCACCCAAAGGTCTTTCAGCCATTACGTCCAGAGGCTCCAGCGCTTTTCTGGGTGCCCAATTCATCGCCATCGGCAGATAGGTCTCGCTATGAAAATTTACTGGAGTCCTTCGACTCAAGGCTTTTTCGATTCTCGGGTCAACACGGCCATTCCCAAGGACGCCGTGGAAATATCGCCCGCGCATCGCGACGAGCTGATGGACGGCTGCAGGCGCAATCAAGTGATCGTCTGTCGGGCGAACGGCTTTCCGATTCTGGCCGATGCAGCTCCCATGACGCCGGAAGACTTAGCCAATGCCGAGCGCCATTGGCGCGATGCGCAATTGGTCAAAACAGACCCATTGATCACACGCCATCGCGACGAGTTGGAGACGATGGAAAAGACCACGCTGTCGGCTGAGAACTACACAACGTTGCAGCAGTACCGGCGCGATTTGCGCGATTGGCCTTCTTCCACGCAATTCCCTGCCATTGCCAATCGGCCCGACTGGTCGGTGATCGGCGACACAACGGTGAAGAAAACCCGAGCCAGAAAGACGGTCCGGCAATGATGCGCACGGCGTAAGAGAACAGGAGTCAAGAGAATGGATTATCCAAAGAGCGTCCCCAGCGTCGGCCTGGTCGATGGCCGGTTCGTCGATGAAAATCCTGTGGCGGGAACGCCGGGTTCATTGATTCCGGCGGTGTGGGGCAACAGCGTTACACAAGAAATACTCAACGTGATCAGCGGCGCCGGGCTGACAGCCGCCGAGGCCGATACCGGTCAGCTGCTCAAAGCCATTCAATCGATTGTCGGCAATGCCAGCCCGATGCGCTCGGTAGTAACGCGGCTGACTGCATCCAAGGCACTGACCGACCCGGAGCTGGGCCTGGTGCTGATCGATGGCGGATCCAGTGCCGTGACGGTGACGTTGCCACCGGCAAACGCGGCGCTGGGTGTGCGCGATGTGATTGTTCGTCGCATGGATAACAGCGGCAACCGCCTGATCGTTCAGGCGTCGGGTTCCGACCGTATTCGTTTCCACACTCACCTGTCACCCAGCGGCTATCCGTTTCTGGTGTTGATGGGCGGCGGCGACTGGTGGCATTTGCGCAGTGATGCTTCGGGTAGCTGGTGGCCGGTCGGTCGGTTTGACAACACTCCGCTTGGCCGGCCGTTTTTCGAGACCACCACCTTGCTCAGTCCCGGTGGTTACGGTGCGCTCAATGGTACGGTCATGAAACGTGCCGAGTGGCCCTGGCTGTGGGACCACGCCCAGCTTTCGGGAATGTTGGGCACTGAAGCGGCGCGTGCGGGCAACGAAGGTAAATGGACGTCGGGTGACGGCGCGTCAACCTTCCGTGGCCCTGAAGGGCGAGGCGAGTTTCTGCGGGTTCTGGACGAGGGCAGGGGCGTGGACACCGGCCGTGCCATGGGGGCCTTTCAGGCCGGATCGATTCACTCGTATGCCATGGGCTCCAATGGTGCCGGTGCGGTGGGCGCGTGGTGGTCGGACAGCCTGACCGGCTTCGGTGCCGAGTCTCGTGAAGAGCCGCAATACGTGTCCGGACTGGTCAACGGCGGCCCTGTCTTCCCTGCCAATACAACCTACCAACGAGATGCTGCCAACACTTTGCTGCTGGCGTTCAAGTCCCGCCCTCGCAACATTGCCTATCCCGGCCGTATCAAGCTCATCTGAGGTGCCTATGTTCAATTATCTGTTTGACGGCGCGGGCGTTTTGTCCGGGCCTGTCGAGTTTTTCGTGACCCCAGGCATCGGTATTCAACTGCCCGGCAACGCGGTGGAGTTGTCGTTCGAATTACCCGCGCCTGAAGCCGGTCGTACCTGGGCCCTGATCAACGGTGTACCGCGAGAAGTGATTGACCGGCGCGGTCCGGTTTTTCGCAAGGACGGCGGCGGGCAGCAGATCTGGAGTGAGTTGGGGGAGCTGCCCGAAACCTTGACAACGCAGCCCTGGCCCGGGGAATTCCATGTGTGGCGCGACAACGCATGGCAACTGGATGAGCAAGCCCGTTTGCACAGCGTCAGCCAACAGGTTCTGGAAAAGCGCGACACGCTGCTTCGCGACGCCGTCCTGCGCATTGCTCCGCTGCAATACGCCGAAGACATCGGCGACGCCAGCCACGAAGAGCAACTGCAATTGCTTGAATGGAAGCTCTACAGCGTCGAGCTGAACCGTATAGAAAAGCAGGCCGGTTTCCCCGGCGAAGTCACTTGGCCGGCAGTCCCCGGCGCAGGCGTAACCAACTGATTGCAGCACAGGGAACCGTGCAATGGATTATCCAAACAGTATTCCCGGCGTCGGCCTGGTCAATGGCGGTTTTGTCGATGAAAACCCGGTTGCCGGCACGCCCGGATCGTTGATCCCCGCCGCCTGGGGCAACAGTGTCACGCAAGAAATTCTCAACGCCATCAAGGCCGCCGGACTGACGCCGGACGAGAGCAAAACCAATCAGTTGGCAACGGCCATTGGCGCCCTTGTCGACTTCACCAAACTGAAGAACAACCCGACCACGCTGGCGGGCTACGGCATCACCGATGCAGTGGGAAGGTTGCTGGCGGTCCGGCAGATCGAGACGGTCGGCATCACGGTTTACCGCCCCAACCCCAATGCGAAAAGGATTCGTGTCCGGCTGGTCGGCGCGGGAGGTTCAGGGGGGGGATGTGCACCTGTCGAGGTGAGCACTCTGCGAATTGGCGGAGGCGGTGGCGCCGGTGCCTATGCGGAAGGTCTGTACGAAGTGACAACGGACATGCTCGCCGGCGTGCCGGTCACGCTGGGCGCCGGTGGCGCCTCCCGCACGGTGGCTGGCTTGGCGGGGGGCGGCGCTTCGTTCGGTTCTTTGATGAGTGCTGCCGGTGGCGCTGGCGGATCGGTTCTGGCTGTCGCCGTGGGACCCACGGCGAACGGCTTCGTCCAGGGCGGCCCCGGTGGTCAGGTGGTCACGGGCGGCAATCTGACCAACGCCCGCGGCATGAGCGGTGGGTTCGCGATGTTCAACAACAATTGGGGCGTGCTTTCCGGCACCGGGGGGGCCAGCCCGTTTGATGGCGGTGCGTCGTCCACCGGTGTCAACGGCAATGGCTATGCGGGGGTTCGAGGTTCCGGAGGTGGAGGTACCTGCTCCAACAACACGTCTGTGTCGTTTCTGAGCGGTGCCGGCGGCAACGCTTTCTGTGAAATCTGGGAGTACGCCTAATGGTCATGTATGCACGTATTGAAAACGGTGTTGCGATCGAAGTGATCGACACCGGTGACTACGCGATCGACCAACTCTTCGCGCCTGCTTTTGTCGCTGCGATGGTGCAGGTGCCCGAAGGTGTGAGCGTCGAAATCGGCGTGCCGATGCCCGAGGCGGCTCGCGCTATCGAGCCTTCGCGCGAACCGCAAAGTCCTGTCATCGCTCAACCCCCAATGGTCGAGGACAAGGAGCCTCTGGCGGCAGAGCGAATCTGGCGCCAGTCCGCAATCGCAGCCACTGAATGGCAGGTCACCCGCCATCGCGACGAGCAGGAACTGGGACGCGGAACAACGCTCAAGGCCCAGCACTATCTGGAGCTGCTTGAGTACCGCCAGGCGTTGCGCGACTGGCCTGGTGCCGGCGCATTTCCGTCATCCGTTTCACGGCCATCAGCGCCGCAGTGGTTGGTCGGCCAGATTGGCTGAGGCCCTCACGCAATCCATGTATTCAGATAAGGAGATAAATCTTGGACTACCCCAATAGTGTTCCCAGCGCAGGTCTGGTGAGCGGCAAGTTTGTCGATGAAGACCCGGTCACCGGCAAGCCGGGATCCTTGATCCCGGCCAGCTGGGGCAACGGCATCACTCAGGAGCTGCTGACGGTCATCCAGGCCGCTGGCCTCACGCCGTCCGAGACTCGAACCGATCAAGTATTGACGGCATTGCGCAGCAACAAGCTGTTTGCGACCCCACCGCAGTTCGACAACAGTCAGACGGTCGCCACTACCGCATTCGTGACCCGTAGCGGACTGCAGTATTCGGGGTTTGCTTCGTATGCAGCAGGTGTTGCGCTAACCGCGGCCAACGTCGGTGGAGTCGCCAGCTTTTCCAGTGCGACAGCGATTTCCACGACGTTGCCGGCCACGAGCAACATTGCCCACGGCAGCACCCTTCAGGTGATCAATGCCGGCACCGGCGTTTTGACCATCGCAACGGTCGGCAGCGATGTTATCAAGGCCTCCAATGGCGCTGGCGGGCCGATCGTCCTCGGGCTTGGCGATTGCGCCGAGTTCATCAAGCTCGACAACCAATGGCGGTTGATTGGCGGAACAATGAGTAACCGGTACTCGTCGCTGTTGAGCGGATCCAGCGGCAATAGCGGTTATCAGCGGCATGCGACCGGCAACATCGATCAGTGGGGCATGGCTGTTTCGGATGCAAACGGCGAAATCAGAGTTGTCTTCCCTATTTCCTTCCCCAACGCGTTCAGCTCGATCGTGGCGATTCATTCGGGGGGAGATGGTGCCATGGTCATTCTCACGGGCACTCCGGCTCCGAGCAAACAGGGATGCACTCTGAAAATCCGCAGTTACACCGGTGATGTCTCGCCTAACTGGACTGTCCTCTATCACGCAAAGGGCTATTGAATGAATCCGTTCAACGTTCTGTTCAGCGCCAGCACCCGGGGCGTTTATGTACCGGGTATCAATTCGTCGGACATTCCCGATGACGTCATCGAAATTCCCCAGGCGTACTGGGAATCGCTGCTGCAACAACTGACGGTGTCTGCAAAAGTGATCGGCGTGCGTGCGGACAACGGTTATCCGGTATTGGTCGATCCACCGCCTCCCTCTGCCGAAGTAGCGGCTGACGTAGAACGCCGCTGGCGCACGGCGCAATTGGCCGCGACCGACGGCCTGGTGGCCCGTGACCGCGATGAGCTGGAGGACGGCGGCGGCACCACCCTGACTACCGAGCAATACGCCGAACTGCAAACGTTCCGGCGGGCGTTGCGGGACTGGCCGCAGGCGTCGTTTTTCCCGTTCAGCGAGCATCGCCCGGTAGCGCCGCGCTGGTTGGCCTCGGCACTCTAATGGATCAAGGAAACTGAAATGGATTACCCGAAAAGCGTTCCCGGCATCGGGCTGGTGAACGGCAAGTTCGTCAATGAAGACGTTGTCGGTGGTTTGCCGGGGTCGCTGATTCCTGCGACCTGGGGCAACGGTGTCACCGATGAGCTGTTGAATGTCGTCAAGTCTGCGGGCCTTGAACCGAGCGAAAGCGATGCGACGCAGTTGTTGCAGGCGCTCAGGAAAATAAGCCAGGCCGGTGAGGACAAGCATGCAGCGGATATCGGCGCTGCCAATCTCTACATGGCCAACTACGTGCCCGCCATCACGACGTTGAAGGACGGTCTGGCGCTGCGTTTCACCGCAGGTAATGCCAATACAGGGGCGAGCACATTTGCGCCGAATGGTCTTCTGCCCAAACCGCTTTTGAGTCTGGCACAGAGTGCGTTGCGACCTGCCGAAATTGTCGGTGGCAGCGTGTGCTCGGTGGTGTTCAGCGCAGCACTGGACAGTTGGTTGCTGGTGTATGCCAGCGGTGGCAATGCCACCACTGGCCGATTGTTGGGTGTGCGCACCTTTACCGCGTCTGGCGTCTACGTGCCCAGCGTCGGGATGAAAAATGTGTGGGTCAAGGTCATCGGTGGCGGTGGCGGCAGTGCAGGGATTCCGGCGACCGGTTCCAATCAGATTTCCATGGCGGGTGGTGGTGCTTCGGGTGGTTACGCTGAAGCGTGGCTTGCATCCGCAGCGATTGGCAGCAGTCAGACGGTCACGGTAGGTAGCGGCGGAGCCGGTGGAGCTGTCGCGGAGGGAGGCGGGGGTGGCGGAACCAGCTCCTTCGGTTCGTTGGTTTCTGCTACCGGTGGCGGTGGATCGCCAGGGTTCTCGGCGTTGTCTCTGCCCTCGTTCGGCTTGAATACGGGCGGCTATCCAAGTCTCGCGCCTTCGGGCGGCAATATAGTCAATATGGCGGGAGCCGCAGGCAGTCCGGGCATTTGCGTCAATTTATCGGTGCTTGCAGGGCATGGTGGCAATTCACCATTGGGCAGTGGAGGGTATGGCAGCAGCGCGGCCTCTGCTCTGGCAGCACCGGGCTCCGGATACGGTTCCGGAGGGGGTGGTATCGCTAACGCGAACAACCAGGCAGCCCGCCCCGGTGGTGCTGGCGCGCGAGGCGTCGTGATCATTTACGAGTACGCCTGATGAAAACCTACGCACGCGTTGTTGAAAACACGGTGGTCGAGTTGTTTTCGACCGATGGAAACATGGTCGAGATGTTTCACCCGGATCTGCTCTGGGTCGACATCTCCGACGTAGCGCCCGCGCCACAAATCGACTGGTCGGCAAACTTCGGCACCCTTGGCTGGGTGTTTTCGTCGCCGGAAGAAAGTGCCCCGGAAGGAACCCTGAAAACCCTGGCAAAGAAATGGCTGACCGGTCTTGGCCGTCAGTCGTGATTCAATCGGGACATCCAGGGAGGACCGAGCATTATGCAAATTACTGAAGACAACCTACTCAACATCATGCCCAACGCCCGCCGCCAAGCGGGCGTTTTTGTTTCTGCACTCAACGATGCCATGGCTCGCCATCGCATCGACACACCTAAACGCGTGGCTGCGTTTCTCGCCCAGATCGGACACGAGTCGGGGCAATTGCAGTACGTGCGTGAACTGGGCAACAACCAATACCTGAGCAAGTACGACACCGGTACGCTGTCCTTGCGATTGGGCAACACGCCCGAGGCCGATGGCGACGGGCAGAAGTATCGCGGGCGCGGGCTGATCCAGATTACCGGCCGCGCCAACTATCGCCAGTGCAGCCTCGGGCTGTTCGGTGACGAGCGCTTGCTGGCGCTGCCGGAACTGCTGGAACAACCGCAATGGGCGGCCGAGTCCGCCGCATGGTTCTGGGCGCAGAACGGCCTGAACGCGCTGGCGGATCAGGATCAGTTCAACAGCATTACCCGGCGGATCAACGGCGGGTTGAACGGCTTGCAGGATCGCCTGGAACTTTGGGGGCGGGCGAGGGCGTTGCTATGCCTGCCTTCGGTCTGAGCGTCTGGCGGCTGATCGGCCTGATGCTGCTGGCCGCAGGTTCGGCAGCGCTGGCGTGGCAGTTTCAGGACTGGCGCTACGGCCGCCAACTGGCCGAACAGGCGCGGTTGCACGCCGAAACCCTTAATCAACTGACTCTGACGGCCGCCACCGCGCAACAGGCCGAACAGGACAAGCGTCTGGCCCTGGAGCAACGGCTCGCGGTCAGCGAACAAACCCATTACCGAGCACTGAACGATGCCCAACGTGATCAGGATCGCCTGCGCGATCGTCTTGCCACTGCTGATCTGCGCCTGTCAGTCCTCATCGACGCAGGCGACACTGCCCAAGGTTGCGGTGTGCCAGCCACCTCCAGCGCCGGCGGCGTGGATCATGCAGCCGTACGCGCCCGACTTGACCCGGCGCATGCTCGACGAATTGTCGCCATCACCGGCGAAGGCGACCGTGGACTGATCGCCTTGCAGGCTTGTCAGGCCTATATCAGAGCGCTGGCGCCTGCACATTTTGAATAAGCTTGTGTATTGAAAGCGCAACCGGCTCGTGTACGGTGGTACCCATTCCATCCGATCCGGAGCGCGCCGTGAAAGAAATCACCCAACTGGCGGCCGAACTTGGCCGACGTCTGCAATTGCTCAATGCCCACGTCACTACGGCCGAGTCCTGTACCGGTGGTGGGATTGCCGAAGCCATCACCCGCATTCCTGGGAGTTCGGCGTGGTTCGAAGCGGGTTACGTGACCTACTCCAATCGCCAGAAAACCCAGCAACTGAATGTACCGACGGAGCTGTTCGGCACCGTGGGTGCGGTCAGTCGCGAAGTGGTCGAGGCCATGGTGCGCGGCGCCCAGGAGAAAAGCCTGGCGCGGTTTGCCGTGGCGGTCAGTGGCGTGGCCGGGCCGGACGGTGGTTCGCCGAACAAACCGGTGGGCACCGTATGGCTGGCGTGGGGCGTGGGCGACCAGATTTCCAGTGAGGTCCAGCACTTCGCCGGTAACCGCGACGACGTCCGCCGACAAACGGTGAAGGCCGCGCTAGAGGGCTTGCTGCGACTAGCGGCACGAGAAATCGAAAATCAGGGGTAGGCGATCCGTGAACGCTGTGGAATAATACTGGCTACTTATACAGGTGTTGGCCGTCAGGCCTTATTGATTACGTGAGGACTTTAATGGACGACAACAAGAAGAAAGCCTTGGCTGCGGCCCTGGGTCAGATCGAACGTCAATTCGGCAAGGGTGCCGTAATGCGTATGGGCGATCAGGACCGTCAGGCGATCCCGGCCATTTCCACCGGCTCTCTGGGTCTGGACATCGCACTCGGCATCGGCGGCCTGCCAAAAGGCCGTATCGTTGAAATCTACGGTCCTGAATCTTCCGGTAAAACCACACTGACGCTGTCCGTGATCGCCCAGGCTCAAAAAGCCGGTGCGACCTGCGCCTTCGTCGACGCCGAACACGCCCTCGACCCTGAGTACGCCGGCAAACTGGGCGTCAACGTCGACGACCTGCTGGTTTCCCAGCCGGACACCGGCGAACAGGCCCTGGAAATCACCGACATGCTGGTGCGCTCCAACGCCGTTGACGTGATCATCGTCGACTCCGTGGCCGCTCTGGTGCCAAAGGCTGAAATCGAAGGCGAAATGGGTGACATGCACGTGGGCCTGCAAGCCCGTCTGATGTCCCAGGCGCTGCGTAAAATCACCGGTAACATCAAGAACGCCAACTGCCTGGTGATCTTCATCAACCAGATCCGCATGAAGATCGGCGTGATGTTCGGCAGCCCGGAAACCACCACCGGTGGTAACGCGCTGAAGTTCTACGCCTCGGTTCGTCTCGACATCCGCCGTACCGGCGCGGTGAAGGAAGGCGACGAAGTGGTCGGCAGCGAAACCCGCGTCAAGGTTGTGAAGAACAAGGTCGCTTCGCCGTTCCGTCAGGCCGAGTTCCAGATTCTTTACGGCAAGGGCATCTACCTGAACGGCGAGATGATCGACCTGGGCGTACTGCACGGTTTCGTCGAGAAGTCCGGCGCCTGGTATGCCTACGAAGGCACCAAGATCGGTCAGGGCAAGGCCAACTCGGCCAAGTTCCTGGCGGACAACCCGGAAGTCGCGGCCAAGCTCGAGAAGCAACTGCGTGACAAACTGCTGTCGCCAGCCGTGATCGCCGACTCCAAGGCTTCTGCGGTCAAAGAGACCGAAGACGACCTGGCTGACGCTGACATCTGATTGCACCGATGACAACCGCCGTACTCGATACCCTCGTCGCGGTGCGGCGAACCGCCATGGACCTGCTCGCACGCCGCGAGCATGGTCGAGTCGAGCTGACGCGCAAACTGCGTCAGCGTGGCGCTCCCCCCGAGATGATCGAAACAGCCCTCGACCGTTTGACGGAAGAAGGGCTGCTTTCCGAAGCCCGTTATCTTGAAAGCTTTGTTTCCTATCGCGCCCGTTCCGGTTACGGCCCACTGCGGATTCGCGAAGAACTGAGCCAGCGCGGGTTGCAACGCGCCGATATCGAACTCGCCTTGCGCGAGAGCGGTATCAACTGGCAGGAGCAGCTAACGGACACGTGGCGACGGAAGTTTTCCGGACAGCTTCCCGGCGATGCCAAGGAACGCGCCAGACAAGGTCGATTCCTGGCGTACCGGGGATTTTCGATGGAGATGATCAACCGCTTGTTCAGCGGCAGAGGGATGGACGATTAAATCGCTCCAGCTTCAGCTCAGCTTCATCTGAAAAATAAAAACGGCCCGCTATTTCGATAGCGGGCCGTTTTTTTTTGCCTTCACGTTACCTTCGACGGTTCGCGGGTGCGTTGCGCGGTTTGGGGTTTTGACTGGGCCCAGTTTTCCGGCAGGTTGATGTAGTCCACCAGCTCCCGCAGACGCCCGTGATCCCGGGCATTGAAGGCGAATGCCAGGCGCGTGAGATGACTGAATTGAGCCTCGTCGTGTTCTTCGCCGGCGTAGGCGTGTTGATGGAACTGGTCGCTCAGGCACAGATCGGCAAAGGCTTCCTGCATATGGTCCAGGGCCTGGTCGCTCAATTTGTGGTTCATGCGAATGACAAACTGGCGCTTGAGCCAGCGGCTGGAGTGGAAGTTGCCGTAGAACTGGTTGATCTGCTCCACCGCCTCTTCAACGTTGTAGACCAGGCGCATCAGCTTCAGGTCGGTTGGCAGGATGTAGCGGTTTTCCTCCAGTTGCTGGCGGATGAAGTCCAGCGCGCCTTGCCAGAACGTCCCGCCCGGTGCGTCCAGCAGAACCACCGGCACCAGAGGGCTTTTGCCGGTCTGGATCAATGTCAGCACTTCGAGTGCTTCGTCCAGCGTGCCAAACCCGCCAGGGCACAGCACCAGCGCATCGGCTTCCTTGACGAAGAACAGCTTGCGGGTGAAGAAGAAATGGAACGGCAGCAGGTTGTTGGTGCCGTCCACGGTGGGATTGGCATGTTGTTCGAAGGGCAGGGTGATGTTGAAGCCCAGGCTGTGATCGCGACCGGCCCCTTCATGAGCCGCGGCCATGATTCCGCCGCCGGCACCGGTGATGACCATCATGTTCGAGCGGGCCAGCGATGCCCCGAGCTCCCGAGCCATGGCGTAAAGGGGATGTTCGACCGGGGTGCGAGCCGAACCGAACACTGTGACCTTGCGTCGCCCCTTGAACTGTTCAAGCGTGCGAAACGCCTGCTCCAGTTCGCGCAGGGCTTGCAGGGTGATCTTGGCGTTCCAGCGGTTGTGGTCTTCCTGGGCCATGCGCAGCACGGTCAGGATCATGTCGCGGTAGATGGGGGAATTCGGGCTGTTGGGTGATACCAGGTTGAGTTGTTCTTCGACCTTGCTGATGAGGTCGTGGCCGCTTTCCTGAAAATGACGGCTGAGCAGGTCATTCGGTTGGTAAGGCATGCAACTTCTCCTTCTGCACAGAGCTTTCGGCCCTGACGTGCGGCGTCAGTGCCGCGCTGCAAGAAAACAAACGTCCGACAGCTCCTTTCCTGCCGTTAATAAAATGAACGGGAATACGTTGAATCTAGACCCTCAAAGCATTTTTCGCTCATTGAGCATTGAGCCGCAAAGTCTTTCCTGGCAACTGCTTATTGCTGCTTTGCGAAGTGTTTTCACCGCTCGTCCGATGCCACGTCGAGGGCTGAATGCTCTGATTTACTAAGTTAAAGGCGCCGTACGACAACTTTGCGTCAACGACCGTACGCAAGGTGCACGCTATTCAAGGATTTGCGGGTGGCAAGGAGGCAGGACACATGACCAGAGTGATTCTGGAGATCGATACGCAGCTGTATCGGTTGTTGAAAGCATCGGCCGAGACCAACCATGTGAGTCTCGAAGAGGAGTGCTGCCGACGCCTGGCGGGAGGGGATCGCCGCTCGCGGTACTTGCAGGCCTTGCTGGCCGAATTGCGCGCCGAGGATGAACAGCGGCGCGCCACGTCTCGATGATTACTTCTTCTTCGCTGGAGCCGCTTTCGGGCAATCCGATTCCTGGTAGCTGGCGGAGCCGATCGCCTTGTTGCTTTTCACTTCGGTGAAGTCGTAACGCATGATCGCACCCTTGGCCATCAGCTTGCGGTACGACGGGTTGTTGCAGACCGAGGCGCCCAGCTGGAAATACACGGCTTTGGGATCGGCGCGCATTTTGTCGGCGTGGCTCTTTTGCACGCTCAGGTGATTGACCAGCGTGGTGCCTTCGACGGTGTAGCCCTGATCAAGAATGTCTTCGTTGATCGCCCGTGGCGTGCCGACGCTGCTTTGTGCGGCGACATTGCGCAGCTCTCGGTTCAGATTCTGCTCACTCAGGGATGCAGCCTGAGCGCTGAAGGACGAAGCCAGCAGAATGGCAGCGGTGGGAACGATAAGGCGCAGCATGAAACTCTCCTGGTTCAGTGACTGGTGGTTCGACCAGCCACGTGACTGTGCGTTCAGTGGCGGCGAATTATAGGGGAGCCGGTCGGGAGGGTACAGGCTTGTGCCCGTCGCTCTGTTAAACTGCCGGCCTTTATTGCCCTGCCGAGTGTCGTTCGTGTCGAGTTTTCCTGTCTGCCGGTGCCGCCTGCGATGAATCATGCCCCCAACGCCGTGGCCCGCCTGCGCGACCAGCGCGAGGACGAAGGCATCAAGCCGATCCAGGCCCGTGGTTTTCGCTCTCCGCGTTGCCGCGATTGCCGGGTGATCATCAGCCATTGCCTGTGCGCCTGGCGGCCAACCGTCGATACACGCTCGGGTGTTTGCCTGATCATGACCGGCAAGGAAGTGTTCAAACCCAGCAATACCGGCTGGCTGATCGCCGACATCGTGCGCGACAACCATGCCTTCATCTGGTCGCGGACAGAGCCCGACGAACAACTGCTGGCGCTGCTGAACGACCCGCAATGGCAGCCGTATCTGGTGTTCCCCGGTGAGTACGTCGAACCTTCGCGGGTGACCAACACCGTGGATCTCGATAGCAGCAAGCGTCCGCTGTTCATCCTGCTGGACGCGACCTGGACCGAAGCCCGGAAGATTTTCCGCAAGAGCCCGTATTTCGACCGTTTGCCGATCCTCAGCCTGTTGCCTGACAAGCTGTCGCGCTATCGCCTGCGGCGCTCGACCCGCAGCGAGCACCTATGCACTGCCGAAGTGGCGGCGCTGTGCCTGGAACTGGCCGGCGATTCGGACGCGGCGTCGGCGCTGGATGCCTATTTCGATGTGTTCAGCCAGCATTACCTGGGGGCCAAGCAGCAACTGGAGGTCAACGTGTCGACGCCCGCCCACGCTGAATTGCTGCCCTATATCCGAAACGCGGCGCCAGTACCGGCCTGATCCTGGCCCATACTGCTAAAGCAGTGGCCGTGCGGCTTGACCACCTAGGCTTCGCTGGTCATGCTTGGCGCCGATTGGGGTGCGGCCAAGGTTTGAAACGCCGTTTTTGTTCGTGATTGGCGTTGAACGTGCCCCTGTGGATGCCGCTGCCGGGCGGTATCTGGATTTGCTTTGGTGAGGCCCGAATGCGCGGGCCCGCCATCAAAAACAGGATCATTTGAAAAATGGCCACATACGACATCCTGATTGCCGATGATCACCCTCTTTTTCGTAGCGCACTGCATCAAGCGGTGACGATGGGCCTTGGCCCGGACGTACGCATGGTGGAGGTGGCGAGCATCGCCGAGCTGGAATCCCGCCTGACCGAAAAGGCTGACTGGGATCTGGTGCTGCTGGACCTGAACATGCCGGGCGCTTTCGGGTTTTCCGGGCTGGTGATGCTGCGCGGTCAGTACCCGCAGATTCCGGTGGTGATGGTTTCGGCCCAGGAAGAAGCCTCGGTGATGGTCAAGTCCCGGGAATTCGGCGCCAGTGGCTTCATTCCCAAGTCCAGCGACCTGAGCGTGATTCAGGAAGCGGTGCGCAAAGTGCTGGATGGCGACGTGTTCTGGCCGCCCCAGGCGTTCGAAGCGGTCAGCGTTTCGGATGAAGCCAAAGCCGCCAGCGATGGCCTCGCCAGCCTGACGCCGCAGCAGTTCCGGGTGTTGACCATGGTCTGCGAAGGCTTGCTGAACAAGCAGATCGCCTACGAGCTGAGCGTGTCCGAAGCGACCATCAAGGCCCACGTCACGGCGATTTTTCGCAAGTTGAACGTGCGGACCCGGACCCAGGCAGCTTTACTGCTGCAACAACTTGAGTCAATTCCGAGCCAGTAAGCACTGGCGTCTTCACGCTTTTTTGACTTTCGTTGATCTAGCTTCCCCACTTCCTTTCGGTCGGTTATCTACTTTATGTCACCTTTCAAGGGCCAGACGGGCCTGAAACGCATCCTCAACGCTTCCGGTTACTCGCTGGACGGCTTGCGCGCCGCCTTCACCGGCGAAGCCGCATTCCGCCAATTGGTGCTGCTTAACGTGGTACTGATTCCGCTGACGTTTTTCCTGAATGTCAGCCGGGTCGAGCAGGCGTTGCTGATCGCCGTGTGCCTGCTGGCTTTGATCGTCGAGCTGTTGAATTCGGCGGTGGAGGCGGCCATCGACCGCATCTCGCTGGAGTTGCACCCGCTGTCCAAGAACGCCAAGGACATGGGCAGTGCCGCGCAATTCGTGGCACTGAGCATGATCGCCCTGGTGTGGGCGGTGATTCTGCTTTAAGCGATGCTCGGCAGAACGATCTCGTCGCTGCGCTGCACCCCGGCGGTGAAGGCGCGGCACAGGTCGAGGAATTCGCGCATGGCGGAGGTCTGGTACTTCTGCTTGTGCCAGATGAAGTAGAACTGTCGGGCCAGATCCAGATCCGGCGTCTCCACCGGCACCAGGCTGCCGCGCCGGAAGGCGTCACGCAGCGCCAGACGTGAAATACAGCCAATCCCCAGACCTGATTCCACCGCGCGTTTGATCGCTTCGGTGTGTTCCAGCTCCAGCCGGATGTTCAGCGCACTGCGGTGATGCCGCATCGCCTGATCGAAGGTCAGGCGCGTCCCCGAACCCTGTTCCCGCAAAATCCACGCTTCGTGCGTCAACTCTTCCATGGTCGCGCTGCCGCGCTTGGCCAACGGATGCTGTGGGGCGCAGAACACCACCAGTTCATCCTCGACCCAGCTCTGCACTTCGATGTCCGGGTGGCTGCAATCGCCTTCGATTAGACCCAGATCAATTTCGTAATGAGCCACTTGTTGCACGATATTGGCAGTGTTCTGCACGTGCAGCTTCACCTGGCTTTCGGGGTGGCGCTGCATGAAACCGCCGATCAGCAGAGTCGCCAGGTAATTGCCAATGGTCAGGGTCGCGCCCACTGACAGCGAGCCGAAACCGGATTTGCCGTTGAGCAGGTCTTCGATTTCCTTGGCCTGATCGAGCATGGCCACCGCTTGCGGCAACAACTGTTTGCCGAGGGCGTTGAGGCTCAGGCGTTTACCGGCGCGGTCGAACAGCTGGCAGCTGGACTGGCGCTCCAGTTCGGTGATGGAAGTGCTGGCGGCAGATTGCGACAGGTTGAGCAGACCCGCAGCACGGGACACGCTTTCCTGCTGGGCGACAGCGACGAAGACTTGCAGTTGACGAAGAGTAAATCGCATATCGATATAACCGATAACCCTTATCTTAATAATCCAGTTAACAGATATTGTCGGCGCTATTAGAATGCGATGCAATTGCGCACCGTCGGCATTCTTCAACACGAGCCGGGCAGGCGCAGATCAATCTCCAGGAGTCCCACGTACATGAGCAACATGAACCACGAGCGTGTCCTCAGTGTTCATCACTGGAACGACACTCTGTTCAGCTTCAAGTGCACCCGCGATCCGGGCCTGCGCTTCGAGAACGGTCAGTTCGTGATGATCGGCCTGCAACAGCCAAACGGCCGCCCGCTTATGCGCGCTTACTCGATCGCCAGCCCGAACTGGGAAGAGCATCTCGAGTTCTTCAGCATCAAGGTGCAGGACGGTCCGCTGACCTCCCAGCTGCAGCACCTGAAGGAAGGCGACGAGATCATCATCTCGAAAAAACCGACCGGCACCCTGGTGCTGGACGACCTGAACCCGGGCAAGCACCTGTACCTGCTGAGCACCGGCACCGGTCTGGCGCCGTTCATGAGCGTGATCCAGGACCCGGAAACCTACGAGCGCTTCGAAAAAGTGATCCTGGTTCACGGTGTTCGCTACGTCAACGAAGTCGCCTACCGCGAATTCATCACCGAGCACCTGCCGCAGAACGAGTTCTTCGGCGAAGCGCTGCGTGACAAGCTGATCTACTACCCGACCGTGACTCGCGAGCCGTTCGAGAATCAGGGCCGTCTGACCGACCTGATGCGCAGCGGGAAGCTGTTCAGCGACATCGGCCTGCCACCGATCAACCCGCAGGACGACCGCGCGATGATCTGCGGCAGCCCGAGCATGCTCGACGAGACCAGCGAAGTGCTCGACAGCTTCGGCCTGAAGATCTCGGCGCGTATGCGCGAGCCGGGTGACTACCTGATCGAGCGCGCATTCGTCGAGAAATAATCCTGACGATGCCGACAGAAAAGCCCGCGTTGCCTGAGAAGGCAGCGCGGGCTTTTTCGTTTTTGGAATTCAGTCAGCGGCGGGGATGACTTCCAGGACGCGGATCTGCTCAGGCACAGGGTAATGCCAGCGCACGTCCAGATCCCAGAACTGCGCGCCGTATTCGCGCTCTGGCGCGGGCGTCTGATACGCCGGACGCGGATCCTGGGCCAGGCACTGCTCGATCAATTCGACCAGCGGCTCGGCAAGGCGCTGAGCGTGGGTGTGCGCCTGTTGCAGCGCCGTGTCCGTCCATTGCACGTCGATCAGGTGCGGCGCGGCACTGGCGATGCTGTTGGAGGCGTCAGCAATGATGTCGGCGTACGGCACGTAGGGTTTGATGTCGAGAATCGGCGTGCCATCCAGCAAGTCGATGCCGGAGATGAACAGGCGATTGGCTACGACCTTGTCCAGCTTCACCACCGACTGGCCGATGCCGTTCGGCCGGTGCGTGGCGCGGGTGGCGAACACGCCCATGGACTTGTTGCCACCGAGGCGCGGAGGGCGGACCTTGAGGCGCGGCTTTTCTTCCAGCGCCTGATGGAACAGGAACAGCAGCCAGACATGGCTGACCTGCTCCAGCCCCTGCACCGCGTCACCCTGATCGAACGGTGCCACCAGTTCCAGCACGCCACGGGCGGCGGGGGCCAGTTGCGGCTGGCGCGGGATGGCGAACTTCTCCTTGAAGCAGGAGCGGACGAAGCCGATGGGGGAGACGCTGTAAGTCATGGTGTGCATTCGAAGCGGAGCAGGGCGGGCATGATAACCCGGCAGGCTTCAAGTCTGGTGCTGACAGATCGGGCCTCTTCGCGAGCAGGCTCGCTCCCACAGGGGAACGCATTCCAAATGTGGGAGCGAGCCTGCTCGCGAATGCCGCGCCGCTGATCTACAGACTGAAGCCGCCATCCAGCGGAATGATATTCCCGGTCATGTACGCCCCGGCAGTACTCGCCAGGCTGATCGCCAGTGCCGCCATCTCCTCCTCACGGCCCCAGCGTTTCATCGGGATCAGCGCGGTGTCTTCGGCCAGCGCCTGCTGGTCACTGCCGATGTGCTGGGTCATCTTGCTCGGGAAGCGCCCCGGCGCGATGACGTTGACGTTGATGTGCTGACTCACCAGTTCCCGGGCGAGAATTCGTGACAGCTGATGCAGGGCCGCCTTGCTCGGCCCGTAGGCGTAGGCCTGTTCGCCGAAGGAAGAAATCCCCGCCACCGAACCGATGTTGATGATCCGCGCCGGATTGGCCGCCGACCCGGATTGGCGCAGCAACGGCAGAAACTGCTGGATGCAACTGAACACCGAGGTCACGTTGAGCTGCATGACTTTCTCCCAGCCCTTGACCGGGTAGCTCTCCAGCGGCGCGCCCCAGGTGGTGCCGGCGTTATTCACCAGAATGTCCAGATGAGTGATCTGCTCGCCCAGTCGCGCTGCCAGCTCCTTCACGCCTTCTTCCGTCGCCAGATTCGCCGCCACGCCATGACACGTGCCCAGGGCACTTAGCTCTTCAGCGGTTTGATGACAGGCTTCAGCGTCACGGGAGCAGACGTACACGCGGGCGCCGGCTTCGACAAAGGCCTTGGCGATCATTTTGCCGATACCACGGGTGCCGCCGGTCACCAGGGCGGTGCGGCCTTGCAGGGAGAAATACGGGTGCATGGCGAATCCTGAGGGCTAGGGTTCAGTACACCCTAGTCGCCGGCCGCGAAAAGCGGAGCCACTATTTTTTGAGGGAATGGAGGGCTATGCATGAAAACGGCGACCGAAGTCGCCGTGATCGAATGGGTCAACCGCGAACGCGCAGGGTCAGGCCCTTGAGAAAATTGCGCAGCAACTGATCGCCGCACGGGCGGTAGTTGGTGTGGCCGACCTTGCGGAACAACGCGCTCAGCTCAGGCTTGGATACCGGGAACTCGGCGGCCTTGAGGATCGCGTGCATGTCGTCTTCTTTCAGCTCGAAGGCCACGCGCAGCTTTTTCAGGATGATGTTGTTGGTCACCGGCAGTTCGATCGGCAGCGGCGGACGGCTTTCGTCCTTGCCGCGCTTGAAGATCACCAGACCGTCGAGGAAGTGCGCGATGACTTCGTCCGGGCAGCGCACGAAACCTTCTTCGTCTTCTTCTTTCTTGTCGAGGTACGTCACGACATCGGCAAGCGTGACGTCCAGGCCGCCGAGTTTGATGATCTCGACCACTTTCTTGTCGCTGATATCGAGCATGTAGCGCACGCTGCGCAGAACGTCGTTGTGAACCATGTGTGCAATCCTGATTGTTCGCTGTGGGCACCGAGCGGGACGCGATGCCGGAATGTAGGGTGGCTTGCGAGCCTTAGAATTTCTCTTTACCGGACAGGTAGCGCCACTGGCCGATCGGCACCTTGCCGATGGACACGCCGCCGATGCGGATGCGGCGAATGCCGATCACCTTCAGGCCGACCGCTTCGCAGAACTGGGCGATGATCCCAGGCTGCGGGTTCTTCATGGCGAAGCGCAGGCGGTTTTCGTTCTGCCAACTGGCCTTGACCGGCGGCAGCTCCTTGCCCTTGTGGGTGAGGCCGTGCTGCAGGCGGTTGAGGCCGTGGGCAACCATGTCGCCTTCGACTTCGACCACGTATTCCTGCTCGATCTTGGCCGCGTCGGCGGTGAGCTTGCGCAGTACCTTCCAGTCCTGGGTGAACACCAGCAGGCCGCTGGCCTTGGGTTGCAGGTCGGCGCTGGCGGTCAGGCGCAAGAAATGCCCGCGCAGCGGACGCTTGCCGTAGCGGTGTTCTTCACTGAGGGTTTCGGCGTTCAGCGACTGCATGGCGCTGTCGACATCCATGCCGGCCGGCACGTTGAGCAGGATGGTCACCGGCTCCGGCGCGGTGGCCTTGGCGTCCTTGTCGAGTTCGACCTTTTGGTCGCCGACCTTGAACTGCGGCTCGTCGATGACTTCGCCGTCCACGGTGACCCAGCCGCCCTCGATGAACAGCTCGGCCTCCCGGCGGGAGCAACCGACCAGCTCGATGAGGCGTTTGGAGAGGCGAATCGGGTCAGTCATGACAGGGGCCGTAACGAAAAAGGGGTGGGCATTGTACCTGCCTGGGGCCGGTTAAGCCCGATTGCATTTGCGCCGTGTGGCTTTTAGCCGCGTACCGCGCGCTGCTCCGGTTGTTTCAGACGCATGTGCAACAACGGATACGGCTGGCCCATGCCATCGACTTCCGAGCGGCCGATCACCTCGAACCCTTGCTTGAAGTAAAACCCCAGGGCCTGCGGGTTCTGTTCGTTGACGTCCAGTTCGTCGGCGTTCAGGTGTTCCATCGCGTACTTCAGCAGTTTCTTGCCAAGGCCCTGGCCGCGATGGGCCGGGTCGATGAACAGCATTTCGATCTTGCCCGCCGCGACCCCGGCGAACCCGGTGATGCGCTGATGGCTGTCCCGTGTGCAGATCAGCATCACCGCGTCGAGGTAGCGGGTCAGCACCAGATTCTTCAGCAGCTCGATGTAGGATTCCGGCAGGAAATCATGAGTCGCGCGGACCGAGGCCTCCCAGACCCGGGTCAGTTCCTGATAATCGCTGAGTTTCGGCGTGTGGATGACCGAGTGGTGACGCATGCCCGATAGCCTCTTTGTCATGGATGAGGGAGTCCTTCCCACCCCAAACTCTAGCCGTAAAAAAGCCCCGCATCTCGTAAAAGAGAGCGGGGCTTTCTGTATTTTTCGCGCTTAGATCTGTTCGGCCCAGAGGTCGTATTCGTCGGCGTCGGTCACCTTGCACCAGACCTTGTCGCCCGGCTTGAGGTTGCTGCCGTTGTCGATGAACACGTTGCCGTCGATTTCCGGGGCATCGAAGAAGCAACGGCCGACCGCGCCTTGCTCGTCGACTTCGTCGACCAACACTTCGATTTCACGGCCGATGCGCATTTGCAGGCGCGCCGAGCTGATGGCCTGCTGGTGCGCCATGAAACGCTCCCAGCGATCCTGCTTGACGTCGTCCGGAACGATGTCGAGGTTCAGGTCATTGGCCGGTGCGCCTTCGACCGGCGAGTACTGGAAGCAGCCGACGCGGTCGAGCTGGGCTTCGGTCAGCCAGTCCAGCAGGTACTGGAAGTCTTCTTCGGTTTCGCCGGGGAAGCCGACGATGAAGGTCGAACGGATGATCAGGTCCGGGCAGATTTCGCGCCAGTTCTTGATCCGCGCCAGGGTCTTGTCTTCGAACGCCGGACGTTTCATCGACTTCAGGACTTTCGGGCTGGCGTGCTGGAATGGGATGTCCAGGTACGGCAGGATCTTGCCGGCGGCCATCAGCGGGATCAGTTCGTCGACGTGCGGGTACGGGTAAACGTAGTGCAGACGGACCCAGACGCCGAGGGTGCTCAGCGCTTCGCACAGTTCGGTCATGCGGGTTTTCACCGGCGCGCCGTTCCAGAAACCGGTGCGGTATTTGACGTCAACGCCGTAGGCGCTGGTGTCCTGGGAAATCACCAGCAGTTCCTTCACGCCGGATTTGACCAGACGCTGGGCTTCGTCGAGCACGTCGCCCACCGGACGGCTGACCAGTTTGCCGCGCATCGACGGGATGATGCAGAAGCTGCAGCTGTGGTTGCAGCCTTCGGAAATCTTCAGGTACGCGTAGTGACGCGGGGTCAGCTTGATGCCTTGCGGCGGCACCAGGTCGATCAGCGGGTTGTGATCCTGCTTCGGCGGCACGACTTCGTGCACCGCGTTGACCACTTGTTCGTACTGCTGCGGACCGGTGACGGCCAGCACGCTCGGGTGCACGTCACGGATGTTGCCTTCTTCCACGCCCATGCAGCCGGTCACGATGACCTTGCCGTTTTCCTTGATCGCTTCACCGATGACTTCCAGCGATTCGGCCTTCGCCGAGTCGATGAAGCCGCAGGTGTTGACCACGACCACGTCGGCGTCCTGATAGGTGGACACCACGTCATAGCCTTCCATGCGCAGCTGGGTCAGGATGCGCTCGGAGTCGACCAGTGCTTTCGGGCAACCAAGAGAAACGAAGCCAACCTTTGGATTGGCCGGCGCAGGAGTGGTGGACATGTCTAACCTCGGTGTTTTGTGACGCCGCTTGCCTGATGGCAGAAGCCGACGGACGGGCGCTTGAAGTGCGCCTCTGATCAAAAAGTGCGCAATTCTAGCGACGAGCAGCGCACTTGACCAGCTTTATGCAGGGAAATACGACGAGTGCTGCGCTATGCTTCGCGCCGTTGCGCTTTACTGAATTTTTACAGTCAAGAAAACGTCTGTTACAGGGCGTAAAAACGCGCATGCTGCACACAAAGCATAGTGCTTCATATAAGAAGCCGGTCTGGGAATCAGGAGTGTTGGATGGGTCAGGCAAGTAGTCACGCGGCGGGCGCCGAAGGTTCGGCCACCAAGCCGCTGAGCATGCTGGTCGCGGCGGTCGGGGTAGTTTACGGCGACATCGGCACGAGCCCGTTGTACACCCTCAAAGAAGTGTTTTCCGGCGCTTACGGTGTGCCCGTCAATCACGACGGAGTGCTCGGCATTCTGTCGCTGATTTTCTGGTCGCTGATCTGGGTCGTTTCAATCAAGTACATGATGTTCGTGCTGCGCGCCGACAACCAGGGCGAAGGCGGGATCATGGCGCTTACCGCGCTGGCCCGTCGGGCAGCGGCGGGGCGCAAGCGGTTGCGCACGCTTTTGGTGGTCTGCGGGCTGATCGGCGCGGCGCTGTTCTATGGCGACAGCATGATCACCCCGGCGATTTCCGTGCTCTCGGCCATTGAAGGTCTGGGCCTGGCCTTCGACGGCATCGACCACTGGGTGGTGCCGCTGTCGCTGGTGGTGCTGGTGGCGCTGTTTCTGATCCAGAAGCACGGCACGGCGCGGATCGGCATTCTGTTCGGGCCGATCATGGTCACCTGGTTCCTGGTCCTCGGCGCCCTCGGCGTCTACGGCATCAGCCACACCCCGGAAGTGCTGCACGCGATGAATCCTGTGTGGGCAGTGCGGTTCTTTACCGTTCATCCAGGCATGGGCGTGGCGATCCTCGGCGCCGTGGTGCTGGCACTGACCGGTGCCGAAGCGCTGTACGCCGACATGGGCCACTTCGGCCGCAAGCCGATTGCCCGTGCGTGGTTCCTGTTGGTGCTGCCGGCGCTGGTGCTCAACTACTTCGGTCAGGGCGCCTTGCTGCTGGACAACCCGGAAGCGGCGCGCAACCCGTTCTACCTGCTGGCCCCGAGCTGGGCGCTGATTCCGCTGGTCGGTCTGTCGACCCTGGCCACGGTGATCGCCTCCCAGGCGGTGATTTCCGGCGCGTTCTCCCTGACCCGTCAGGCGATCCAGCTCGGTTACATCCCGCGCATGTACATCCAGCACACCTCGAGCGACGAGCAGGGCCAGATCTACATCGGTGCCGTGAATTGGTCGCTGATGGTCGGCGTGGTCTTGCTGGTGATCGGCTTCGAATCTTCCGGCGCGCTGGCCTCGGCCTACGGCGTGGCCGTGACTGGCACGATGTTGATGACCACGATCCTGGTGTCGGCAGTGATGCTGCTGCTGTGGAAATGGCCACCGATTCTGGCGGTGCCGGTGCTGCTCGGCTTCCTGTTGGTGGACGGCCTGTACTTCGCCGCCAACGTGCCGAAGATCGTGCAGGGCGGTGCCTTCCCGGTGATCGCCGGTATCGCGCTGTTCGTGCTGATGACCACCTGGAAACGTGGCAAGCAACTGCTGGTCGAGCGCCTCGACGAAGGCGCATTGCCGCTGCCGATCTTCATCAGCAGCATCCGCGTCCAGCCACCGCACCGCGTGCAGGGCACCGCCGTGTTCCTCACCGCCCGTTCCGACGCGGTGCCGCACGCGCTGTTGCACAACCTGCTGCACAACCAGGTTCTGCATGAGCAAGTGGTGTTGCTGACCGTCGTCTACGAAGACATCCCGCGCGTCCCGCCATCCCGACGTTTCGAAGTCGAAGCCCACGGCGAAGGCTTCTTCCGGGTGATCCTGCACTTCGGGTTTACCGACGAGCCGGACGTGCCGCAGGCACTGAAGCTGTGCCATCTGGATGATCTGGACTTCAGCCCGATGCGCACCACCTACTTCCTCAGCCGCGAAACGGTCATCGCCTCGAAACTCGAAGGCATGGCCCGTTGGCGTGAAGCGCTGTTTGCGTTCATGTTGAAGAATGCCAACGGGAACCTGCGGTTCTTCAATCTCCCACTGAACCGGGTGATTGAGTTGGGGACGCAGGTGGAGATGTAGGTCCCGCCACAACTGAAAAGCCCCCGTCAGCTTCACGGCTGGCGGGGGCTTTTTCGTTGCTGTGTATCCCGTCGAAAAACAGCGTAATAGGGCGGCAAAGTGCTCAAGCACGAGATTAGGAGTTTGCCTACAAGGTATGCGGACGTCATCTGATATTGCGACACCGGTCAGCGAAACTAAGGTGACGAGCAATTTCAGGGACGGCGGATTTTGTACGGGCGCTACAGCAAGTGAGGCCGAACAAAGGGCTTGACGATCAGATATTTTGAATGAGACAAGTGTCCACGTTTTATGGAATGTGGACACTTGGAGTTTTACGCTTCATGAAGAGTCAAGATATTTTGCTTTTATTCAAGATGGCCAGCCTTCACGCTCAGGAGGAAAACCTCCTTGGTGTAATGGAGTCAGAGTCGAATTCGAACAGGGTTGAGGAGTTGTTGAAGCCTTATGTGGTCAGCCAAATGACCGCAGGTGGGCGGGTGGGGCAGCCATTGGTCACCTACTCCACTGACGGTGAAGATACTGTTTTCCGGCGACAGGATTTCGATTCGGCCTTGAACGATGAGGCAGGATGGGAGGGGTGGTCGGAGCCTGTGGCTGTTCCGCCCCTGACAAGCTGGAGTGAGGGTTACTCGTTGCGTGCGTTGTCTGCTGCTCTCGGGCTAAGCAAAAGCGAGGTTTCAAATTCCATCGCCAGGTGTCGTGAGTCCGGCCTGCTCACCAATGACTATGAGACAGGGCTGGCGAAGGTTAATCGGCGGCAGCTACTGAGCATCACCGAGCACGCTCTGAAATACTTCTTTCCTGTAAAGCCCGGTGCAATGGTTCGCGGTATCCCGACGGGTTTCGCAGCACCGGCACTGTCCAAAAGCATCAAAAGTGCTGGTGGACTGATTCCGGTCTGGCCTGATGCATTTGGAACGGAGCGTGGTCAGGCAATAGAGCCGCTCTACAAGACAGTGCCGGAAGCGGTGAAGAAGGACAGGATTCTTTATCACTATCTTGCGCTTGCTGATGCGATCCGCCTTGGAGGCCCGCGAGAGTGCGGTGTCGCAGTCAACATTCTAAAAGCAGGAATGGGACTGAAATAACATGTCATCAAACGCTGATCACAACTACGAGCTAATAGAGTTTGTCGCCGAAGGCTTGGGAGAGGCGTTTCTCGCTGAGGTTGCCTTTGTCGGAGGTTGCACCACAGCCATGCTGGTAACGGATGCTGTTGTGCTGGACGACATTCGTTTCACCGATGACGTTGACCTGGTGATCGAGCTGGCAGGTATTAGCGCCTGGCAGCAGCTTACCGAACGGTTGGCAGCCAGGAATTTCAAGATTACCGGCGAGGATGAAGTCAACTGTCGTTTCCGCTTCAACGATATCGTCGTTGACGTGATGCCTTCTGATCCCGAAGTTCTCGGATACGCCAACCGCTGGTTTGTAGAGGGGTTGGCACGGGCTGATAAATTTACGTTGCCCAGCGGTACCGTCATCCAGATATTCAAACCGACCTATTTTCTCGCGACAAAACTGGAAGCCTTCAGCGGTCGGGGCGGTGGCGATCCATACCATAAAGATGTCGAAGACATCATTATCTTGATTGATGGACGTCCAGAGCTTTTAGAAGAGGTTCGCCAAGCGGAGTCCGAGCTCAAGGAGTTCATCACGACTGGAGTTCGAGCACTCAGGCGGCTCGGTGGCATCGACTATGTGATTGAAAGCTCGGGCTCGGTACAGGCCAATCCAGGAAGAGGGCAAATCATTCATGGGCGCATGAAAGAACTGGGCAGCGCATGAAATACCACGCCAGATCGGTAACGGGGCGAGCCAGGCAAACCAATCATGACTTTGCTGGAGCGCTCTGTGATGGAGAGAGCGGCGTATTTGTTATCACAGACGGTACTTCGAGGGTTGGCAGTGGCCAGTTGGCTGAATCCTTTGTGGAAGGTGTTTTAGCGATCTGGTCAAAACATTTTGATCAGGGCCTCGATATCACTGAGTACGGAGCGGTTGAACAGGTACTGGTTTCTATGCTGGCCGACCTCCATCCCGTCTTGTTTGCAAGCCAGACAGGCGCCGCTTGTTATGTGGTGGGTGTCGCTGCTCATGGCAAACTCACGCTTGCGTATGAGGGTGATTGTTCATGCGGTGTTGTGACGTCGGCAGGCACGATCGAATGGATTACGTCGCCGCACTGTAAAGCCAATTGGAGACGTGACCGTTCCCACTTCGAGCTGGCGCAAGATCCCGCTCGGCACCGGGTGACTCGATGCTTGAAGGTGAGTCGCGCGCCGAACCCTGATTTTGTGTTTTATCCATTGGCTTTAAGTGAGCGACTGGTGTTTGCAACCGATGGCTTTTGGGCGGAGCTAACCGAGTCGCAGCAAAGCAGCTTGTTAGCAGAGCCAGATGGCAGCTGTATCGAAGTTGAAGATGACATCACATGGATAGATGTTCAGTTTTAGTCTTGGCATCGATATAAGGTTTGACTGGCAGGAAGTGTTTCAAGTTTGCGTAAAAAAGCCCCCACAACCCTAAGGTTGCGGGGGCTTTTCGTTGGTGCGCTTCAGATCACTCTTCCGCCACCTGCGCCGTGTTCTGGCGTTTCTCGATCAAGTCCACCAAGCGCTTGGCCAGTGCCGGGTAGTTTTCGTCGAAGTGGTGGCCACCAGGCAGTTTCACCGCTTCGCCCACCGCGGTCTTGTCGGTGCAGCCGCTTTCGTCGGTTTCTTCTTCACCATAGATGCACACGACCTTGGCCGGGGGCAGCTTGGCCATTTCCGGGCCGGTGGCGGCTTCTTTGCCGGCGTTGCCGAGCCAGCCTTCGACTTCGATTTCGAAGCTGCCGGTGCGGGCGAAGGCCAGCAGGATGATTGCGTCGACGCGTTGCTGCTCGGTTTCCGGCAGGCGGTTGTAGATCGCCGGCAGGACGTCGGCGCCGAACGAGTAGCCGGTCAGGATGAAGCGCTTGGTGCCCCATTTCTGGCGGTAGTGCTGCATCAGTTCGGTCAAGTCGAGGGCGCTCTGTTCCGGGCTCTTGTGCTGCCAGTAGTAGCGCAGGGTGTCGATGCCGACGACCGGGTAGCCGATCTTGGCCATTTCACCGGCCACGTCGCGGTCCAGATCGCGCCAGCCGCCGTCACCGGACAGGAACAGGGTGACGGTGTCCTTGGCCTGGCCGGCCGGGACTTCCACCACCGGAATCTGCAGGCCGCCGTTGGCCTTGTCGCCGCCGACGAGGATCTTGCGCAGTTCGTTGTTCAGCACTTGCGGCAGGTTGATGTCGTAGTCGCTGATGCTGGTTTCGGCGTTCGGTTGATCGCGCACGAAACCGGCGCTGGTGTCGTCCGGGTTGTCGTTCCACGCCACCAGCCAGTGGCCGTGGGCGGCGGCTTTTGGCAACAGGTGAGTGCAGCCGGGTTTTTCCAAGGCCAGGTCGACGGAGACAGCCTGAGCCTTGTCGTCTTTCTGCTCGGACAACCAGCGCCATGCCAGGACGGCTCCGGGGCCGATGCCGCTGACCAGGGTCGCCGGGCCGTTCAGTTCGCGCAGGCCGGCTTGCAGGGCGCGGCTTTGCAGCAGGCAGTCCTTGGGCAGGATCACTTGAACGATCTGCGCCGAAGCGCTGCGGCTCAGGGTGCTCAGTTGCTTGTCGCTGAGTTTCTGGTCGTCGTTGACCGCCACCAGCACCTGCGCCTTGGGCTTGGTGCCGGGGATGACCCGGGTCATGGCGGCGCCATCGGCCGGGGTGAGCTGTTCGAGGGTCGGTTCCGGTGCCGGGCGTTTGAGGTACCAGAAACCGCCACCGGCAATCGCGGCCAGCACCAGCAGTGCGACCAGGATGTACTTCAGGGAGCGTTGAATCATCAGCGTTTCACCAATCCAGTCAAGCCGCCCGCGATCAGGGCAGCAGTGTCGGCCAGCGCCACCAGCGGATCGAGTCCGGCGGGCACGGCCATATAACGGGGTTCCCAGTCAGGCTGGAACTTGTCTTTGAAGCGGCGCAAGCCTTGGAAGTTGTACAGCTGCTCACCACGGCGGAAAACCATCGAGCCCAGACGCTGGGTCAGCGGTGCACCGCGCCGGGGTTGCAACCCCGACAGCGGCACCATGCCCAGGCTGAAGCGCGCGTATCCGTGACTCTTATAGTGTTGAATCAGACCGACCATCATGAATTCCATGGTCAGCTTGGGGGCGTCCGGGTGCGCGCGCATCAGGTCGAGACTGGCCAGGTCATGGCTGTAGGTCTCGAGCAGGTTGGCGAACGCCACCGGGCGGCCTTCGAAGCGAATCACCGCGATGCGGAAATGCTTCAGGTAATCATCGCTGAAACGGCCGAGGGAGAAGCCTTTCTCGCGCACGTTCTTGCCGGTCAGCCAGGCATCGGAAATCACCTTGAGCTCATCCATCGGCGCCTGGCCCGGCTCATGGATCTCCAGCGACAGGCCGTCACGGGTGCCACGGTTCCAGGTGTAGCGCAGGTCCTTCATCTCCTTGCCCTTGGCTTCCAGGTCAAAGCGATGCAGATCGACCCGGGCTTCCTCGCCGAGCTTGATCGCGGTCAGGCCGATGTCCATGTAGTACGGCAGGTTCTCGGCGCGCACTTGATAGAACACAGGCCGGGCGTGATGGATGTCGCACAGGTCGCGGAACTGCCAGATCATCTCGGCCCGTTGCTGGCCGGGGCCGATCGGGTCGTACAGGGCCACCAGACTGCGGCCACGGCGGGCGTACATCAGGAAGGCTTCGTCGTTGGGATGAAACAGCAGCGCCTTGTCGCCGGTCAGGGCCAGGCCGCCGTCCGGTTGCGAGGAGGCCATCAGAATCTTCGAGGCGCGTTCCAGTTCATCGGGTGTCGGCAGATGGATCACCGGGCGAGCGGTGCGCAGCAGCCAGGTCAGGGCGATCACCAGCAGCAACACGGCGGCACCGAGCAGCGAGCGCAGGCCGCGCGGGGCGTCGGCGTCGAGGGTGAACTGCCACCACAGTTGATGGCTGTACGGAACGTCCTGATAAGCGAACAGCAGCAGCCAGGTCGAAGCACCGAGTACGCACAGGCTGGCGACCAGATACAGCGGCGAGAACGGCAGTTCGGTCAGACGGCTCGGGCGGTAGAACGAGCGACGGAATACCCCCAGCAGCGCGGCGGTGAGGGTCATCAGGGTCGCTTCTTCCCAGTCGAAACCCTTGAGCAGCGAGAGCAGGGCGCCCACCAGCAACAGAATGGTGGTCAGCATCCACGCCGCCGACAACCGGCGACGCAGGCCCTGGGCGAGCATCAGGCACAGCACGCCGATCAGGCTGGCGCCAAAGTGCGAAGCGTCGACCAGACGGTGAGGAATCAGAAAGCCGATGTGCTCCAGGCGGGTGTCGATCTCTGGCGTCGCGCCGGAAAACAGCAGCACCACGCCGGACAGGAACACCAGCACTGCGAGAATCGGTGCCGCCAGACCGGACGCCGCACGCATGGTCTGCGATTGAAACAGGCGTTGGCCTTCGTTGATCAGCAACAGCACGCAGGCCACCAGCAACGGCAGCACCACATAGATCAGGCGATACAGGAGCAGGGCGGCAGCCAGTGGAGCGGCACCGAGTTTGTCGGCGAACGCCGCGAGCAGAATCGCTTCGAAGACACCCACACCACCCGGAACGTGACTGAGTACACCGGCCGCCAGCGCCAGCAGATAAACCAGCAGGAAGGCACCGAAGGGCGGCGCTTCCGGCAGCAGCAGATAAAGGACGGTTGCAGCGGCGGCGACGTCGAGGGCGGTGATGACCAGTTGCAGGAACGTCAGGCGGCGACCCGGCAGGCGCAGGGTGCGACGACCGGCTCGGACCAGCAGGTTGTCCGGATAAGGTTGTTCCGGCAGGCGACGGCGATAGATGCCGATGGCCAGAATCGCGCCGAGCAGCAGCACTACGCCGGCAATCGTCCCCAATAAAGTCTCGGACAGCCCCAGTGCCTGTGAGGCGGCGGGCAGGTTGCTCAGGGTCGCAAGTGCAGCCAGCGGCGGCAGGGCGCAGCCCAGTGACAGGCTGGCGAACAGGGTCATGTGCGCGACTTCGGAAGCGCCCAGGCCATGCCGTGCATATAAACGGTAACGCACCGAGCCACCGGACAGCATCGACAGGCCAATGGCATTGCCGATGGCAAACGCGGTGAAACCGCCGAGAGCCAGGGTTTTCGGTGCCAGCGTCACGCGGGCATACCGACTGGCCGACCATTCGTAGCCGAGCAGAATGATGAAGCCGACGACTGTCGCACCGAGGGCGCCGAGCAGGGCCGGTTTCGGCACGTCGAGAATCGAGTCGTGCAGGGCGTCGAGATCGAGTTCGCTGAGCAGATGGCGACAGGCAATCAGCGCGATGGCGAACAGCAGCAACGTGACCGCCAGACCGATCGGTTGCCGGTATTTGCTGATCCGATCCAGCAGGCGCAGACGCTCAGGCTTGATCGGTGGGGTCGCTGTGACGGTGTCTTGTGAATCAGACGAGTTGGCGCGCATCAATCACCTCTTGGATTGTGCGCGACAGGATGGAGGTATCCAGCCAAGTAACCAATCCCTGTAGAAAAAAATAATCACAAAATACTACGCCTCTCACCGGGGATCGGCGAGGGCAGCTCCTGGATTGCAGACGCCTTGCCTGCGACTTCAAGCATAGTCGCAACTTGGCGGGTCTGAAGATCCTGAACGGTTCACTGCACAGTGACAGATCATTGTTGCGAAAGGACTTTTTCCACAGATACAAAAAAGGCCACTCTTTCGAGTAGCCTTTTTTGATGTTTGGTTGCGGGAGCCGGATTTGAACCGACGACCTTCGGGTTATGAGCCCGACGAGCTACCAGACTGCTCCATCCCGCGTCTGTGTGGCGGCATTCTACAGGCGAACGGCGGGGTGTCAACCGATAATCCCGAGAAGGGTCAAATAAGTGTGCAATCGCGGCAAACGGTCGCAGGTGGCTGCTTAAGTTTCGGAATTGAAACGGATTCCTGTTTGCAGAACGCCGTGCATCGTCGTGAAAAACAGACACGCACAAAAAAGGCCAATCTTTCGATTGGCCTTTTCTGATGTTTGGTTGCGGGAGCCGGATTTGAACCGACGACCTTCGGGTTATGAGCCCGACGAGCTACCAGACTGCTCCATCCCGCGTCTGTGTGGCGGCATTCTACAGAGGAACGCCGGGGTGTCAACCTTCAATTTGGATAAAACCTCTTCAGCTTCAATCGGTTAGCGCTGACGGACGGTCTTTTCAGAGGCTGCAGGTCAGGCACAGCAAGGGTTTCAGCTCTATTGGAGGTTGGTTTTCGATTGAGAAAATAAATTCAAAGGTCGTTTCCTACAAACTGAAAAGAACATTCATACCACTGGTGCTATATACAGGTGTCAGTGAGATACTGCCGGTCCGGCTCGCCATGTTTCCTTTTCTGTCATGACTCAGCGAAAAATCATCCACGTCGACTGTGACTGTTTCTACGCCGCCATCGAGATGCGGGATGACCCGAGCCTCGCCGGCAAGCCGTTGGCGGTCGGTGGCTCGGCGGACAGGCGCGGGGTGATCGCCACCTGCAACTATGAGGCGCGTGCATACGGGGTTCGCTCGGCGATGTCCTCTGGACACGCCTTGAAGCTGTGCCCGGACCTGACCATCGTCAAGCCGAGAATGGACGCCTATCGCGAGGCGTCGAAAGAAATTCACACGATCTTCAGCGATTACACCGACCTCATCGAGCCGCTTTCGCTGGACGAGGCGTACCTCGACGTCTCGGACAGCGCGCATTTCGGCGGTAGCGCCACGCGGATCGCCCAGGACATTCGCCGCCGGGTGTCCAATCAGTTGCACATCACCGTCTCCGCCGGCGTGGCGCCGAACAAGTTTCTGGCCAAGATCGCCAGCGACTGGAAAAAGCCCAACGGCTTGTTCGTGATCACCCCGGATCAGGTCGAAGACTTCGTCAGTGGCTTGCCGGTGAGCAAGTTGCACGGGGTGGGCAAGGTCACGGCCGACAAGTTGAGCAAGCTGGGTATCAGTGACTGTCTGCAATTGCGCGACTGGGACAAGCTGGCGCTGGTGCGGGAATTTGGCAGTTTCGGCGAGCGCTTGTGGAGTCTGGCCCGTGGGATCGATGAGCGGTTGGTACATAACGACAGCCGCCGTCAGTCGATCAGTGTCGAAAACACCTACGACGTCGATCTGCCGGATCTGCGCAGTTGTCTCGATAAGCTCCCCGAGCTGCTGGAAACCCTGAAAACCCGCATGGCGCGGATCGACAGCAGCTACCGGCCGGGCAAGCCATTCGTCAAAGTGAAGTTTCACGATTTCACCCAGACCACACTGGAGCAGGCCGGGGCAGGGCGGGATCTGGGCAGTTACCAGTTGATGCTGACGCAGGCGTTCAACCGCGGTGGCAAACCGGTGCGGCTATTGGGAGTGGGCGTGCGGCTGGAGGATTTACGCGGCGGGTTCGAACAAATGGAGTTGTTCGAGCGATAGACGGACAAAAAAATGCCCGAACCAGGTTCGGGCATTTTTTCAGGGGGGTTCAGTTCGGCCCCGGATCCGCCACCAGACGCCCCGCATCCCGGGTCAGGGACTTGAGGAATTCGGCCTGCAACTCAGGATCGTTGCGGGTCAGTTCGATCAGGCTTTGTTCCAGTTCACTGGCTTCTTCTTCCAGACCCAGTTCCGACAGACGCTTCACCCGGTGTACCCACTGGCTCACTTCGTCGTCTTCCAGATCGTCGTAGATCAGCCCGTGAGCCTCCAGCAGCTTGCCGCGCAGGTGAGTGCTGATCGCCAGAGACGAATCGGAATGCACGTCATCCTTGCTGTCTTCGACGCTGATCTGCAGTTTGCCTACATGATTGAGGTCGTTTTCGGCGAACGGGCTGTCCAGCAGGTTCAGACGCAGCACGCCGTTGCGATCGGTGGTCATGTCGAAGGTCTGCTTGCCGGCCTTGACCTGAACCGGGCGCTCGCTCCACGGCAGGCTCGAATACTCCGTGCGCTTGTCGCGCTGGACTTCGTCGATGCCGGCCAGATTCTGTTGCGCGCGACCGTTCGATTGCACGTTCATGAACGGGTTGAGCCCGGCGAAACCGTAGCTGAGCCAGTCCCGTGTCACGCTGTCGGGCAGATTGCCGAGGGCAAACACGTTGACCACGTTCGCACCGACGCCGCCGACCACCGCCACCGCGCCCAGCGGAATCTCGTAGATCTCCCGCCATGGCTGGTAAGGCGTGTAACGGTCGTAATGGCGCGTGACCTCGAATTCTGTGACTTCGAAGGTCTTCTGTTCGTTGATCTTCACGCGCCGTTGCGGCAGCTCAAGCACCTTGGGCTCGCCGACATCGATCTGCAGGCTGTGATCGAGCAGTTTGCGCTCGACACGTTCCTCGTGCTCGCTGCGTTGTGACATGTGATTGGCACAGCCGCTGACCAGCAGGGTGCCGCACAGGGCGGCACCACCGAGGCCTAAGGTGTTTCGCTTGAACATGACGTCTCTATCTGGTTTCAGCGGCGGATACGGGCCTGAAGGAAGGACAGCACGTCGGCAACCGGCAGCGCTTGCGCCTGGCCTTCGGTACGGCTCTTGTATTCCAGGTTGCCTTCGGCGAGGCCGCGGTCGCTGACCACGATCCGGTGCGGAATGCCGATCAGCTCCATGTCCGCGAACTTGATGCCCGGGCTGGTTTTCTTGTCGCGGTCGTCCAGCAGCACTTCGAAGCCGGCCGCGGTCAGTTCCGCGTACAGCTTGTCGGTGGCTTCGCGCACCAGCTCGGTTTCATAGCGCAGCGGCACCAGAGCGATCTGGAACGGCGCCAGAGTGTCGCTCCAGATGATGCCGTTCTCGTCGTTGTTCTGCTCGATGGCGGCAGCCACCACGCGGGAAACACCGATACCGTAGCAACCCATTTCCAGGGTTACCGGCTTGCCGTTCTCGCCCAGCACTTCGCACTTCATCGCCTTGCTGTACTTGTTGCCCAGCTGGAAGATGTGCCCGACTTCGATGCCGCGCTTGATTTCCAGGGTGCCCTTGCCGTCAGGGCTCGGGTCGCCGGCCACGACGTTGCGCAGGTCGGCCACGGTCGGAACCGGCAGATCACGCTCCCAGTTCACGCCGAAGTAGTGCTTGTCGTCGATGTTGGCACCGATGCCGAAGTCGCTCATCAGCTCGACCGAGCGGTCGATGATGATCGGCAGCGGCAGGTTCAGCGGGCCGAGGGAGCCGGCACCGGCGCCGATGGCGTCACGCAGTTCGGCATCGGAGGCCATGACCAGCGGGCTGGCAACGCCTGGCTGGTTGGCAGCCTTGATTTCGTTCAGCTCGTGGTCGCCACGGATGATCAGCGCGATCAGCTTGCCTTCTTCTTCGGCGTGCACGATCAGGGTCTTGATGGTCTTTTCAATCGGCAGATTGAATTTCTCCACCAGGGCCGCGATGGTCTTGGTGTCTGGTGTGTCGACCAGACGCAGCTCTTCGCTTGGCGCGGCGCGCGAGGTTTCACGCGGCACGGCTTCGGCTTTTTCGATGTTCGCCGCGTAATCGGAACCGTTGCTGAAGACGATATCGTCTTCGCCGGACTCGGCCAGCACGTGGAACTCGTGGGAGCCAGCGCCACCGATCGAACCGTTGTCGGCTTCCACCGGACGGAACTTCAGGCCCAGGCGGGTGAAGATGTTGCAGTACGCTTCGTGCATGCGGTCGTAGGTGATCTGCAGCGACGCCTGATCCGCATGGAAGGAGTACGAGTCCTTCATGATGAATTCGCGACCGCGCATCAGGCCGAAGCGTGGACGGATTTCGTCACGGAATTTGGTCTGGATCTGGTACAGGTTGATCGGCAGCTGTTTGTAGCTGCTCAACTCGTTGCGCATCAGATCGGTGATCACTTCTTCGTGGGTCGGGCCCGCGCAGAAATCACGACCGTGGCGGTCTTTGATGCGCAGCAGCTCAGGGCCGTATTCTTCCCAGCGCCCCGATTCCTGCCACAGCTCGGCCGGTTGGGTGCTCGGCATCAACACTTCCAGAGAGCCGGCGGCGTTCATTTCTTCGCGAACGATGGCTTCCACCTTGCGCATCACTCGCAAGCCCATCGGCAGCCAGGTGTACAGGCCCGAGGCGAGTTTGCGGATCATGCCGGCGCGCAGCATCAGCTGATGGCTGATCACGACCGCGTCGGAAGGCGTTTCTTTCTGTGTGGCGAGCAAAAATTGACTGGTGCGCATGGTTGGCCGTTGTCGGTTGCTATGACTGGAAATGACGGAGCAGTGTAACGGCGAGATCCGCCGACGTACAGAAGTGCAACCCCGGCGCGAACCCTCTCGCCGGGTGCGAGATGTCTTACGATTCTTCCGCGACGGAGGTCGGTGCAGGTTCCGGCGTCGGTGTCGGGCCTTCGCGGCGGCTTTCCTGGAACCAGTGCAGGGCGATCAGCACCAGGGTCGGAACACCGAGCAGCGCGGTGATCAGGAAGAAGTTGTGATAGCCGAATTTCTCCACCATGACCCCGGAGTAGCCGCCGATCAGGCGTGGCAGCAGGAGCATGATCGAGCTGAGCAGGGCGTACTGTGTCGCGGAGAACTTCAGGTTGGTCAGGCTCGACAGGTAGGCGACGAACGCCGACGTGGCCAGGCCCGAGCTGAAGTTGTCGAGGGAGATCGTCACCACCAGCATCTGCAGGTTCGGACCCATGTCGGCCAGCATCAGGAACAGCAGGTTGGTGGCCGCCGACGCAGCGCCGCCGATGAGCAGGATCGGCAGGATGCCGAAACGCACGATCAGCAGGCCGCCCATGCCGGCGCCGACGAGGGTCATGATCAGGCCGAAGATCTTGCTGACGCTGGCAATCTGGTCCTTGGTGAAGCCCTGGTCGATGTAGAACACGTTGGCCATCACGCCCATCACCGTGTCGGACATCCGATAGGTGGCGATCAGACCGAGCAACAGCAGCGCCTGCCAGCGGTAGCGCAGGATGAAGTCGTTGACCGGCGTCAGCACTGGCGCCAGACCGCGACGCCCCATGGCCGAGAGGCACAGGCAAGTCAGCGTGGTGTAGAGAATCGCACGCAGGAACGCCCGGTCTTCCAGCAGCAGGTCCAGCGGGCTCATGTCGCCGAACAGCACGCTGGCGAAATCGGTGTTGTAGAGTTGGGTGAACATCGCAGGCACAGACACCAGCAAAATGATCAGCACGAACACCGACATCAACTGATGCATGAAGGTGTAGCGCCCGGCCTGCAACTGGGTGCGCAGCGGCACGGGCGGCTCGCGCATCAGCAGGGTGGTGAGCAGGGCAGGGACCATCAGAGCGCCGAACAGCACGTAGGTGCCGGTCCAGGCGGAGTGCTGGTAGTTGAAGCCGGTGGAGCCGAAGCCCTCGGCGAAGAACAGTGCACCGGCCGTCGCGAGCAGCGCAGCAACCCGATAACCGGACATGTAACTGGCGGCCAGTGCGGCCTGGCGGTTGTCTTCGGCGATTTCCAGTCGATAGGCGTCGACGGCGATATCCTGGGTGGCAGAGGCGAATGCAACGACCACCGCGATAGCGATCAGCCAGGACAGGTGTTTCTGCGGGTCGCAAAAGCCCATGCCGATCAGACCGAGGATCACCAGCGTCTGTGAAAGTACCAGCCACGAACGGCGGCGCCCCAGCTTGCCCAACAACGGCAGGCGCCATTGGTCGAGCAGGGGCGACCAGACCCATTTGAAGGCATAAGCCAGACCGATCAGGCTGGCGTAGCCGATCGTCTCGCGGGCCACACCGGCTTCACGCAGCCAGACCGAAAGTGTCGAGAACACCAGCATGTACGGCAGGCCGGCGGCGAAACCCAGCAACAACAGCACGAGCGTCGAAGGACTGGCATAGGCGGCGAGCGCGGCGCGCCAGGTTTTACGGGGCATGGGCTGAAGTCTGCCTCAAGATTGCGAAAACAAAGCGCGCACTCTAACCGCTGTGCTCTACCGGACGCCAGCCATGGCGCCGAATATCCACACGATTGTTCAGGACGGTGATGCCTTCCATGCGCAATCGTGCCCGCTGTTCGTCCCCGGACGGGCTGCCCGCCGGCAGGCTGATCCGACCGCCGGCGCCGAGTACGCGGTGCCACGGCAGCTTGGTGTCGCCGGGCAATTGGCTCAGGGTCCGGCCGACCCAGCGGGCGGCGCGCCCCAACCCCGCCAGTTCGGCCAACTGACCATAGCTGACGACCTTGCCCTCAGGCACTTGGGCGAGGGTGGAATAGAGTGCCGTGCGTCGGATTTGCGGATCGTTTTCGCAGGCATGCATCGGGTCTGTCACGTGCGCGGTTCCTGAGCTTGATCGCGTTATGTCCTTAAGCGTAATCGGTGGAGGGGCAATTGAGAAATGAACTCAACAGAAATAGCCGGGTCACTCCTTGTCAGGGAATTATTCCTACGGATAATGCCGACCCTTTTTCGCAAACCAGAGTCCCCGATTCGCTTATGTTGTCCAGAACCCTGCTGTGCCTTGCTGTCTTCAGTGCGTCCACACCCTTGCTTGCCGATACCGTCTGGTTGAAGAACGGTGACAAGCTGAGCGGCAAAATCACGCTGTTCGACGGTGGCAAGTTGCTGGTCCAGACCCAGTACGCGGGTGCCGTGACCATCGACTGGAAGCAGGTCAAGACCCTGGAGAGCGATCAGGAGTTGCTGGTCAAGCAGGACGCCTACAACGGCGAGAAGGCCAAGTCGCTGAGCGCCGCCGAAGACGGCAAGGTCACTCTGGCCAACGGCGAAGCGCCGAAAACCGTGGAGCTGGCGAGCATTCAGCAGATTCTCAAGCCCAAACCGGTGGTCGAGGACCTGGTGTGGAAGGGCAATGTCGACCTGGCGTTGGATTATCAGCGTGCGGAAAAGGACACCGACGACTACGACATCGGCTTCAAGACGTCCGCCCGCCATGGTCGCTGGCGGCACACCGCCGAGGGCGAGTACAACCGCGAAGTGCAGGACGACGTGACCACCACCGACAACTGGCGCGCCGAGTACGCACTCGACCGCTTCCTGACGGACAAGTGGTTCTGGCAGGGCCGCCTGAACTACAAGCGCGATCACATCGAAGAGCTGGCGCGCCAGCGCGTGGTCGGTACCGGTCCGGGTTACCAGTTCTGGGATGACGAGCTGGGGGCATTCTCCCTGGGCTCGCTGCTCAACCGCACCGACTACCAGTATCGCGATGGCAGCAAGGACAACTTCTATTCAGTCGCCATGAAGTGGGACTACAACCGCTACCTGATCGGCAAGAAGGTAGAGTTCTTCACCAATGGCGAAGTCGGCAAGCCGCTGTCCGGTGTGGCCGATTATGCGCTGGATGCGGAAATGGGCCTGCGCTACAAGGTCACCGACTGGGCATCCCTCAACCTCAAGGCTGAGCGCGACATCATCAGCGGCACCGAGGATGCGGACTTGAGCAAGACCCGCTACACCGCCGGCTTCGGCGTCGCCTGGTAAGCAACAAAAAAGATCGCAGCCTTCGCAGGCTGCGATCTTTTTTTGTGCCCGGAAAAACAGACGCCCACAAAAAAGCCCCGCTTTTGAGGGCGGGGCCTTTTACTAAAGAAGCTACAAGTTAGATAACTTGTACTTCTTCAGCTTGCATGCCTTTCTGACCGCGGGTAGCGATGAAAGAAACCTGTTGGCCTTCTTTCAGGCTTTTGAAGCCGTCGGATTGGATAGCTTTGAAGTGAACGAACAGGTCGTCACCGGATTGTGGAGTGATGAAGCCGAAGCCTTTTTCATCGTTGAACCACTTAACGGTACCGGTTTGGCGATTAGACATGGTGTAACTCCTTGAACAAAGATAACTGCGACTCAGGAAGAACCCTGGCCGAGACTGAGTGCAAAGAGCAGGAAAAATTCTTGTAGATGGTTGGATCGAAATTCAACATATCGTGTAGAGATTCTCAGTGACACAAGCAGCACAGTGGCGCCACCTTAACCCTTTTTCCGGAACGTGCCAATGCTTCTTGCGAAGGTTTCTCTGTTTTAGGGATCGGCGGTGTGACGGTTCGTCGCCAGGCCGCGTAATTCCTGCACGTTCGGCGAGATTTGCAGCCCGGACTTTGAACCCGGCGGCGCGCCCGGTAAGATGCCGGACAGATTTTTTCCACCTCGCTATTCAGGACACCCGCCATGAGCATCAAATCGGACAAGTGGATTCGCCGCATGGCGCAGGAACACGGCATGATCGAGCCGTTCGTCGAGCGTCAGGTACGTGGCAGCGACGACAGCCGTGTGATCTCCTACGGTGTGTCGAGCTATGGCTACGATGTGCGTTGCACCAATCATTTCAAGGTGTTCACCAACATCAATTCGGCCATCGTCGATCCGAAGAACTTCGACGCCGGCAGCTTCGTCGACGTCCACAGCGACGTCTGCATCATTCCGCCGAACTCCTTCGCCCTGGCCACGACCGTTGAATACTTCCGTATTCCACGCAATGTCCTGACCATCTGCCTGGGCAAGAGCACCTACGCTCGCTGCGGCATCATCGTCAACGTCACCCCGCTCGAGCCCGAGTGGGAAGGCCAGGTGACCCTGGAGTTCTCGAACACCACCAACCTGCCGGCGAAGATCTACGCCAACGAAGGCGTGGCGCAGATGCTGTTCCTCGAATCCGACGAGGAATGCGAAGTCTCCTACAAGGATCGTGCGGGCAAGTACCAGGGCCAGCGTGGCGTGACCCTGCCTCGCACCTGATCCGTCCATCCGGCAGTTACCGGGAATTCTTCGGCGGGTAGACACTCTATGGGGTGTACTGCCCGTTTCGCGAACAGCGGGACGGGCCTTCGCCGAGGAGTGCTCCATGAAGATCGATCCGCAAATCACTGCCGAACTGGCAAGGCTCGAGCCCAATCAGATTGGCGTATTGGCCTGGTCCTTGTTGGCACACCCGCCCATCGCCATGGCTGGCGGAATTCCTCACCAGCCCGATCCCGATACCCCCAACGAAGAACCGACCGAGCCCGGCGAGCCTACGTTGCCGGACAAACCGCCACCTGCGCCCGTCGCTTGATTGAATGCATGGCCCGTCGGCGGAATCCTGAACAGGGCTTCAGCCGACGGGCCATATTTCGTTGTCGCCGATGACAAAGATCCGACAGCTGTCTTCCTTCTCCACCGGATAACCGCCGGTGAAGGCCCCGAACGCCGGCAGCAGGCTGATGCGTTCTCCCAGTCTGAAACACGCCAGACGCAAACGCTGACGTCCCTTGCCGTTCAACCGATAGACCGGGTGGACGTGGCCAGCAAGCACGTGGCGTTCAGCGTGCGGATCGGGTTCGTGCTGCAACGCGAAGGGCCCCAGCAGCATCGGCTCCGGCACCACCCGAATGTTCAGCGACTGCGGCGGATCACCGGCACGTTTATCGTGATTACCGCGAATCAGCGTGATCGGCAGATCGGCATAGCGTGAGCGCCACTCAGCCAAAACACTCAAAGTGCCCGGGGCATGCGAACCCGGCCCGTGCAGAAAGTCCCCAAGAAAGATCAGTTGCCGACACGGCAGTTTCGCCAGCAACTGCTCGATCACGGCGATGTTGCTCGCTGTCGTGCCCTGCGGCACCGGCTGCCCCAGGCGCCGATAAGCGGCAGCCTTGCCGAAATGCACATCGGCAATCAGCAGCGCCTGTTGCGCCGGCCAGTACAGCGCCTTTTCCGGCAGCAACCAGAGGTCTTCGCCTGCCAGACGCACGGGGTAGGGCGTGTTCATCAGGATTGGCCCTTGTCAGCGGTTTTCTCCAGATCGCCGACCATTCGGCGGATCCGGTCGGCGAGTTTTTCCGAGCTCATGCTTTCGCGCATGCGTTCCACCAGCAATGGAAACCCGAGCGGTGTAGGACGTTTGATCAGGTGCAGGTTCAGTTTCATCCGGTTGATTCGCTCCAGTGTCTGTTCCAGTCGACGAATATCCAGTTCTTCTCGTAGTACTTCTTCCCCGGCCTGCGCCAGTAGCAGGTTGTCGGCGTCGTATTGTTTGAACACTTCGAAGAACAGCCCGCTGGAGGCCTGCACCTGACGGGTGCTTTTCGGCGCGCCGGGGTAACCGGCAAACACCAGTCCGGCAATCCGCGCGATTTCCCGAAAGCGCCGCAGCGCCAGCTCCCCCGCGTTGAGGCTGGCCAGCACATCCCTCAATAAATCCTCGGGGCTGAGCAGGGCATCATCCAGTTGCACAGACCAGTCAACGGGCGTAGCGCTGAGCAATTCCAGTCCGTAATCGTTGACCGCAATCGAGAAAGTCACAGGCAGGCGCTGGCTGACCCGCCACGCCAGCAGGCTGGCCAGCCCCAGATGCACCTGACGTCCGGCAAACGGGTAGAGGAAAAGGTGCCAGCCTTCGCGGGATTTCAGCACTTCGGCCAGCAGATTGTTGACGGTCGGCAGGCCCGACCAGCGCATCTGCGTTTCCAGCAATGGTCGCAACGCCTGTATTTCCGGGCCGACAAATTCGCCGTGTGCCACCGCGCTGAATCGGGTGACCACCGCTTCGGCCAATTCATTGGAGAGCGGCATGCGTCCACCATTCCAGCGCGGCACGGCGGCTTTTTTCGCCGTGCTGCGTTTGACGTAGGCGGTCATGTTTTCCACCCGCACCAGTTCCAGCAAGCGCCCGGCGAACAGGAAGCCATCGCCGGGCTTGAGGCGGGCGATAAAGCCTTCTTCAACGCTGCCCAGTTGTTTGCCGCCCCCGCCCTTGCTCCAGAACTTCAAATGGATCGCGGCATCGCTGACGATGGTGCCGATGCTCATGCGATGGCGGCGCGCCAGGCGGGCATCGGGGACGCGCCAGATCCCGTGCTCATCCGGCTCGACCCGGCGGTAATCCGGGTACGCCGTCAGCGACATCCCGCCGTGACGTACGAAAGCCAGCGCCCAGGCCCAGTCCGCGAGCGTCAGGTCACGATAGGCCCAGGCACCACGGACTTCTTCGTACAGCTCATCGGGAACAAAGCCACCGCCCAGGGCCATGCTGACCAGATGCTGCACCAGCACATCCAGCGGTTTGTGCGGTGACAGTCGAGGTTCGATCCGCCGCTGCGCCACGGCATCGCGAGCGGCCGCGGCTTCGATCAGTTCCAGGCTGTGTGTCGGCACCAGGGTGACCCGCGACGTTCTGCCGGGCGCATGGCCCGAGCGTCCGGCACGCTGCATCAGGCGCGCCACGCCTTTGGCCGAACCGATTTGCAGCACCCGCTCAACCGGCAGGAAATCCACCCCCAGATCCAGACTTGAAGTGCAGACCACGGCTTTGAGTTGACCATTCTTCAGCGCTTGCTCGACCCAGTCGCGAGTGTCGCGGGACAGCGAACTGTGGTGTAGCGCGATCAACCCGGCCCAGTCCGGCCGCGCTTCCAGCAACGCCTGATACCAGATTTCCGATTGCGCCCGGGTGTTGGTGAACACCAGGCTGCTGGCGCAGACGTCCAGTTCGGCAACGACCTGCGGCAACATTTTCAGACCGATGTGCCCGGCCCAAGGAAAGCGTTCTATCGCCGGCGGGAGCAGGGTGTCGACCTTGAGCGACTTTTCGCTTTGTCCCTGAATACTGATGCCGCCACCTTGTGGGATCAGCACCTGTTCGGCGTGGGACTGATTGCCCAGCGTCGCGGAAACGCCCCAGACGATCAGCCCCGGATGCCAGCGGCGCAACCGGGCGAGGGCCAGTTGCAATTGCACGCCACGTTTGTTGCCGAGCAATTCGTGCCATTCATCCACCACGACCATGCGCAATGTCGACAGCGCCGTTTGCGCGTCCGCGCGGGCGAGCATCAGGGTCAGGCTCTCCGGGGTGGTAATCAGCGTGGTCGGCAGGCGTCGGTTCTGGCGGGCTCGCTCGCTGCTGCCGGTGTCGCCGGTGCGCAGGCCGACGCTCCAGGGAATCTGCAGATCGTCCAGCGGCGTTTGCAGGGCGCGCGCAGTGTCGGCGGCCAGCGCCCGCATCGGCGTGATCCACAAGACGGTCAGCGGTTCGGCGGGTGGTGGGCGTTTGCGAGTGGTTGCAGCAACAGGCCCGGAGCGGGCAAAGCGATTGAGCGCGGCAAACCACACCGCGTAGGTTTTACCGGCGCCGGTGCTGGCGTGCAGCAGGCCGGATTCGCCACGTTTGACCGCCGCCCACACCTGCTTCTGAAAGGCGAACGGCTTCCAGTCGCGGGCGCTGAACCAGTGTTTGGCGAAGTCGGTGGAAGTGCCCATGCCGGCGACGTGTGCTCTGAAGGTGTTCCTTCAGTGACCGCGCCGGCCGGGCAATAGTTTTACTTGAGATTGCCGCTGAGGAATTGCTTCAGGCGTTCGCTTTTCGGATTGCCCAGCACTTCTTCGGGCGCGCCTTCTTCTTCCACCAGCCCCTGATGCAGGAACAGCACCTGGCTCGAGACCTTGCGCGCAAAGCTCATTTCATGGGTGACCATGATCATGGTCCGGCCTTCTTCGGCCAGGCCCTGAATCACCTTGAGCACTTCGCCGACCAGCTCCGGGTCCAGCGCCGAAGTCGGTTCATCGAACAGCATGACTTCCGGCTCCATCGCCAATGCCCGGGCAATCGCCACCCGTTGCTGCTGACCACCGGAGAGAAACGCCGGGTACTGATCCGCCACTCGTGCCGGCAGACCGACCTTTTCCAGATAACGCCGGGCGCGGTCGTCGGCTTCCTGTTTGCTGCAACCCAGCACCCGGCGCGGGGCCATGGTGATGTTTTCCAGCACGGTCATGTGGCTCCACAGGTTGAAGTGCTGGAACACCATCGCCAGCCGGGTGCGCAGGCGTTGCAGTTCATCGGCGTCGGCGACGTGCATGCCGTGGCGGTCGGTGACCATGCGGATCGCCTGGCCATCGAGGCTCATTGCGCCGTCGTTGGGTTGTTCGAGAAAGTTGATGCAGCGCAAGAAGGTGCTTTTGCCCGAGCCGCTGGCGCCGATCAGGCTGATCACGTCGCCGGTCTTGGCCTTGAGCGAGACGCCTTTGAGCACCTGATGGTCGCCATAGCTTTTGTGCAGGCCTTCAACGGTCAATTTGTACATGGGACAGGCATCCTCAAGGCGAAAGTAGATAGCCGCTGCGATAGGCTTCGGCGCCCGCGACGTGGGCGATCACCATACCGGCGGTGGCCATGCGCCGCAGCGAGCGGGCATAGAGCAGACCGGAAGCGGTGCAATGGACTGGTGTGACCCGGTCGCTGATCGGGTCGATGATTTCGGCGATTTTCTGCCCGGCTTCCAGCCACTGTCCGGGTGTGGCGCTGTAGACCAGCAGGCCGCCGACGGGAGTGGCTACCGGTTCCACGCCGGCCAGCGGTGTGGCGGGATGTGGCAGCGCCGGCAAGGCTTTGGGCTCACCGACGATAGCGCCGAAATGGATCAGGTAATCGATCAGCGCCTGGCAATCGCGACTGGCCAGCGGATGGGTGACATCTCCCTGGCCACGCAATTCGACGGTGACCGAGAAACTGCCCAGCGGAATCTCGAAGTGTTCGCCGAAGCGCTCCTTCAATTGCCACCACAGCAGGGTGAAGCACTCGTCGAACGACTGGCCGCCGGAGTCGGTGGCCAACAGGCTCGCCTGGGATTCGATATAGCGCGCCAGCGGCTCGACCTGCGGCCAGGCCTCGGGCGTGGTGTAGAGGTGAACCACGGATTCGAAATCGCAATGCAGGTCGAGCACCATGTCCGCATCGCAGGCCAGTCGTTGCAGGGTCAGGCGCTGGGATTGCAGTTGGGTCGTGGCGGTGTGGCGGGCGAGGGCGTTGCGCAGGCTGGACCGGATCAGTTCGAGGTTGCGCTGCGGGTCATCGTTTAGTTGCGCTTCGATTTCGTTGCCGATTTCTTCGCTGAGGTCGACGAACCAGCGGTTGAAGTTCTGTCCGCTCTCCAGCTCGTAGCGGCCCAGCGGCACGTCCATCAGCACCTGTTCGAGGCCGACCGGGTTGGCCACCGGCACCAGCACGATTTCGCTGCGCAGGCGCCCGGCGGCTTCCAGCTCCGCCAGACGCTGCTTGAGGTGCCAGGCCACGAGCATGCCGGGCAGTTCGTCGGCATGCAGCGAGGACTGGATGTAAATCTTGCCCTGGGCCTTGTCCGGGCCGAAGTGAAAACTGTGGATCTGTCGTGCGGTCCCCGGCAGCGGGGCCAGCAGGTCGTGTATCTGGTGGCGCATCTCAAAAGGGTCCTAGTGGGTCGGGCCGAGGAAGGCCAGCCATCGGCGTTCGGCAAGGCGGAACAGGCCGACCAGCGCAAAGGTGATGGTCAGGTAGATCAGCGCGGCGATGCCGAACGACTGGAAGGTCAGGAAGGTCGCCGAGTTGGCGTCCCGCGCGACTTTCAGGATGTCGGGGATGGTCGCGGTGAAAGCCACGGTGGTCGAGTGCAGCATCAGGATCACTTCGTTGCTGTAGTACGGCAACGAACGGCGCAGCGCCGACGGCATGATCACGTAGGCATACAGCTTCCAGCCGGTCAGGCCGTAGGCCTTGGCCGCTTCGACTTCGCCGTGGTTCATGCTGCGGATGGCCCCGGCGAAAATCTCCGTGGTGTAGGCGCAGGTGTTGAGGGCGAAGGCCAGGATCGTGCAGTTCATCGCATCGCGAAAGAAACTGTCGAGCACCGGTTGCGCGCGCACGGCGGCCAGGCTGTAGATCCCGGTGTAGCAGATCAGCAACTGGATATAGAGCGGCGTGCCACGGAACAGGTAGGTGTAGAACTGCACCGGCCAGCGAATGTAGAAGTGCGGCGACACCCGGGCGATCGACAGCGGTATCGACACGAGGAAACCGAAGAAGATCGAGGCGCTGAGCAGCCACATCGTCATCGCCAGCCCGGTGATGTTCTGGCCGTCGGTATAAAGGAAGGCTTTCCAGTATTCCTGCAGGAGTTCGATCATCGTACGGCCTCCCGGGCACCGGCGGCGTAGCGGCGTTCGAGCCAGCGCAGGATGATGTTCGAGGCACTGGTGATCAGCAGGTAGATCAACGCGGCGAGAACCAGGAAGTAGAACAGTTGATAGGTGCTCTTGCCGGCGTCCTGCGCGGCCTTGACCAGATCGGCCAGGCCGATGATCGAAACCAGCGCGGTGGCCTTGAGCATCACCATCCAGTTGTTGCCGATGCCCGGCAGGGCGAAGCGCATCATTTGCGGGAACACCACGAAACGAAAGCGCTGGCCGCGCTTGAGGCCATAGGCGGTGGCAGCTTCGACCTGACCGCGCGGTACGGCGAGAATCGCCCCGCGAAAGGTTTCAGTGAAGTACGCGCCATAAATGAAGCCCAGGGTCAGGACCCCGGCGCTGAACGGGTCAATCTCGATGTATTCCCATTCCAGATAATCGGTGAGCGTCGTCAGCCAGGTTTGCAGGCTGTAGAAGATCAGCAGCATCAGCACCAGGTCCGGCACCCCGCGAATCAGCGTGGTGTAGAGCTGGGCGGGCAGGCGCAGCAGTTTGACTTTTGACAGCTTGGCACTGGCGCCGAGCAGGCCGAGCAACACGGCCACCAGCAGCGACAACGCCGACAATTTGATGGTCATCCAGGTGCCTTCCAACAGCAAAGGGCCGAAACCCTTGAGGCTGAAGGCGGAGAGCCCCAGATTTTGTAAGAGGTTTTCGAACATAAATCAGCAACCTGACTGAATGAAAAAGGCGCCCATCGAGGATGGGCGCCGGGGCATTATTTGCCGCTGTACAGATTCAGATCGCCAAAGTGTTTCTTTTGAATCTCGGCGTATTTGCCATCATCGTGTAACGCTTTGATACCTTTATCCAAAAGCGCTTTCAGCTCGGTGTTACCTTTCTTAATACCGACAGCGGTCTTGGCTGGCAGCAAGTGGTTGTCGACCGGCTTGCTGACTTCATAATCAGCGCCTTGCGGCGACTTCAGAAAGCCCAGTTCGGCCTGCAGCATGTCCTGAATGCCCGCATCGAGACGGCCGGAAGTCAGGTCGGAATATACCTGGTCCTGATTCTGGTAGGCCTGGGTTTTCACGCCGGCCTTGTCCAGCACGGCTTTGGCATAGGCTTCCTGGATGGTGCCTTGCTCGTAGCCGACGGTTTTGCCTTTCAGCGAGGCCACGTCGTCGGTGATCCCCGAGCCTTTTTTCGACACGTATGCAGTCGGGCCGGAGAACAGCTCGCTGGAGAAGTCGATGACTTTTTCGCGGGCTTCGGTAACGGTCATCGACGAGATCACACCGTCGAATTTATTGGCCTTGAGGCCCGGAATCATACCGTCGAAGTCACTTTCGACCCATTTGCACTTGACCTTCAGCTCGGCGCAGATCGCGTTGCCCAGATCGATGTCGAAGCCAACCAGGCTGCCGTCTGCCGCTTTCGACTCGAACGGTGCGTAGGAAGGGTCAACGCCAAACCGCAGTTCTTTGTATTCCTTGGCCAGCGCGGAGCCGGCGGCCATGCACAACGCCAGTGCAGAAAGGGTCAGCAATGCTTTTTTCATTATTCAATCCCTAAGAACCAATATGAGCGCTTGTGGCGCGGAATGATTGTTACTGGAGCGCTTACGACTTATAGAAAGTAGCAATTTCCGAACCAGAGTCCCGAACAAGTGTTTTAAAAGGTGTAGGAAGTGCATGCCGGGGCCGGTCAGTGCACGAAAACGGGCGCGCCGGAAATGCTGCACCAGGTTGGTTCGTGGGATCGTTCCCACGCTCCGCGTGAGAATGCAGCCCGGGACGCTCCGCGTCCCAAAGCGGACGCAGAGCGTCCATTGAGGCATTCCCACGCGCAGCTTGGGAACGATCGGGGTTAGGGGGGAGTATCGGGGGGAAGGAGTCAGACCAACAGGTTTTGCAAGGTCGCCAGGCTGTCGGCCTCGTCCACGGTCTTGTCCTGGCGCCAGCGCAGCATGCGCGGGAAGCGCACGGCGATGCCGCTCTTGTGCCGGCGGGAGAGGGCGATGCCTTCGAAACCGAGTTCGAACACCAGGCTCGGCTTCACACTGCTGACCGGGCCGAATTTTTCGACTGTGGTCTTGCGCACGATGCTGTCGACTTCGCGCATTTCCGCATCGGTCAGCCCGGAATAGGCCTTGGCGAAGGGCACCAGCGCTCGCGCACTGGAACCGGGCGGGCCGTCCCACACCGCAAAGGTGTAATCGCTGTAGAGGCTGGCGCGGCGACCATGCCCTCGCTGGGCGTAGATCAGCACCGCGTCGACGCTGAACGGGTCGACCTTCCATTTCCACCACACGCCCATGTCCTTGGTTCGGCCCACGCCGTACATCGCGTCCCGAGCCTTGAGCATCATGCCTTCGACCCCCAAGCGTCTGGAGGCTTCGCGCTGGCGGGCGAGGTCGAACCAGTCGTCACCTGTCAGGATCGGCGAAGGCAACAGCACCGGGTTGTTGCAGCGGGCGATGACCTGCTCCAGTTGCTCACGACGCTTGGCCTGGGGCTGGTTGCGCCAGTCTTCGCCCTGCCATTCGAGCAGGTCGTAGGCGAGTACCACCACCGGCGCGTCTTCAAGGATTTTCCGGTCCAGCGACTTGCGGCCGATCCGCTGCTGCAACAGCGCGAAGGGTTGCACCGCCGGGGCTTCTGTCGACTGCGGATCGAACGCGTCTTCGGTGACCGGGCGCTGGTTTTTCCATACCACGATCTCGCCATCGATCACCGTACCGTCGGGCAAACCGTGCACCAGCGTATCGAGTTCGGGAAAACGTTCGGTGACCAGTTCTTCGCCCCGGGACCAGATCCACAGCTTTCCGTCACGCTTGACCACCTGCGCGCGAATGCCATCCCACTTCCATTCCACCTGCCAGTTACTGGCCGGCCCGAGCAGTGCGTCGAAGGTTTCCACCGGTTGCGCCAGCGCGTGGGCGAGGAAGAACGGGTAGGGCTGGCCGCCGCGCTGGGCGTGCTCGTCGCTGGATTCAGGGGCGATCAGTTTCAGGTAACTGGCGGCGTTCGGCCGGTTGGACAGGTCGGTGTAACCCACCAGCCGTTGCGCCACGCGTTTGCTGTCCAGCCCGGCCATCGAAGCTAGGGCACGGGTCACCAGCAGTTTGGAGACGCCGACCCGGAAACTGCCGGTGATCAGTTTGATGCACAGCATCAGGCTCGGCCGATCCAGTTGCGCCCACAGCGCGGGCAACTGGTGGGCGAGGTATTCCGGGGTTTCACCGCGCAGTGGCAGCAGTTTGTCTTCGATCCATTCGGCGAGGCCGGCCTCGGAGGTATGCGGGTGTTCCGGCAGCACCAGCGAGATGGTTTCCGCCAGATCGCCGACCGCTTGATAACTCTCCTCGAACAGCCATGGCGAAAGCCCGGACATCTCGACCGCGAGTTCTCGCAGGATCCGCACCGGCACCAGTTGCCGAGGCCGCCCGCCGGACAAAAAGTACACCGCCCACGCGGCATCCTGCGGTTGCGCCTGGGCGAAGTAGGTTTGCATGGCCGCCAGTTTGGCGTTGCTGGAGGTGGTGGCGTCGAGTTCGGCGTACAACCCGGCGAAGTCTTTCATGGTTGCACCTCGGCAACGGCGGGCGTGGCGGTGGACAGCTCTTCTTCATCGTCACCGTATTCGGTGTTGAAACCTTGTGCGTCCAGCCCTTTTTCGCGCAGATGACGCACCAGCACGCCAATCGAGCCGTGGGTGACCATGACCCGCTCGGCGCCGGTCTGTTCGATGGCCCACAACAGGCCGGGCCAGTCGGCGTGATCCGAAAGCACGAAACCGCGATCGACCCCGCGCCGCCGGCGGGTGCCGCGCAGGCGCATCCAGCCGCTGGCGAAGCTGTCGCTGTAATCGCCGAAACGGCGCATCCAGCTGCTGCCGCCGGCCGAGGGCGGGGCGATGACCAGCGCCTGGCGCATCATCGGGTCGTTCTTTTTCACATCGCCGGCGTAGAGGGTTGGCGGCAGGTAGACGCCGGCCTCGCGGTACACGCGGTTCAGTGGCTCGACCGCTCCGTGGCTGAGGATCGGCCCGAGGGTTTCGTCGATGCCGTGGAGAATCCGCTGGGCCTTGCCGAACGAATAGCAGAACAGCACGCTGGCCTTGCCGGCCTCGATGTTGGCCTGCCACCACTGATTGATCTCGGCGAACACCTGCGCCTGCGGCTGCCAGCGGTAGATCGGCAGGCCGAAGGTCGATTCGGTGATGAAGGTGTGGCAGCGCACCGGTTCGAACGGCGCGCAGGTGCCGTCGGGTTCGATCTTGTAGTCGCCGGACGCGACCCAGACTTCGCCGCCATATTCCAGCCGCACCTGAGCCGAGCCAAGCACATGGCCGGCGGGATGAAAACTTAAGGTGACGCCGTGGTGGGTCAGGCGCTGGCCGTAGTCGAGGGTTTGCAGGTTGATGTCCGCGCCCAGACGCGCGCGCAGAATCCCTTCGCCGGCGCTGGCAGCCAGGTAATGCTGGTTGCCGCCACGGGCATGATCGCCATGGGCATGGGTGATCACCGAGCGCTCGACGGGCCGCCACGGGTCAATGTAGAAATCCCCGGCGGGGCAGTAGAGGCCTTCGGGGCGGGCGATAACAAGGTCCATGGCGTTACCGGAATGGAGGGACTTGTTAGCTATGAGGTTGGCGCGAAGTCAGAAGTTCTATTGATTTTCTGAACTGTCGCACGATCGTTCCCACGCTCTGCGTGGGAATGCCTCAAGGGACGCTCTGCGTCCAGTGACGCGGAGCGTCACGGGCTGCATTCCCACGCGGACGGTTCGACGCCTCGACGTGGGAACGATCATGGGGGGTTATTTGCCGGGGGTAAGCGTCAACCGCGTCTTGCCATACACCCGGTCAAAGTTCTGCGGCTGCATCGGCAAGCCGATGTACTGGCCCTTGAGCCACGGATCGATGCCGTTCAGGTAGTTCGGGCTCACCGGATTCCCGGATTGCCCCGTCCCGTTCTGCCCCATCAACGGTTCGCTCTGACCGAAATCGACAATGAAGCGCATCGACGGCGCACGGGTGGTGTTGAAGTCCTGACCCCAGGCAAACGCTGCGGTGTTGAGCGTGGTGTGGTCACCGCCCGCCGCGATCGGGCCGCGAACGGTCTGGCCGTTGGCATTCTTCCACTCGTAGCGGTGCAGTTTGCCCCACTGCCAGGCCCGGCGGTCGCCGCTCAATTGGCTGTCGCCGGCGCTGATCGCTGCCGCCAGACTACGGGCGAGGATCGTCGGTTTGTCTTCTTTTTGCGGGGTGCGGGCGTCGTCCCAGAACGGGCTGTCTTCGCGGCCCAGCAAGTGATCAGCCTGGGCAGCGTAGGACATATCGCCATTGGAGATAAACGCTTTCCACGCCGGGCTGCCTTGCGGGCCGAGCTCGTCGAGGAAAATCTGCTTCATGCTTTCCTGCAGGAACAGCTCGTAGATCGCCGCATCGGCGGAAGTCGGGCTGAGCTTGCCGTCGAAGGCCATCAAGCGGGTATAGGCCTCGCGGGCCTTGCTGCGCTCGGCTTCCGGCAGTGCGTCGATCGCCTGTTTCAGCGGCTGCGCCATGCCCGGTGCCTCGAACATTTTCTTCAGTTTGGCGGCGAAGGTGGTGGTCTGGTCGTACTGCATGGCGATCACGCTGCGACCGTCGTGTTTACCGCTGCCGGCCAGTTCGGCCAGGCGCTCGCCACGCTCCGGCGCCGCCCAGGAATTGGACAGTTGCATGCCGTAGCCGTGAGGGATGACCCGCTGGTTGGCGGTGCCGAGCCAGCCTTGGGCCGGGTCCTGATCGTACGGGTGCAGCATCGGGTCGGCGTAACCGTCCCAGTCATAGCGACCTTCCCAGCCCGGCGACGGCAGCAGACCTTCACCTTCACGGCGGTTCGGGAACCGCCCGGTAACTTGCCAGCCAATGTTGCTGGCGTCGGCAAACACCAGATTCAGCGCGATGGCGCGGATTTCCCGGCTGGCGTCCGAGGCACGCTCAACGTTCTGGGCGCGGCTCAGATCGAAAAATGCATCGAGGGATTTGTCGTCGGTGAAGCTCGGCGTCTGCAAGGCCAGGCCCAAACCTGCGCCCTGAGTGGCAGCCTGGGTGCTGTTGAGCAGCGCGCCATGGCGGGTTTCGTACACCGCTTCGCGAATTGGCCGCTGGCCTTTGACGAAGTAGGTTTCGTTGCGCACGGCGACCGGTTGCCACTTGCCGTTGACCTCGTAGGACAACGTGCTGCCCTGACGACGGATTTTTTCCAGGAACAGGTCCTGGTTATCGCCGAGCACGCTGGTCAGGCTCCACGCCACCTTGCCGTTGAAACCGCCGAGCACCATCGGCAGACCGGCCACGGTCACGCCGGCGGCCTGGTATTTCGGAGCGCGGATCTGCACGAAACTCCACAGCGACGGCGCAGCCAGCGGGCCATGGCTGTCGCTGGCCAGCAGGCTCTTGCCGCTGCGGCTGCGTTGCGGGGCGATGGCCCAGTTGTTCGACGACTGAGTGCCCAGCAGGTTGATGGCGGCCAGTTGTTCGCTGGCGTTGCTCAGCTCCGTCAGCCCCGGAATCTGCCCGTTGAGCTTGATGCCTTGCAGCTTGTCGGCTTCGGCCAGCGGCAGGTTTTCGTCGGGAGCGGACGGGGTCAGCCACGCCAGTTTGTCGTTGGTCACGGTCTGCGCCAGCACCAGCGAAGCGATTTCTTCCGGCAGGTTGGCCGACTGGCTGAAGTTCAGCAGGCAGAAGATCAGCGCCGAATCTTCCGGTTTCCAGTATTCAGGCTTGTAACCGCTGGAAGCCAGGTCCCCCGGCAACTTGTCGGCATAGCGGAACAGATAGGCGTTGACGCCCCGGGCATAGACCTCGAAGAAGCGCTTGAGCCGTGGCGACGAAGCCTTGTACAGCTCGCCGGCGCTTTTCTTCAGGTTGACGGCGCGCATGTAGCGGTCGGCGTCGAGCATCGACGCACCGGACATTTCCGCCAGACGGCCCTGAGCCAACAGGCGCAGGGTGACCATCTGATTGATCCGGTCGCTGGCGTGCACATAACCGAGGGCGAATAACGCGTCGTGGAAACTGTTGCTTTCGATCAGCGGCATGCCCATGGCATTGCGGCGTACCGAAACGTTCTGCGCCAGGCCCTTGAGCGGCTGCACACCGGAGGTCGGCGGGAGGGTGTCCTGGGCGTTCCAGGTCTGACAACCGGTCAGGCTCAGAACACCGGCCACTGCTGCGGCAACGCCGAACCGGGGAAGAAAATGTGAAAGGGCTGGCGAGGCCATGGCAAAGCTCCTGCGGGGGTGTAGAGGCTGGGGGCGCAATAAAGCCGCTACGTTAGTGAGCAGGAGGGGGCCGCGCAAGCGGGGCGAGCGGTTATTTCTTCCCGTTGATCGTTCCCGCGCGCGGGAACGATCAGGCCGGGTGACTCAAGACTTCGGCGGATTGATCTTCTGCACCAGCGCGTAGGCCTTCACGGTCGCCGGGCGGTCCTTGATGTGGTTGAACCAGCGCTGCACGTTCGGGAAGTCTTCCAGGTTCTGGCTCTGCCACTTGTGCGAGACGATCCACGGGTAGATCGCCATGTCGGCGATGCTGTATTCGCTGCCGGCGACGAACTCGTTGTTCGCCAGTTGCTTGTCCAGCACCCCGTACAGGCGCGCGGTTTCATCGATGTAGCGCTTGATCGCGTAGGGGATTTTTTCCGGGGCGAACTGGCTGAAATGATGGTTCTGCCCGGCCATCGGCCCCAGCCCGCCCATTTGCCAGAACAGCCATTGCAGCGCCACCTGGCGGCCACGCAGATCCTTGGGCAGGAACTTGCCGGTCTTTTCCGCGAGGTACAGCAGGATCGCCCCGGACTCGAACAGCGACAACGGTTCGCCGCCGTCAGCCGGTTCATGATCGACGATCGCCGGGATGCGGTTGTTCGGTGCGATTTTCAGAAAGTGCGGCTGGAACTGCTCGCCCTGGCTGATATTGATCGGGTGCACGTCGTAGCGCAGGCCCGCTTCTTCGAGGAACAGGGAAATCTTGTGGCCGTTGGGCGTGGTCCAGTAATACAGGTCGATCATGGAAAGCTCCAAATCAGGAAAATGGCTTACATGCGGACAGCAAACGCCGGCTTCAGGTTGTCCTGTGTGCGTTCGATAGCTTGCTTAGTCACAGGAGGTGATGCTCAAGTACGGGAAATTCAATGACCCCGCGTGAGAAAAATCGCCATGGAACTCAAGGCCAGCGCTGCACTGATCATCATCGACCAGCAAAAAGGCATTCTGGAACCGCGTCTGGGGCGGCGGAACAATCCGTCGGCCGAAGAGCGGATTCTCGATTTGCTGAGTTTCTGGCGACGCAGCGGGCGGCCGGTGATCCACGTGCAGCACCTGTCGCGCTCGCCGGATTCGGTGTTCTGGCCCGAGCAGTCAGGCGTGGATTTTCAGGAAAGGTTTTTGCCGCAGGACGGCGAGTGGCTGATCCAGAAACAGGTACCGGATGCGTTTTGTGCGACAGGCCTTGAGGCGAAGTTGCGTGAGGCGGGGATCGGGCAATTGGTCATCGTCGGCGTGGCGACGAACAACTCTGTGGAGTCCACGGCGCGCACGGCAGGCAATCTGGGGTTTGACGTGTGGGTGGCGGAGGATGCGTGCTTTACCTTCGACAAGGCCGACTATTTCGGCACGTTGCGTTCGGCGCAAGAGGTGCATGCGATGTCGCTGGGGAACTTGCACGGGGAGTATGCGACGGTGGTCGGCACCGAGCACATTCTGGCGGCAGGCTGAAAAGCTTCCAGTGAATGGGCAGGCCCCTTCGCGAGCAAGCCCGCTCCCACATTTGCCTGCATTCCGTCAGAAGGAATACGGTCGAATGTGGGAGCGGGCTTGCTCGCGAAGGCGGTATCTCAGGCGAAGAAGATAATTGCCTGAAACATCAAGCGCCGTGGCACTTCTTGAATTTCTTGCCGTTGCCGCATGGGCAAGGGTCGTTGCGGCCAACGTCTTTCAGGGCGTTGCGCACCGGTTCCTGGTGAGCGTGGCCGCAGTTCGGGCCGTGGACATGGCCATGGTCGTGATCATGGTGGTGATGGTCATGATCGTGGTTGCAGTCTGGGCCATGGACATGAGGTTGCTGGGTCATCGGGGTCACTCCGTAATCAAATCGGCGGGGATTATCACGCCATTGCGCGCCAGGTGCACGTAGTGAGCGATGAATAAACCGGTTTCCATCTCGCCTTCCAATCGGTAGGGAATCTGCTGGTGCGGGTTTTTCAGCATTTTCACCACCTCTTTCACCTTCGGCCACAGGTTGGTACGGATCGGCACGTTGTAAAACGCGCTGCTTTTGGGGTTCACCGTGATCCAGTGTTCGTGCTCGCCCTCGGCCAGCAACATGTCGGCCAGGTGTATGCGGTATTCCAGGCCGCGCACCGTCAGGTCGCTGTCGTTGGGGTTGTCGATGCGAAAGTGCAGGATGAATTTCTGTTCCAGCAACTTGGCGCGCACCACTTCGACTTTCACCAGGTGAACGGCGGGGTCGCGGGCGTCGTCGGTAAACCATGACGCGCAGCCGCCGAGCCCCAGAAACACGAGCAGTGAGAAGACCTGGAATGTGCGCCAATGACCGAGCATGGTTTAACTCCCTTTGCTGCCCAGTCTAGCTTCAGCTGCCGAAATACCCCGCACAGCATTTCTTGAACTTCTGGCCGCTGGCGCACGGGCAGGCGTCGTTGCGGCCCAGCTTCAGTTGCACGGTCGGGTCGATGAAGTACCAGCGCCCGTTGTTCTGCACGAACGAGGAGCGCTCGCGGTGGCTGTGCTCGCCCTGACCGTCATGCCAGCGCGCGGTGAACGTGACGAACGCGTGTTCCGGCTGGCCGCCGAGCACTTCCGAACTTTCCACGTCCAGGCCGAGCCAGGTGCTCTGGGCGCTCCAGTCGCTGATCGACTGGCGATCCAGCCCCGCTTGCTGGGCGGGCAGGGTGGTGGCCACCAGATAATCGATAAGACCCAGCACATAGGCGCTGTAGCGCGAGCGCATCAGGGCTTCGGCGCACGGGGCCGGGTGGCCGGCGTGATAGTGACCGCAGCAGGCATCCAGCAGGTTGCCGCTGCCGCAAGGGCAAATGGCTGTACTCATTGCATTACCACCAGTATTTCCCGAAGTTTTCCGGATTGGCCCAGAACCGCGAGTTGAGCCAGTCGGGGACTTGTTTGTAGTCAAGCAGATCGTAGGTGAACAGGGTCAGCACCTGCTCGTCACGGGCGAAGCGTTCGCTGGCTTGCAGGGCCAGGGAATAAAAATCGGTTTCCTGCCAGCCACTGGCCGGCAGATCCGCCAGCACGGCGATGCGGCTGGCGTTGAGGTTGCGGATCCCGCCCAACAGATTCAGGCCGTCGCGCTTGGGCAAATGTTCCAGGCAATCGACCACCAGCGCCAGGTCGAAACGGCGGGCCGCCAGTTCCGCCGGCAATGCACCGGGCGCGGCGTGCGCGACGCAGGTGTCCGGGTGCGCTTCCTTAAAGGCAGCCAGCGCCGGGAATTCGCTGGCGCCGATCAGCAGCAGACGTGCCGGGGCATAGCGGTCGAGCAGGGCGGCCAATGCCTGCTGCGGCGTGCGGGAAGAAATGGCGACGTTCATCGAAGCTCCTCAATCAGAGCGCCAAGACTAGCCTGCCCGGACGCCAAGGCCTAGATCTCTGTCTCGCGGGTTTGCGGCAAATTCGTCGAAGTCCCGTGAACAGGCGCACAAACAGCAATGGCCTATTGCTGGCGGAGATTAAAACTCCGGTCTTTACTCCCTGAATCGGTTCTAAGCCGATCCCTCAGGAGAAAACTAGATGAGCATAGTTCGGACAGCATTACCCTTGGTTCTGCTAACCAGTGTGTTGACTGGTTGCGCAGGTTTGCAGAAAACCGACTGGCCGACCTGTGCGGCAGTCGGTGGTGTCGTCGGTGCGGGTCTCGGTGCGACCGAAAGCTCCGCATGGGCGGGGTATGGCGCGTTACTCGTCGGCGGTACGGCAGCAGCCTATTGCTGGGTTCACGGTGATGGCGATGAAGACGGCGATGGTGTGCCGGACAGTCGCGACAAGTGCCCGGGCACGCCTAAAGGCGTACAGGTCGATGCTGACGGCTGCCCTCCACCAGCCCCTGCGCCAGTGGTCGAAGAAGCTGTAGTGGTCAAGGAAGAAACCATTGTCATCCGCGATGTTCACTTCCAGTTCGACAAGGCCACGCTGACCCCGGCCGACAAACTGGTCCTGGATAAAGTCGCCACGCGCCTGAAACAGGAAACCAGCACGGCACAACTGACCGTGACCGGCCACACCGACAGCGTCGGCAGCGATGCCTACAACCAGAAACTGTCGGATCGCCGCGCGCACTCGGTGGTCAAGTACCTGGTCGAAAGCGGTGTACCGCAAAGCAGCTTCGTGTCGGTGACCGGTGCCGGTGAAAGCCAGCCGGTGGCAGACAACAAAACTGCGGACGGACGTGCGCTGAACCGTCGTACCGAAATCAAAATCAACCGCTAGCCCCCTCGCATCCGCGGCTTGTGCAGTCGCGGATGCGGGTCTTTACTCCTGTGTAACCGGTATGGGCCGGTGACACAGGAGCTTTAACGATGAGTGTTCTTACAAGGTCCGTCTTGCCGGTTCTGCTGCTGGGCAGCCTGTTGACCGGTTGCGCCACCCACAGCGATGGCACCGCTCCCCTCAATCAACGTACCTGGCCGATCTGCAGCCTTATTGGCGGACTGGTCGGCGGCGGTCTCGGCGCGCTCGAAAGTGGCGGCTGGGCCGGCGGTGGCGCTGCGCTGGGGATCCTCACCGGCGGATTGATCTGCTATGCCCAGGATGGCGATGAAGACGACGACGGCGTGTTCGATCGCCGCGACCGTTGCCCCGATACCCCGGCCAATACCCCGGTCGACCACCGTGGCTGTCCGCTGCCGCAATACCCGGTCACCGAGAAACCGGCCGAACCGGCCCCGCAAACCGAAGTCATCACCCTCAACGATGCCGGCAACGTGCTGTTCGACTTCGACAAGTCCGATCTGAAACCGGCCGCGAAAAGCCAGCTGGACACGCTGATGGACAAACTGCGCAATGCCGATGTGGTGAGCATCAAGGTCATAGGCCACACCGACAGCAAGGGTTCGGATGCCTACAACCAGGCACTTTCGGAACGTCGCGCCAGCAGCGTGGCGGAGTATTTGCTGAGCCAGGGCCTGGCGCCAAACAAACTCACCAGTGAAGGGCGCGGCGAAAGCGAACCGGTCGCCGATAACAACACGGACGAGGGGCGTGCGCAGAACCGTCGGGTGGAACTGCACATCAATCGTTAGGATGAGTCTGTAGTCCGCAGGCTAGAGCTGTCGGTCGATGAACGTCGTCGAACCGGCAGCCATCCGGCGGCGGTCCGGTTTTTTTCATTTTCCCCTCTGGCTTATCCCCTGCAGAAGCCGTTACTGTGCGCCCAAAGAATAATTCGCAACACGGGGGAGCGTATGAAGGTGTTCTGTGGGCTGGGGCGATTGTTGACCCTGCTGTTCTGCTGCGTGGTGCTGGCCAATCAGCTGGTGCCGTTTGTTCATCCGCTGCACCTGCTGGTCAATCTGGCGGGCGGTCTGCTGCTGGCGATCCACGTACTCGAAGTGCTGCTGTGCAACCGCAGTCTCAAGGGGCGTCCGCACCCTTGGCGTGATCGTGGCCGTATCCTGTTGTTCGGCGTATTCCACCTGCAAACCATCCCGGCCCCGGCCGCTCCGGAGGCTTCCCATGCGTAAACTCTGCCTGCTCGCTGCATTCATCAGTCCCCTGGCCTGCGCCCAGGTGGTCAGCGTCGAAACCAACTCGCTGATGCGTCTGCCGAACACCGCCAGCACTCTGCAACTGGAGAAACTGGTGGTCGCCGATTACGGCACTTTGCTGATTCCTTCGAACGTGACCGAACTGAGTGTCGGCGAATTGCAACTGGGCCATGAAGCGCGCATTGCCATCGTGCCGAGCGAACAGGCGCTGGAGATGAAAGTCATCCGCGCTCAACTTGCCGAAGGCAGCCAGATTACCGCCCGTGGCGCACCGGGCACGTACGAAAAAGCCGCCCGCGCCGGGCGCAATCTGAATCTGCAATTCAAGGCGTTGAATGCGCCGAAACTGGTGGTCGATGCCCGTGGCGGCACCGGTGCGCCGGGTTTTGTCGGGCTCGATGGCGCCAACGGTCAGGAGCCGGGTTGCACCTGGGGCCAGGCGGGACATGGTTTTGATGGCAGCAACGGCAGCGATGGCCAGCCGGGTGCACCGGGCGCGCTGGTGCGTCTTGAAGTGCCGCGCGAGTTTCCGGCCGAGCTGATCAAAGTTGAAGTTGCCGGCGGTGCCGGTGGCCCGGCCGGTCCTGGCGGCAAGCCGGGGGCGGGTGGCAAGTCCAAGGGCTGCCTGGTCTATCGCGCCGATGGTGGCAAGAGCGGCAAACCGGGGGCTGACGGACAGCCGGGGCCTGCGGGTGCGGCGGGGTCTGTCACTGTACAGCGCTTGTAACCGATTGCTCTCACCTTCGTTGATCGTTCCCACGCTCCGCGTGGGAATGCCTCAAGGGACGCTCCGCGTCCAGTGACGCGGAGCGTCACGGCTGCATTCCCACGCAGAGCGTGGGAACGATCAGGCAAAACGCGCTCGTCAGAACGAGGGTCGCGCAGCAGCCACCGCCACCAGCACCACCCCGACCAGCAGATTGAAACCCACCACTTTGCGAATCCGCCCCAGCACTGCCGCACCCGCCGGCCAATCCTTCGCCTGCACCGCCGTGCGCAGTTCCGGCAGCATCAACGCCTGAATCCGGATGAACAGCGCGGTCATCACCACATACAACCCCATCATCACCTGCACATAACGCGGCGCGTTATCGAAGGCGATGTGTTGCAGATGCAGCATGCCCACCCCGGTGACCGGCAGCAGAATCACCGCCCCCCATACCCAACGAAAAAAACCTTGAAACACTTCCACCCAGAGCGTCAGGCGTCCGGGACCGTCCAGTGCCTTCATCGCCGCAGGGCGCAGCACCATCCAGGCGAAAAACATACCGCCGACCCACACCAGCGCGGCCAGTACATGGATGGGGTAAACGAGGCTAAAAGGTGTCATTGGGGTACTCCGTTCTGCGCAGGATCGATTCGCGGGGTATGATAGCCCCCCATCCGAACCACTGAAAATTTATCCAGCGTTTTTTGCGCCCGACACTCAATGATCAGCACTGAACTCAAAACCACGATCCAGGGCGCCTACTCGCGTTTTCTAGAGGCCAAGAGCCTCAAACCGCGTTACGGCCAGCGCCTGATGATCGCTGAAGTCGCCAAGGTCCTCGGGGATATCGACACCGACGACGAAGGCCGGCGCAGTGGCGACCCCGCGATTGTCGCGGTGGAAGCCGGCACCGGTACCGGCAAGACCGTGGCCTACAGCCTGGCGGCGATCCCGACCGCCAAACTGGCCGGCAAGCGCCTGGTGATCGCCACCGCCACCGTCGCCCTGCAAGAGCAGATCGTCTACAAGGATTTGCCCGACCTGATGCGCAACAGCGGGCTGAACTTCAGCTTCGCCCTGGCCAAGGGCCGTGGCCGCTACATGTGCCTTTCCAAGCTCGACATGCTGTTGCAGGAAGGCCATGCGCAGACCGCCACTGCGCAGCTGTTCGAAGAAGAAGGCTTCAAGATCGAGGTCGATGAAGCCAGCCAGAAGCTGTTCACCAGCATGATCGAGAAGCTTGCCGGCAATAAATGGGACGGCGACCGCGACAGCTGGCCCAACGCGCTGGAAGACGCCGACTGGGCGCGCCTGACCACCGACCACAGCCAGTGCACCAACCGTCATTGCCCGAACTTCGGCCAGTGCGCCTTCTACAAGGCTCGCGAAGGCATGGGCAAGGTCGACGTGATCGTCACCAACCACGATATGGTGCTGGCCGACTTGGCACTGGGCGGCGGGGCAGTCTTGCCCGATCCGCGCGACACCATTTATGTGTTCGACGAAGGTCATCACCTGCCGGACAAGGCCATCGGCCACTTCGCCCATTACACGCGTCTGCGCTCCACCGCCGACTGGCTGGAAACCACCGCCAAGAACCTCACCAAGCTGCTGGCCCAGCACCCGCTGCCGGGCGACCTCGGCAAGCTGATCGAGCAGGTGCCGGAGCTGGCGCGGGAGATCAAGACCCAGCAGCAATTCATGTTCACCGCGTGTGAACAGATAGCCGATTTCAAGCCCGGCGAAGACGTCGAGGGCCGCGAGCGCCCGCGTCATCGCTTCATCGGTGGGGTGATTCCCGAACACATGCGCGAGATGGGCATCGAGCTGAAAAAAGGCTTCTCCCGTCTCAATGATCTGTTTACCCGTCTGACCGACCTGCTAAAGGAAGGCATGGACGGCGAGGTCAACATCGGCATCGCCAGCAATCAGGCCGAAGAGTGGTATCCGCTGTTCGGCAGCCTGTTGTCCCGTGCTTCCGGCAACTGGGAGCTGTGGACCGCGTTCACCGCCGAAGACCCGGAAGACAACCCGCCGATGGCCCGCTGGCTGACGCTGGCCGAAAGCGGTTCGCTGTTCGACATCGAGGTCAACGCCAGCCCGATCCTCGCAGCCGAAACCCTGCGTCGCAGCCTGTGGAACGTGGCCTACGGCTGTCTGATCACCTCCGCGACCTTGACCGCCCTCGGCACGTTCGACCGCTTCCGCATGCGCGCCGGCCTGCCGAAAAAAGCCGTCACCGCCGTGGTGCCGAGCCCGTTCCATCATGCCGACGCCGGTGTGTTGCGGGTGCCGGACCTGAAAGCCGACCCGCGCGATGCCGCCGCCCACACCGCCGCGATCATCCGCGATCTGCCGGAGCTGGTCGAAGGCTCGCGCGGCAGTCTGGTGCTGTTCTCTTCGCGCAAACAGATGCAGGACGTGTTCGACGGCCTCGACCGCGACTGGCGCAAGCAAGTGTTCATTCAAGGCAACCTGTCGAAACAGGAAACCCTGAACAAGCACAAGGCGCGGGTCGATGGCGGCGATTCCAGCGTGCTGTTCGGCCTCGCCAGTTTTGCTGAAGGCGTGGACTTGCCCGGCGCCTATTGCGAGCATGTGGTGATCGCCAAGATCCCGTTCTCGGTGCCGGACGATCCGGTCGAAGCCGCACTGTCGGAATGGATCGAAGCCCGGGGCGGCAATCCGTTCATGGAGATCTCGGTGCCCGACGCCTCGCTGAAGCTGGTTCAGGCCTGCGGCCGACTGCTGCGTACCGAAGAAGACCGCGGCACCATCACCTTGCTGGATCGGCGGCTGGTCACCCAGCGCTACGGCAAGGCGATCCTCAATGCGTTGCCTCCTTTCCGTCGTGAAATATCCTGAGACATCGGTGGGCAGTTTTGCCCGCCGCGCTGTCTATCTCTCTGCTATCGCTTTTCCATTGGCCCTTGCGGGTCGTTAGGGAGAAATCCGTTCTCATGATTCGTCGTTCGTTGCCTGCCATTTTTGCCCTGGTTTTCGCTGGCCCCTTGCTGGCGGCACCTGCCGGCCAGCAGACCCTGTTCAACTTTGTCCGCCCCGCCGACGTGGTGAAGGTCGCGACCGAAAACGCCGACCTGCCGCAAGCCAACGCCGAGCAGACCCCCGAAGGCGAAGTGCTGCGCCGGGTGACGTTCAACCCGACGGCCCGCCCGACCTTGCGTCTGTCACCGCAGACCGGTGCCTGGGACTGGTCGCAGTCCGGCATGATGAGCCTGCGTATCCAGAGCGCGATGAACTGGGCGGTGACCGTCTACGTACAAATCCAGAGCAACGACGGCAAGACCCTGGTCAGCCGCGTCGATCTGCCGGCCGGCCCGGCGCAGACCTTGCTCGTGCCATTGACCGCAACCTCGCCACTGAGCCAGGGCATGAAAGCCGGGCCGGTGATGCCGATGACGATCGATGGGCAGCGCATCCTGCTGGCGAGCAGCAGCGGTGAGCTGGATCGCAGCCAGGTGGTGTCGGTCAGCCTGTCGATGGATCAGCCGAAAGCCGCGCAAAGTCTGTTGCTCGAGCGCTTTGGCGTGCAGGACGAGGGCGAGGTGATCAAATCCGCCTACGGCAATCTGGTGGATGCCTACGGCCAGTCGACTCGCGGCAAGTGGCCGGAAAAAGTCGCCAATGACGAACAACTGAAATCCGCCGCCGCCAAAGAACAGCAACAACTGAACACCTGGCTGGCCGAGCGCGAAAAGTCCTCGCTGGACAAGTTCGGTGGCTGGAGCAAAGGCCCGGCGTTCAAGGCCAGCGGTTTCTTCCGCACCGAAAAACGTGACGGCCGCTGGTATCTGGTGACGCCCGAGGGCCATCCGTTTTATTCCCTTGGTGTGAACACCGTCAGCCCGGAGGTCAACCAGACCTACGTGGCCGGCCGCGAGTACATGTTCGAATTCCTGCCAAAACCGGGAGAGCCGCTGGCCAGCCATTTCGGCGAAGGCGACAACCGTGGCGGCAACGGTGTCGATCAGGGTCGTGGCTACAACTTCGGTCGCTGGTACGACTTCTACGGCGCCAACCTTCAGCGTCTGTATGGCGAGCCATGCATTCCGGACAGCGGCAACAAGGCCGGAGTGGCCGAAGCCGCCAAGGCTGGCGCCGCAGAAGAAGCCGCGACCAACGCCAGTGCACCGGTAGCCGCCTCCGAACAGCCGAAAGCCGGGGTCGCCGAGTCGGCAGCCACCAGCGGGCAAAGCGTTGCGAAGCCGTGCACGAACACGGTCGACGAGCAAAAGTGGGCCAGCCACACCCTCGATCGCCTGCAAGCCTGGGGCTTCAACACGGTCGGTAACTGGAGCGCGCCTGCCCTAGGTGACGCCGAGCGCATGCCGTACACCTTGCCGCTATCGATCGTCGGTGATTACACCAGCATCAGCACCGGCACCGACTGGTGGGGCGGCATGCCTGACCCGTTCGATCCGCGCTTCGCCATGGCCACCGAACGCGCCGTGGCGATTGCCGCCCGCGATCATCGCGATGATCCGTGGCTCATCGGCTACTTCGCCGACAACGAACTGGCCTGGGCTGGCCCCGGTGATGATCCGAAATCCCGTTACGCGCTGGCCTACGGCACCTTGAAAATGACCACCGACGTTCCGGCCAAACGCGCGTTCCTCAAGCAGTTGCGCGACAAGTACCGCAATCAGGCGGGGCTGTCGAAGGCCTGGGGCATTGATCTGCCGGCGTGGGAATTGATGGAAGACCCGGGTTTCGAGGCGCCGCTGCCGAATCCGGAGCATCCGGAAATCGAGGCCGACTTCAAATATTTCCAGAAGGTGTTCGCCGACACCTACTTCAAGACCATTTCCGACTCGCTGAAATGGCACGCGCCGAACCAGTTGCTGCTTGGTGGCCGTTTCGCCACCAGCACCCCGGAAGCCGTGGCGTCCTGCGCCCAGTATTGCGACGTGCTGAGCTTCAACATGTACACCCTGCAACCGCAGGACGGTTATGACTTCGCCGCGCTGCGCAACCTCGACAAACCGGTGCTGATCACCGAATTCAACTTCGGCTCCACCGACCGTGGCCCGTTCTGGGGCGGCGTGACTCCGTTGAGCAAGGAAGAAGACCGCGGCCCGGCCTACGCCAACTTCCTCAAACAGGCGCTTAGCGAGCCGTCGATTGTCGGCGTGCACTGGTTCCAGTATCTGGATCAACCGGTGACCGGGCGTCTGCTCGATGGCGAAAACGGCCACTTTGGTCTGGTTGGCGTCACCGATCTGCCGTTCCAGGGTTTTGTCGAAGCCGTGCGCAAGAGCAACCTGGCGACCGTCGATCAGTTGAACAAAGAGGCGCAGAAAGCGGCTGCCGCTGCGGACAAGACCGGCCACGAAGCCGAAGGCGGCCGCAAGGCAGACGCCGGCAAAGGCCCGGGGCAGGGGGCCGGCCACACCGGCGGGCATTCGGGCAACGGTCACTGATCGTTACGAAACCTGAAGACCGCCCGGCCCGCAGCGGTTCCCAAAACCCTCACGGGCTGGAACAATGCGGGCCACTTTGTAGAGCGTTTTCGCGGGGGAGTTGCGGGTGCAGATTCAGGGACATTACGAGCTTCAATTCGAAGCGGTGCGCGAAGCTTTCGCCGCACTGTTCGACGATCCCCAGGAACGCGGCGCCGCGTTGTGCATCCGGGTCGGCGGGGAAACCGTCCTCGACCTCTGGTCCGGCACCGCCGACAAGGACGGCGCCGAGGCCTGGCACAGCGACACCATCGCCAATCTGTTCTCCTGCACCAAGACCTTCACCGCCGTCACCGCGCTGCAACTGGTTGCCGAAGGCAAGTTGCAGCTCGATGCGCCGGTCGCCCGTTACTGGCCGGAATTCGCCGCCGCCGGCAAGGAATCCGTCACCCTGCGCCAACTGCTTTGCCATCAGGCCGGTCTGCCGGCCCTGCGCGAATTGCTGGCGCCGGAAGCGCTGTATGACTGGCAAACCATGGTCGACGCTCTCGCCGCCGAAGCACCGTGGTGGACGCCGGGCACCGGTCATGGCTATGCCGCGATCACCTACGGCTGGCTGATTGGCGAATTGCTGCGGCGTGCCGACGGTCGCGGGCCGGGGGAATCGATTGTGGCGCGGGTCGCCAAACCGCTGGGGCTGGATTTCCATGTCGGTCTGGCCGACGAAGAGTTTCATCGCGTGGCGCACATTGCGCGGGGCAAGGGCAACACCGGCGACGCCGCTGCCCAGCGCCTGCTGCAAGTGACCATGCGCGAGCCGACGGCCATGACCACCCGGGCCTTCACCAATCCCCCGTCGGTGCTCACCAGCACCAACAAGCCGGAGTGGCGCCGCATGCAGCAACCGGCAGCCAACGGCCACGGCAATGCACGCAGCCTGGCCGGGTTTTACGCCGGTCTGCTCGACGGCAGCCTGCTGGAAAGCGAAATGCTCGAAGAACTGACCCGCGAACACAGCCTCGGCGAGGACAAGACCTTGCTGACCCGCACCCGTTTCGGTCTCGGTTGCATGCTCGATCAACCCGACGTGCCAAACGCCACTTACGGCCTCGGCCCGCGTGCATTCGGCCATCCGGGTGCGGGCGGTTCCATCGGTTTTGCTGATCCGGAGCACGATGTGGCCTTCGGATTTGTGACAAATACCCTGGGGCCGTACGTCTTGATGGATCCGCGCGCGCAGAAGCTGGCGCGGGTACTAGCCACTTGTCTGTAAAGCATCGCACGAGGCTCCAGGGCCGGAACCTCATGGCGAATTTCGTTTCAAAGCGTCTGTTTATCCGGGCGAAAGTCCTCTGATTGTTCACTACTTCTTTTTGTGGGTTTCCAATGTCGTCCAAACAAACTCTCGCCCTGGCCCTGTGTTTCGCAATCACCGGTTGTGCACAGACTCCGAAGAACGACGCCGATGGCGGCAGCTGGTGGCCGTTCGGTTCTTCCGACAAAGTCGCAGCCAAGGAGCCGGCTCCGGCGCCTGCCCCGTTGAAACCGGCCGCCACCGCGCCGGTTGCCAAGGCCGAGAGCAGCAGTCCGTGGTACTGGCCGTTTGGCTCCGACGACTCGGCGGCCAAGGCTGAGGTGAAGGCTGAAGCCAAACCCGAAGCCAAGCCGGTCGAAGTCGCCAAGGCTGAGGCCGACAAGGGTGGCAAATGGTGGTGGCCGTTTGGCGGCAAGGAGCAGGACACGGCCAAAGTCGTGCCGATGCCCGATCCAAAAGTGACTCAAGCCTGGCTGGATGACTACGAGCCGCGCCTGCGCACCGCGATCAAGGACAGCAACCTGCAACTCGAGCGCCGTGAAAACGTGCTGGTCGTGACCGCGCCGGTGGAAGGCTCGTTCAACCCGGACCGCCCGGCGATGCTGCTGCCAGTGACCCTCGGCCCGTTCACCCGCGTGGCGAAAATCCTCGAAGCCGACCCGAAAACCGCCGTGCTGGTGCTCGGTCACAGTGACACCACCGGCGCCGCTCCGGCCAACGTCAAGTTGAGCCAGGAACGCGCCCAGGCCGTGGCGGCGATCTTCCGTCTGAGCGGTCTGCAGCGTGATCGCCTGATGCTGCGCGGCATGGGTTCCGAAGCGCCGCGTGCCGCCAACGACAGTGTTGAAGGCCGTGCCCTGAACCGTCGTGTCGAACTGCTGGTGACGCCGCAAAACACCATGGTCGCACTGCTGAGCAAATACAACATGCCAGCACCGAAGCCAGTGACCATGGTCGCTGCTCAGGACGTCAAGCCTGCCGCCAAACCGGTGACCCCGGCACCGGCTGCGAAGAAAGCCGCTGTACCGGCCACCAAAAAGGCTCCGGCCAAGAAAGCTGCTGCTAAGGCTCCAGCGAAGAAGGCCCCGGCCAAGGCTCCGGCGAAAAAGACCGCGCCCGCCAAAGCTGCCGCAACCGACAAGAAAGTCGCTGCGACCGATACCACTAAAAAGTGATCCGCTAACGAAAAGGAATGCGCCGTGACCCAGTCTCTGGCAGATATGCGTCGTGATTACACCCGGGACGGCCTGACCGAGGCGCAAGCCCCGGCTGAGCCCTTTGCGTTGTTTCACCAGTGGTTTGCCGAAGCGGTGAAAACCGAACAGGCGCCGGTGGAAGCCAACGCGATGACCCTGGCCACGGTGGATGCGGACGGCCGTCCGCATTGCCGCATTCTGCTGCTCAAGGGGCTGGACGAGCAGGGCTTCACCTTCTTCACCAACTACGAAAGCGCCAAGGGCCAGCATCTGGCGGCGAACCCGTTCGCTGCCATGACGTTCTTCTGGCCGACCCTGGAGCGCCAGGTACGGATCGAAGGGCGGGTGGTGAAGGTCACGCCTGAAGAGTCCGACGCTTACTATCAGGTGCGACCGCTGGGCAGCCGTCTCGGCGCTTGGGCCTCCCCGCAGAGCCGGGTGATCAACGGCCGGGGTGAACTGGAAGACTTGCTCAAGGCCACCGAGCAACGTTTCACCAACACCCAGCCCGATTGCCCGGAACACTGGGGAGGCTACCGTTTGCTCCCTGAGCGCATCGAGTTCTGGCAGGGCCGCGCGAGCCGTCTGCACGATCGCCTCAACTACCGTGTGCAGGGCGCCGACTGGATTCTTGAACGTCTGGCACCGTAAACAGTCTACCGAGCGGGATAGCCTGCCGCAGCGGCCTCAAGCCACTTCGGCAGGTCCCGGCGCTTGATCTTCTGCGCCTGAGCCTGCTTCAGCCGTTCGAGCATGAAGGCGCGTTTGCCTTCATCCTTGCCGGCCAGTGACAGGGCCAGGTCGCGATCCATCCAGCGTTTGATCCGCACATACAGCCACCAGTGGAAGTACAGACCGGCGGCGGTGGTGACGACAATGATGAAGTAATCCATGGAAATCCTTGGGTCGGCGGCGCAGGAAACGGATTTTGGCGCTACTGTTGGGTGAGTTCGCGGGCGCCTGTACCGGGCCTGAATGAAAGCAACTTTATCCGGGCGACGCCGTGACAGGCGTCAAGCTGCGGAGTTTAATGAATACCTGTCCTTTGGAGTTGATGCTATGCGTAAGTCTGTTCTGCTGGTTGCTTCCTTTTCCACGATGGCGATGTTGCTGACCGGCTGCCAGTCGAGCCTGACCGGTGACTCCTACTCCCGTGACGAAGCGCGTCGCGTGCAGACGATTCGCATGGGCACCATCGAATCCCTGCGTCCGGTGAAAATCGAAGGCACCAAGACCCCGATCGGCGGCCTCGCCGGTGCAGCGGTGGGCGGTGTCGGCGGCAGCGCCATCGGCGGCGGCAAAGGCAGCATCGTTGCAGCCGTTATCGGTGCCGTGGCCGGCGGCCTGATCGGTTCGGCCACTGAAGAAGGCCTGACCCGCACTCAAGGCGTTGAAATCACCGTGCGCGAAGACGACGGCAGCATGCGTGCCTATGTGCAGCAAGTGCAGGAGAATGAAGTATTCCGCGTGGGTGAGCGGGTACGGATTTCGACTGTTGGCGGCACCAGCCGCGTTTCGCACTAATCGCGAACAAGCGGTAAAAGAAAACCCCGATCAGGTGACTGGTCGGGGTTTTTGTTTGGTGTTCACCAGTGATCGCGATAGACGAATGCGATTGGGTAGGACGTATCTTTAAAGGCGTGGGTGATTGTTCGACGTGAATAAAGGCCGACATTAAGAGAAGTCGTAGGCTTGTGATCTAGATCAGTTTATCGAGCAGGAACTCTTTAAACCAAGGTGGCTGTACGTCAGATTTGATTTCAATCAGCTCCCCGTCTGTGATCTCTGCAACCTGTGTCAGTCCTTCGCTACCTTCGTCGGAGTTATCAAAGATATAGGCTCTGTTCGAGGTGAGGATTGCATCCGATAGGAGCGCCAGAGACCTCCAATAACGCTTTCGTATCTTTTCAGGAGGAACGTTGTGCCCACCCTGTGATACGCGATAGGCAACCCTGGCGACATTGATTTCCGGGTCGGCTGTTGCAACGTAATAGACGTAAACCCTGTACCCGGATCTCTGGGCTTCGTAGAGCAAATCGACTTTATCTGATGAGGACATGACGGTTTCGAACGTAAAACTGATTTTCTCTTTGATCAGAGAGCGCCGTATGAAGTCGGAAAGAGCGGAGGCTACATAGGAGTCGATCTGAGTATCCGAGAAGCTGAGCCTGTCACCTTCAATCGTAATCGAATCCATTTTTGCCAATGACTCTGGAGCTTTTTTCAGCAGGGCGTGGTTGCGGAAAAAATCGAAAATGTCATTTTTGTGAGATTCGATGCGATAGGTGGTGAAATCAAAATAACCAGTGTCTTTGATTGCACGCTCTATATCATCCGGGTTTATGTAATTTCCCAATAGATGCGCAGGAACCAGCCGATTAAAGGTGCTTTTTCCTGAGCCATTTGGTCCGGCGAATATACGTACCCTCGGTGTGCTCAAGAAACGACCTGTTTAGGCAGTTTGCTGATTTGCAGGCGAGTCCCGCTTTTCAGGTTTCCATAGGTGCCGATCGAGCGCAGTGCAACCGAAGATTTTTCTGTAACTTCAAACAATTGACCATCTTTGGCGACAAGCACAGCAGCCCCATTGGCAAGCGCCATTTTGTAGGCGTTGTTGAATGCTTTCAGGGCAATGTCCGGAATATAAGACTCCTGCACGGCAATCTGACTGTCCGTCATTGGGCGCTTTTCTGCTTTGCGTGACATGGAAGGCTCCGAAAAAACATTCTGAGGTGACGCTGCTGTCAACAGGAGATATAGCACACTTGAAAGGCTCAGGTTAAGCGCTGCGAGCAGCGCCAACGGGAGACTATCAATGCTTTGCAGGGTTCTGGAGCCCAATCATGTGTGTGAATCTTTCATTGAGTCTTGGGCCTTCCAGTGAGAGGCGCGTAATGAGCGTGTTAACTTCCTTGTGTGGATCCTTTTCTGCTCGCCGCCAACGTCACCGCATAACCGATCAATGCCGCAAACACCGAGCCGGTGAGAATGCCCATCCGGTCCATCCCGGCGTATTCACTGGCGCCCGGCACGAAGGCGAGGGAGCCGACAAACAGACTCATGGTGAAGCCGATCCCGCAGAGGATCGCCACGCCCAGCACCTGGCCCCAATTGGCGCCTTGGGGCAGGGCGGCGATGCCGGTCTTGACGGCGAGCCAGGTCAGGCCGAACACGCCGATGGTCTTGCCCAGCAGCAGGCCGACGGCGATGCCCATCGGGACGTGGTGGGTGAAGCTTTCAGCGGTTACGCCGGTCAGCGACAGGCCGGCGTTGGCGAAGGCGAACAGCGGCAGAATGCCGTAGGCGACCCACGGGTGCAGCGCGTGTTCGAGGGTCAGCAGCGGCGAAGGCTCGGCATTCCTGGTGCGCAGCGGGATACAGAATGCCAGGGTCACGCCGGCCAGCGTCGCGTGGACGCCGCTCTTGAGCACGCAGACCCAAAGGATCAGACCAATGATCATGTACGGCCCGAGCTTGACCACGCCGAGCCGGTTCATCGCCACCAGCGCCGCGATGCACGCCGCCGCCAGGCCCAGCGACAGGGTCGACAGCTCGCCGGAGTAGAAGATTGCAATGATCACGATGGCCCCGAGGTCATCGATAATCGCCAGGGTCATCAGGAACAGTTTCAGCGACACCGGCACGCGCTTGCCGAGCAAGGCCAGCACGCCGAGGGCGAAGGCGATGTCGGTGGCGGTCGGAATCGCCCAGCCGTCGAGGGCGGCGGGATTGTCGCGGTTGAGGAACCAATAGATCAGCGCCGGCACCAGCATCCCGCCGATGGCCGCCGCGCCAGGCAGGACGATCTGCGACGGTTTCGACAGCTGGCCGTCGAGCACTTCGCGCTTCACTTCCAGGCCGATCAGCAGGAAAAACAGCGCCATCAGGCCGTCGTTGATCCACAGCAGCAGGGGCTTGGCGATCTTCAACGCGCCGATCTGCGCCACCACCGGGGTGTCGAGCAGGCCGCTGTACAACCACGACAACGGCGAGTTGTTGATGATTAGAGCCAGGATGGCCGCGGCGATCAGTAACAGACCGCTGGCAGCTTCCAACTGAAAGAAACGCGTGAAAGTGCTACGCAGAGGCAAGGTCGCTCTCCATCGATAAAGTCAAAAGGTGGCACACCCTAACCCGTACCGTTAGTTGTTAAAACAAAAGTTATATTCTTTTTTGTTATATGTGGTTACAGGGCGCCAGGCCGACATGCAGCAGAGCCTAGCAGTTGCCCAAGGGATTGAAGCTCAGCTGTATCTGTCGGTGCCGTGGGATTTTTCCTAAGCTTGGGGGCTGAGCCTGTGAAGGCACTTCTGCACGATTCAACGAGAACGACAGCCATGAGCGACAACCGACAGTGGGCCCGCGAAGCCATCCGGATCATCGAAGCGGACTTCCAGCGCAGCGCCGACACCCACCTGATCCCCTTGCCGCTGCCGGGGTTCCCAGGCATCGAGTTGTACTTCAAGGACGAGTCCAGTCACCCGACCGGCAGCCTCAAGCATCGGCTGGCCCGCTCGCTGTTTCTCTACGCCTTGTGTAACGGCTGGCTCAAGCCCGGCGCGCCGGTGATCGAGGCGTCCAGCGGATCGACGGCGATTTCCGAGGCGTACTTCGCGCGGATGCTCGGGCTGCCGTTCATTGCGGTGATGCCGGCGACCACCTCCAAGGAAAAAATTGCGCAGATCGCGTTCTACGGTGGCCAGAGTCATCTGGTGGACGATCCGACCCAGATCTACGCCGAATCCGAACGCCTGGCCCGCGAGCACGACGGTCACTTCATCGACCAGTTCACCTACGCCGAGCGGGCCACCGACTGGCGGGCGAACAACAACATCGCCGAGTCGATCTTCCAGCAGATGCGTTACGAGCAGCACCCGTGCCCGGCCTGGCTGATTTCCAGTCCCGGCACCGGCGGCACCACCGCGACCCTCGGTCGCTACGTGCGTTATCGCCAGCACTGCACCCGCGTGCTGTGCGCCGATGCCGAGCGTTCGGTGTTCTTCGACTTTTACCAGACCGGCGACGCGAGTTTGCGTCTGGACCACGGTTCACGCGTCGAAGGCATCGGCCGGCCGCGGGTAGAAGCGTCGTTCCTGCCGAAGGTAATCGATGCGATGGTCAAGGTGCCGGATGCTTTGTCGCTGGCGGCCATGCATTACCTGGCGCAGCGTCTGGGCCGCCATGTGGGCGGTTCGAGTGGGACCAACCTGATCGGCGCGCTGATGGCGGCCCAGCAGATGAAAGCGGCGGGGGAGTCGGGCTCGATCGTGGCGATCCTGTGCGATGGCGGCGAGCGCTACGCGGACACGTATTACGATCAGGCGTGGCTCAAGGCGCAGGGCTATGAGCTGGATGGATTGATAGCGGCCGTAGCGGCGAGTGCCGAGCAGGGTAAGGCGCTGCCGACCTCGGTTCTGCGCGCCAATATTTGATACACCCGGAACCTAATGTGGGAGCGGGCTTGCTCGCGAATGCTTTGGATCAGTCAACATAATTGTTGAATGTAACACCGCATTCGCGAGCAAGCCCGCTCCCACAATTTTGCGGTGTCAGGCCTCTAGACCGAGAATGTCACGCGCCACGGCTTCTGCGATGCGAATACCATCGACACCCGCCGACAGAATCCCGCCCGCATAACCCGCGCCTTCACCGGCCGGGAACAGGCCTTTGACGTTCATGCTCTGCAGCGTCTCGTTACGCGTGATGCGCAGCGGCGAAGAGGTGCGGGTCTCGATGCCGGTCAGCACCGCATCGTGCAGCGAATAACCGCGAATCTGCTTCTCGAACGCCGGCAGTGCTTCGCGGATCGCTTCGATGGCGAAGTCCGGCAAGGCCAGGGCCAGATCGCCCAGTGCCACGCCCGGTTTGTACGACGGCTCGACTTCGCCCAGTTCGGTCGAAGGAATGTCGTTGATGAAGTCGCCGACCAGTTGCGCCGGCGCCTTGTAGTCGCTGCCGCCGAGGATGAAGGCGTGGGACTCCAGACGTTCCTGCAACTCGATCCCCGCCAGCGGGCCGCCCGGATAATCGACTTCCGGGGTGATGCCGACGACGATGCCGGAGTTGGCGTTGCGCTCGTTACGCGAGTACTGGCTCATGCCGTTGGTGACCACGCGGTTCGGCTCGGAGGTCGCCGCCACCACGGTGCCGCCCGGGCACATGCAGAAGCTGTAGACCGAACGGCCGTTCTTGGCGTGGTGCACCAGTTTGTAGTCGGCGGCTCCCAACTTGGGATGGCCGGCGTACTTGCCCAGACGCGCACGGTCGATCAGCGATTGCGGGTGCTCGATCCGGAAGCCCACCGAGAACGGCTTGGCTTCCATGAACACGCCACGGCTGTGGAGCATGCGGAAGGTGTCGCGGGCACTGTGGCCGAGGGCCAGGACCACGTGTTTCGAATGCAGGGTTTCGCCGCTGGCCAGCTCGACGCCGACCAGTTGACCGTCTTCGATCAGCACGTCGGTGACGCGCTCCTGGAAGCGTACTTCACCGCCCAGTGCACGGATCTCTTCACGCATGGTCTCGACCATGCCGGTCAGACGGAACGTACCGATGTGCGGTTTGCTGACGTAGAGGATTTCTTCCGGCGCGCCGGCCTTCACGAATTCGTGCAGCACCTTGCGGCCGAGGAATTTCGGGTCCTTGATCTGGCTGTACAGCTTGCCGTCGGAGAACGTGCCCGCGCCGCCTTCGCCGAACTGCACGTTGGACTCAGGGTTGAGCACGCTTTTGCGCCACAGGCCCCAGGTGTCCTTGGTGCGCTGGCGCACTTCGGTGCCGCGCTCGAGGATGATCGGCTTGAAGCCCATCTGTGCCAGCAACAGGCCGGCGAAGATCCCGCACGGGCCGAAACCGACCACGATCGGGCGCTGGCTCAGGTCGCTGGGCGCCTGGCCGACGAATTTGTAGCTGACATCCGGCGCCACGTTGACGTTACGGTCGTCGGCGAACTTGCCCAGCACTTTGGCCTCGTCGCGCACTTCGAGGTCGATGGTGTAGATGAAGCACAGTTCGGAGGACTTTTTGCGCGCATCGTAGCTGCGCTTGAACAAGGTGAAATCGAGCAGGTCATCGCTGGCAATGCCCAGGCGTTGCACGATGGCAGCGCGCAGGTCTTCGTCGGGATGGTCGATCGGCAGCTTGAGTTCAGTGATTCGTAACATGACAGGATCCGGTTCGCGGGGCGCACAACTGCGCCAGGGCGTTTGAAGGCGGCGATTATAAGCCGCATCGGCCGGATCCCGTGAGGGTAAAACGATCAGTCGTTACGCGAACCGCCGAAATACCCGCAACCACGCTGCACCTTGCCGTCGATACGCAGCTCGGCGCTCATGTGCTGCACGCTGCCGGTGCTGCTGTCGACGCAGCGCTGCGGTGCCACCCACAGCTCGATGCGCTGGTTGTTGGCTTCGCTGCTGAGGTTGAAACGGCCGTCACCCAGTTGCTCTTCGACGTAGGGTACGGCGAGCGGTGGCTGGCCTTCGCGGTCGATGACCAGGCCCTTGCCGCTGACTTTTACATTCCATTCCGGGCCATGGCCGGCGGCGCGCAGGATCAGTTGTTTGAAGTTGGGGTCGTCACAGGCGGTGCCGGAGCGTTCGACGCGATAAAGCTGGGTCAGGTCGAGGCGGTCGCCGGCGATCTTCCCGCGCACGTCGGCGAACAGCTTGCCCTGCTGATCGGCCAGGGTGGCGGCCTCTTGCAGGACGCTGGTGCCGCCAATGTCATTGACCACGTACTGGCGCTGCTCGCCGCAGGCCTGGAACACCAGTTTGCCGTCGGCAGCGGTCAGTTGCCCCTGCATCCGCGTCTGGCCGACGTGGGAGGCGCTTTCCCGCGCGCCATCGAACAACTGGCACGCGGCAAACAACGGGAGCAGGGCAACAACGATCAGGGAACGGGCAACACGCATCTTTGGCTCTCCAGACAAGTGCCGCCACGTTACGCAGGCTGACCGTTCATCACAAGGGTTTAGCCCACGTGAAATGTCTGACCTGTCTGCAAGCCTTCGACACTTTTGGCGTAGGCCAATGCCACATCCGCCGCAGGAACCGGCTTGTAGCCACGGAAGTACGGGGCGTAGCTGCCCATGGCTTCGACCAGCACGGTCGGGCTGATCGAGTTCACGCGCAGGCCGCGTGGCAGCTCGATGGCGGCGGCTCGAACGAAGCTGTCGAGCGCGCCGTTGACCAGTGCAGCCGAGGCGCCGCTGCGGATCGGATCGTGGCTGAGCACGCCGGTGGTGAAGGTGAACGACGCGCCGTCGTTGGCGAATTCGCGGCCGATCAGCAGCAGATTGACCTGCCCCATCAACTTGTCTTTCAGGCCGAGGGCGAAGCTGTCTTCGGTCATTTCACCCAGTGGGGCGAAGGTCACGTTGCCGGCGGCGCAGACCAGCGCGTCGAACTTGCCGGTCTGTTCGAACAGCTTGCGGATCGATGCGCTGTCGCTGATATCCACCTGGAAATCGCCGCTGCTGCGACCGATACGAATGACTTCATGACGCTGCGACAGCTCTTTGTCCACGGCCGAACCGATGGTGCCGCCCGCGCCGATCAACAGAATTTTCATCGTGATTGCCTCAAGTGATTGAACGAGGTTTCAGTCTAGAGTGGTTTTTTCTGCGGATAAGCGCACTAATGGGCAACCTTTGGTTTTCAAATGGAAACAATCCATGAGCGAGATGGATGATCTGGCAGCGTTCGCGGTGTTGATCGAAGCCGGCAGTTTTACCTTGGCGGCGCAGCAATTGGGTTGCAGTAAGGGGCAGTTGTCCAAGCGCATCAGTCAGCTGGAGGCGCGGTTTTCCGTGGTGTTGCTGCAACGCACAACGCGTCGGCTGAGCCTGACCGCAGCCGGTGCGGCGTTGTTGCCACAGGCTCAGGCGCTGGTAGTCCAGGTGGAGCGAGCGCGTCAGGCATTGGCGCGATTGAAGGACGACATGGCAGGTCCCGTGCGTATGACGGTGCCGGTTTCGCTGGGGGAAACGTTCTTCGACGGTCTGCTGCTGGACTTCTCGCAGAAATACCCCGAGGTGCAGATCGAACTGGAGCTGAACAACAGCTACCGCGACCTGTCCCGCGACGGCTTCGATCTGGCGATCCGCACTGAAGTGGCCAATGACGAGCGACTGGTGGCCAAACCGCTGCTGGCCTGGCAGGAAATGACCTGTGCCAGTCCTGACTATCTGGAGCGCTTTGGCGAACCGCTGACGCCGCAAGCATTGGCCGAACACCGTTGCCTGCTCAACAGTCACTACAGCGGTCGCGAGGAATGGCTTTATCACCAGCAGCACGAACTGCTGCGGGTGCGGGTGTCGGGACCGTTCGCCAGCAATCACTACAACCTGTTGAAGAAAGCCGCACTGGCCGGCGCCGGGATCGCTCGCTTGCCTTCCTATCTGTTGCAGACGGAATTGGCTGACGGCCGATTGCGCTGGCTCCTGCGCGATTTTCAGACCCGGCGCATGCCGATGTACTTGGTGCATCCGTATCAGGGCGGGTTACCGAAACGCACCCAAGTGCTGGCGGATTATCTGATCGGCTGGTTCAAGCTCAGCGGCGAGGCGCTGGACCGGTTGTAGTGCCGGGCGATCAGGTGATCGATCGACAGTTTGCCCGGCCCGGTCGCCATCAGGTACAGCAGCACCGCCATCCAGGTGCCGTGGGTCGGGTAGGCATCCGGGTACACGAACAGCTGAATGGTCAGGGTCATGCCCAGCAATGCCAACGCCGAAAAGCGCGTGGCGAAGCCGATGAGGATCAGGATCGGGAAAAAGTGTTCGGCGAACGCGGCCAGATGCGCGGCGATTTCCGGCGACAGCAGCGGCACGTGGTACTCGCTCTTGAACAGCGGAATCGTCGAGTCGGCAAGACGCGGCCAGCCGAACTCGAAGGTGCCATCGATCAGGTCGACGGCCAGCCCTTCGACCTTGGTCTGCCCGGATTTCCAGAACACCGCCGCGATGGAAAAACGCGCAATGAAAGCGATCAGGCTGTGAGGGATTTTTTCCAGCAGCGCGATGGCGCGGGCAACGAGACAGTTCATGACGACACCTTTGGGTGGAAATGAGTGATGACGTGGCGACTGATCAGCAGGGCGAGGGTCTGGCTGAGGTCGAAGGTCTCAGCGGATTCCAGAGCCTGGGTCAGTGACAGGCCGACCTTGAGCTGGCGAATGAACTGGCTGGCGCCGCGATCCACGGTGAACACCTCGACTTCCAGTCCATTGCGCAGGATCAACGCGTGTTGGGCGTGATGCAGATCGATCCCGGCCAGCGTCGCGTCGTGTTGATGCGCGGCCCAGATGTCCACCACGGCGAAGTTTGAATCGAGCAGATGCAGCGAAGGGTGCAGGCCGATGCGCAGTTCATTCAGCGCATCGGCATCTGCAAACACAGCAGCGATCCGGTCCTGACTCAGGGGCAACGCATCGGCAGCGTGATAGGCCAACGTGCGCAAGCGTTCCAGTCGCGCGACATCGGCCAGATAGGGGACGCTCGTGGCAGGTTCGAAGCCGCTGATGAAGTCCGCCAGTTCATTGCCGAAGTCACTCATCAACGGACTGTGTGGCGGATGGCTTTGCACGAAAATTCCGGCCATCGCCCGGAAGAATTCGTCACCCACCAACTGCATCACCACGGGATAACTGTCGGCCAATGCGTTGATCAACGAGCTCTGAACATTGTTGCGGTACACCGCGAAACGGCTGGCCGGATCGGCGCCGTTGGCACTGCACAAACCGTCGGGGCAGGGCAGGTCGATATCGAGCAACGCCGCGCTGAACGCAGCTTGAGTGCTCACGGCCGACCTCCCGCGCAGTGCAACAGCTCATCGGCCTGCTGCGCTTCCGCCAACAGCACGTCGAAGGCCGGCACCTGATTGTCCCGTTCGATCAACGTTGCCACCGGGCCGACGCGTTCCAGCGCTTGCCGGTACAACGACCAGACCGCTTGATCGATTGGCGCGCCGTGATCGTCGATCAGCAAGCGATCACCGAGGCTGTCGGAATCTTCGGCAAACCCGGCCAGATGAATCTCGCCCACCGCGTGCAGCGGCAGTGCGTAGAGATAAGTCAGGGGATCACGCTGATGGTTGATGCACGAGACGTAGACATTGTTCACGTCCAGCAACAGACCGCAGCCAGTGCGCCGGATGACTTCACGGATAAAGTCCGCTTCGTCCATGGTCGAGCGCTGGAACGCCAGATAGGTCGCCGGGTTTTCCAGCAGCATCGGACGCTTGAGGGTGTTTTGCACCTGATCGATGTGGTCGCAGACGCGGTTCAGCGTCGGCGTGTCGTACGCCAGGGGCAACAAGTCATTGAGAAACACCGGGCCATGGCTCGACCAGGCCAGGTGTTCGGAAAAGGAGTGGGGTTGATAGCGCTCGATCAGCGCCGCCAGGCGTTTGAGGTGCTGGACATCCAGCGGGTTTTCGGCACCGATGGACAGCCCGACGCCATGCAGCGACAGCGGATACGCCTCGCGAATCAATCCCAGAAAATGATGAAACGGGCCGCCGGCCACCATGTAGTTTTCGGCATGGACTTCGAAGAAACCGATGTCCGGACGTGAATCGAGCACTTCGCTGAAGTGCTCGCTCTTGAGCCCCAGCCCGGCACGGGACGGGAGCCCGGTGAGGGCTGCCCGAGTGCGGCGCAAGGCATGGTCGCAGGATGTGATCATGATCGACACTCGGGCGGCTCCCGGATCAGGACTTGGCTTTGAACGCTTCGAGCTGACCGAAACCGGTCGGCGAGGTTTTGCTTTCGGTGGTGGCGCAGGTGCCTTTCGGAACCAGTTTCCAGGCGTTGGCCTGATGATCCATTTTCGCGGTGCCGGCACAGGTGGTGCCCGCGCCTGCGGCGCAATCGTTCTTGCCTTTCATGGCCACGCCGAAGCATTTTTCCATGTTGTCGTCAGCGGCGTGGGCGGTGGAGACGGCAGCGATGCTCAGAGCAGAACCGAGGGCCAGAACCAGGGCGGTGGCGGACAGGGTGCGGGTGGTAGCAGTCATGATGTTTCTCCGGTTTGAACTTGGGTTTGAACAAGCGATTGCGCTTGCTTGCCCCACTAGAGAAACGACTCGGCGATGCGTTACAGCGATCGATAAAGTTTTTTTGCCGGGCACAAAAAAAACGGCCCGAAGGCCGTTTTTTGTTTGAAGCGATCGATCAACCGCCGAGGTACGCCTCGCGCACTTTCGGGTCGGTCAGCAGCGCTTCGCCGGTGCCTTGCATCACCACCCGGCCGTTCTCAAGAACGTACGCACGGTCGGCGATTTTCAGCGCCTGGTTGGCGTTCTGTTCGACCAGGAACACCGTTACACCGTCCTTGCGCAGCTGTTCGATGATGTCGAAGATCTGCTGGATGATGATCGGTGCCAGGCCCAGCGACGGCTCGTCGAGCAGCAGCAGTTTCGGCTTGCTCATCAGCGCACGGCCGATGGCGAGCATTTGCTGTTCGCCGCCGGACATGGTGCCGCCGCGCTGGTTGAAGCGTTCTTTGAGGCGTGGGAAAAGTCCGAGGACCTTGTCCATCTGTTCCTGATAGTCGCCCTTGTCGGTGAAGAATCCGCCCATGGACAGGTTTTCTTCGACGGTCAGACGGGCAAACACCCGACGACCTTCCGGCACTACGGCGATGCTCTTGCGCATGATCTGCGACGAGTCCTGGCCGACCAGTTCCTCACCCATGTAGCGGATGCTGCCGCTGTGGGCCTGCGGCGAACCGCACAGCGTCATCAGCAGCGTGGACTTGCCGGCACCGTTGGCGCCGATCAGAGTCACGATCTCGCCCTGGCGGACTTCGACGTTGACGCTGTGCAGGGCCTGGATCTTGCCGTAGAAGGTGGAAACGTTTTCGAACTGCAGCATTTACGCTTCCCCCAGGTAGGCTTTGATCACTTCAGGATTGTCGCGGATCTGTTCCGGCGTGCCGTCGGCCAGAGGCGTGCCCTGGTTGATCACGACGATGTGGTCGGAAATGCTCATGACCAGTTTCATGTCGTGTTCGATCAGCAGCACGGTCACGTTGTGCTCTTCACGCAGCACGCTGATCAGCGCCTTGAGGTCTTCGGTTTCCTTCGGGTTCAGGCCGGCGGCCGGTTCGTCGAGCATGAGGATCCGCGGACGGGTCATCATGCAGCGGGCGATTTCCAGGCGACGTTGCTGACCGTAGGCCAGGGTGCCGGCGGGGCGGTTGGCGAACTCTTTCAGGTTGACCTTTTCCAGCCAGTACTCGGCGAACTCCATGGCCTCGCGCTCGCTCTTGCGAAACGCCGGGGTCTTGAACAGGCCGGACAGGAAGTTGGTGTTCAGGTGACGGTGCTGGGCGATCAACAGGTTCTCGACCGCCGTCATGTCCTTGAACAACCGCACGTTCTGGAAGGTGCGCACCACGCCTTTGAGGGCGATCTTGTGGCCCGGCAGGCCGTGAATCGGCTCGCCGTCCAGCAGGATGCTGCCGCCCGATGGCTGGTAAAAACCGGTCAGGCAGTTGAACACGGTGGTCTTGCCGGCGCCGTTCGGCCCGATCAGTGCCACCACCTGTTTTTCCTTCACGGTCAGGGCCACGCCGTTGACCGCCAGCAGGCCGCCGAAGCGCATGCTCAGATTTTCGACTTTCAGGATCTCGCGGCTCATTTGCGCAGCTCCATGTGAGGACGTTGCATGGGCAGCAGACCTTGAGGTCGCCAGATCATCATCAGCACCATCAGGGCGCCGAACATCAACATGCGGTACTCACTGAACTCACGCATCATTTCCGGCAGCAGGATCATCACCACGGCCGCGAGAATCACGCCCAGCTGCGAGCCCATGCCACCCAGCACCACGATGGCGAGGATGATCGCCGACTCGATGAAGGTGAACGACTCCGGCGTCACCAGACCCTGACGGGCGGCGAAGAAGCTGCCGGCGAAACCGGCAAATGCCGCGCCGAGGGTGAACGCTGAGAGCTTGATCACGGTCGGGTTGAGGCCCAGCGCACGGCAGGCGATTTCGTCTTCACGCAGCGCTTCCCACGCACGGCCGATCGGCATGCGCAGCAGGCGGTTGATCACGAACAGCGCCGCCAGCGCCAGCAACAGGGCAACCAGGTAGAGGAAGATCACCTTGTTGATCGAGTTGTACTGCAGGCCGAAATATTCGTGGAAGGTTTGCATCCCTTCTGCGGCTTTACGTTCGAAGGTCAGGCCGAAGAACGTCGGTTTCTCGATGTTGCTGATGCCGTTCGGGCCGCCGGTGATGTCGGTCAGGTTACGCAGGAACAGGCGGATGATTTCCCCGAAGCCCAGGGTCACGATCGCCAGGTAGTCGCCGCGCAGACGCAACACCGGGAAGCCGAGCAGGAAGCCGAACGTCGCCGCCATCAGGCCGGCAATCGGCAGGCAGATCCAGAAGCTCAGGCCGTAGTAGTGCGACAGCAGCGCGTAGCTGTAGGCGCCGACGGCGTAGAAGCCGACGTAACCCAGGTCGAGCAGACCGGCCAGACCGACCACGATGTTCAGACCGAGGCCGAGCATCACGTAGATCAGGATCAGCGTCGCGATGTCCACCGCGCCACGGGAGCCGAAGAACGGCCACACCAGCGCACCGATGATCAGCGCGATGATGAAGTAGCGTTGGGTGGTCGGCAGGGTCAGGAAGTTGCTGGCCTTGGCCGGAATCAGCGGCATGCCTGGCGACGAACGCCACGCCTTGCTGATCTGCTGGTTGAACAGCACCCGCAGGAACATCAGCACCGAGCAGATGGCGATGGTCGCCAGAATGGCCGGGCTGGTGTTGTGCACTTCCAGGTTGACACCCACGATGGTCAGTTTCAGACCCAGTACCGGATAGGCCACGGCCCAGACCAGCAAGGCACTGAACAGCGCCTGTTTAAGATTCCTAGTCATACTTTCTCAACCTCCGGACGGCCCAGAATGCCGGTCGGACGGAACAACAGCACCAGAACCAACAAGCCGAAAGCCACGACGTCCTTGTACTGGTCGCCGAAGATATCGGCGCCAAAGGCTTCCGCCACCCCGAGCACCAGCCCGCCGAGCATGGCGCCGGGGATGCTGCCGATCCCGCCCAGTACAGCGGCGGTGAAGGCCTTGAGGCCGACGAGGAAACCGGCGTTCGGGTTGATCACGCCGTATTGCATGCTCAGCAGCACGGCCGCGACGGCCGCCAGCGCAGCACCGATGACGAAGGTCAGGGCGATGATGTTGTTGGTGTTGATGCCCAGCAGGTTGGCCATCTTGATGTCTTCGGCGCAGGCGCGGCAGGCGCGGCCCAGGCGAGAGCGGGAGATGAACAGCGTGAGGCCGAGCATGGCGATCAGGGTCACCACGAACACCACGATTTGCATGTAGGAAATCAGCACTTCATGTGCGCCACCTGGGCCGAAGGCGAAGTTGCCCGGAATCAGGTTGGGGATTGCTTTGTCCTTGGAGTCTTGCGCCAGCAGAACCGTGTTCTGCAGGAAGATCGACATACCGATCGCGGAAATCAGCGGGATCAGACGGTTGCTGCCGCGCAACGGGCGGTAGGCAATGCGTTCGATGCTGTAACCGTAGGAGCTGGTGACGACGATGCTGGCGATGAACGCCACGGTCATCAACAGCGGGACGCTTTCGAGTCCCATCATGGTCAGCCCGGCGATGGCGATGAACGCCACGTAGGAACCGATCATGTACACCTCGCCGTGGGCGAAGTTGATCATTCCAATGATGCCGTAGACCATCGTGTAGCCGATGGCGATCAGGGCATACATGCTGCCAACGTTCAAGCCGTTAACCAGCTGTTGGAAGAAGTGATAGATGTCAGGCATTACAGCGCTCCTAAAAACCTGATACGCATTTCACTGGTGGAGTCATTTTCCCGCCCGGTCCCGTGGATCTTTATCCACTTCGAATCCGGGTTTTGCCAGCGAACCGCTGATGACGGTTTTGAGATTTTCAGGTGGGGAGACTGGCGGATCACGCCAGCGCGGCCCAATACATTCGTAAAACAAAGCCCACGGCACGCCGTGGGCTTTATTGGCAGTCAGTCAGGCAGGGCCTTACTGAGGCGACACTTCGGTTTTAGGTTTGCCGTTGTGCCACTCGTAAACCACGAATTTGAAGTCCTTCAGGTCGCCCTTGGCGTCGTAGCTCAGGTCGCCGGTCGGGGTCTTGAAGGTGCCGGCGTGGATGGCTTCAGCCACCTTGGCAGGGTCTTCGGACTTGGCTGCGGTGATACCTTGGGCAATCAGTTCAACCGCCGAGTAGGCCGGGAACACGAACGGACCGCTCGGGTCTTCTTTCTTGGCCTTGAATGCATCGGCCAGGGCCACGTTGGCCGGATCCTGGTCGAAGGATTTCGGCAGGGTCACCAGCAGGCCTTCGGCAGCGCTCTTGGCGATCTGGGTGATCGAGTCGTTACCCACGCCTTCCGGACCCATGAACTTGGCTTTCAGGCCTTTTTCCTGGGCTTGACGCAGGATCAGACCCAGCTCCGGGTGGTAGCCGCCGTAGTAGACGAAGTCGACGTTGGCTTGCTTGAGCTTGGCGATGATCGCGGAGAAGTCCTTGTCGCCGGCGTTGATACCTTCGAAGACGGCAACCTTGGTGCCTTTCTTCTCGAGGGTGGATTTGACGGCGGTGGCGATGCCTTCACCGTACTGCTGCTTGTCGTGCAGCACGCCGACGATTTTCGGCTTCACGTGATCGGCGATGTAGTTACCGGCGGCAGGGCCCTGGGCGCTGTCCAGACCGATAGTACGGAAGATCATTTTGTAACCACGGTTGGTGATGTCCGGGCTGGTGGCAGCCGGGGTGATCATGATCACGCCTTCGTCTTCGTAGATGTCCGAAGCAGGCTGGGTGGAGCTGGAGCACAGGTGACCGACCACGAACTTGACGCCGTCGTTGACGACCTTGTTCGCAACCGCTACCGCTTGTTTAGGATCGCAAGCGTCATCGTATTCAACGGCTTCAAGCTTCTTGCCGTCGACGCCGCCTTTGGCGTTGATCTGCTCGATGGCCATTTTCGCGCCACTGAACTGCATGTCGCCGTACTGGGCTACTGGACCGGTTTTAGGGCCGGCAATACCGATCTTGATGGTGTCAGCTGCGAACGAATGGCTGGCAACCCCGGCCAGAACCATAGCGGCAAACAGTTTGGAAATCTGCTTAGTAGCCTTAGTCATAGTGCTCCACTCTTACTGTTGTATTTTTTTAGAGTCCTGACGCCGTAGCAGCAGAACCGGGACAGATATCTAGGCGATACCCTCCGGAAAAGCCCCCGGCAACTGTACCGGTACAGTGTAGAGCGCCGGTTGTTGGCCTGGGAAGCTGGCGCCAGGGGGCAAAACCTGAGGGTGTCGCTTAAATGAAAGAAAAAGACAGAATTGCGGCGGGACGTTCAGAGGGCTTATACCCCAATCATCAGCATTCCTTGGCGTTCCTGCTCTTTTCGTTCGGTACGGCCTTTTGCAACCGGGTTTTTCTGCCGGACCACCGACGTTATCATTCGCGCCGATTTCTTTTCCGGACAGTCCCATGAATCAAGAACCTAGCACCCTCTATGCCAAGCTGCTTGGTGAAACCGCATCTATTACCTGGAAAGAGCTGGAGCGCTTCTACGCCCAGGGTGCCCTATTGTGGGTCGACGCCAGCCTGGATTTGATCGCGGTCGCCGAGGCCGTGGCGTCGGATCAGGGCGAGAAAGTCGCTGCCTGGCTGGCCGAAGAGAAGGTCGCCAAGCTGTCTGAAACGCGGGCGCTGGATATTTTCGAGCGTGATCCAGAGATGTGGGCGGTGGTGGTCCGGCCATGGATCCTGGTCCAGGAAAGGGCGGCGGCCTGACGGGTTGCACCTTGTTGGTGCGAGTGCCGGCCGGCGAAAAGTGTGTAGCGGAGTAGCGTGATGGCCGATTGCCGTAGAGAAATGCCACAAGCGTGGGTGGCATAACGGTGACGTAAACGTAACGGGCACAGTTTAGTAAGCAGCCTAACGGCTGCTTAATTGTTTCGGGATGTTGGAAAGGCTGAAATCTTCAGTGAATTAGCGGGCCTCTTCGCGAGCAAGCCCGCTCCTACAGGAAATGCATTCCATTGTGGGAGCGAGCCTGCTCGCGATGGGGGCGCCTCGGTCTGGTGTCAGACCGAGTAAGACTTGCCAGTATGGTTATTCAGCGAGATGACTTTGGTCTTGCCGATCCGGTGACGGTAAATCTCGCGCAAGTACTTGATCGACTTCTTCACGCAATCGCGCGACAGGCGAATGTCGTTGATCGAGACAAACTTCTCTTTGTCGTTGATCAGCTCGCGGTACTTCTTCTCGTACATCGGCTTGATCGCGTACCAGTTGGTATCGAGGATCTTCGCCGGGTTCTCGAATTCGTTGAGCAGGTCGTCGATGCGGTCTTCGTCGAACTCTTCCTGAATGATGAAATCGAGGATCGAGTTGTCCAGGGTCTCGTCGAAACGGTACGGGGTCTTGGCGAAGCAACGCTTGATGAACGCCACGATCAGCGTCAGGAAGTCGTCCGACAGGCATGGGCTCTTGGCGATCAGGGTGGTCAGCGACAGGTTGGCCGAGGCGCCGATCACCAGCGCGTAGCGCTTGAGCGTGGTGTTCGGGAACAGGCTGTTGAGGTGGGTCTTCAACCGGTTCAGGTCCATGTACGACAGCTTGTAGTCTTTCGGCAGCGAAACGATCGAGACCACCGACGAGCAGTTCTTGAAGAAGTGCAGGTCATGCAGCGCGGCCGCGTCGTAACCGGAATTTTTGTACTGCTCGAGCGACGCGCGATAGCGCTTGGACTCGATCGGCAGCAGGCTGATGCCCTCGATGGCCTGGGTCACCTTGTTGAAGTGCGGCAGGTCGATCGAACGGAAGAACAGGTCGTCGATGTTCAGGCGCTGCGGCTCTTTGTCGAACACCTTGAACTTGTCGCTGCTCGGCGGCGGCGTTTCCGGTACCACGGATTCGGCGTAGGCAATCGCCACCGGGCCGGCCAGACTCATGAACAGGTCGTTGGCGTCCAGGCGAATGGTCTCGCCGATGTCGATGCCGGCGCGACGGAAATAGTTCTGGTCGTAGTCGGTCGTGACCGCCTGGGCCGTCAGAATGTTGAAGATCTGCTGCGAGATGTACTGGTTGGCGTGCTTCTCCATTGCATTGACATCAATGTTCTGGATGTTGCCGTCGTCGCTCTCTTCGGCGTAACGCATGATGTCGTTGGAGATCAGCATCATCGCGTTCCATGGGCGGATACGGCCCATGACGCTGGCTTCGCTGCTGTCTTCGTTGGCGAAGTTGTACGAGAAATCCCATTCTTCCGAGAGGTATTTGCACAGCAGGCGACCGGCGTTGATGTGCAGCGCCTCGGACATTTCGCTGCGGTGGTCGGAAATGTTCGGCAGCACACAGATGCCGCTGGTGAAGATCGGCTCGAACACGAACGAATGACCGCTCTTGCCGTCATGCTCGTCCATCGGCTTGGTGTCGAACGTCTTGTTCATGTACGAGTGCTGCTGGGCCAGACCGAATTCCGAAGCCATGCCCGAACCGGTACCGCCGCCGGCACTGAAGATCGAGAAATACAGGCGCGACTGGTTGGCCTTGATGCCGCAGCTGTCGATCAGGTACGAGTGGATCATTTTCCAGTCAGGGCTGGAGAAGCGCTGGGTGTCCTTGTTGAGGATGATCTTCGCCAGGTACTGGCCGAGGATCGGCGCGTTACCGGCGCCACCGGCGTGGACTTCGGACAAGTCCATGATCTTCATCTTGCTGTAGTCGCGCAGGAAACCGCTTTTCTCGCCCTTGCGCGAGAAACGGATACGGCCGGCGATGTCCTTGTCGAGGTCGCCGAGCATCACCAGCGGTTCCACCAGAAACACCGGTTTGCTGCCCTTGTTCGGGCCGATCCGCAGGTTGGTCTTGATCCACTGGGCCGGGCTGTAGCCCTTGTCGGCCAAGCGACGATCGCTCGAAGGGCGATCCTCATTGTTGAATTCGTTGAGGTAGAACTTGCGCGCGTTGTACACCAGCTCCGCCACGTCGAGGGCGATGTTGGAGCCGCAGCGACCGAGGCCGATCAGGCACACCGACGGGAATTCCTGGTCGTTGTGCTGTTCGTTGTCGCCTTCCAGGTGCGGCGGGCGCGGGAACACCAGGTCACGCAGGCCATCGAGGTTGTCGAGGATGCGGTCGGTATTGGTTTCGGTGAAGTACAGGTATTGCTGGGTGCCCAGCGGGCGCGAGGGTGGCAATGGCTTCATCGGGGCAGGGCTGTTCGCCGCAGGGCTCAGAGTCAGATCGGATACCGCAGTGGCCGGATTGTTTTTAGAAGTCATTGTGCGCCATATACCTGGACTGGTTGGATCAACGACCGCTGTCGTCGAGCCTCACGGAATGGGAATCTCGCGTCTTTTTTCTGCGCGTGTTTTGCCCGTGCGTCAGGGACTTTGCCTGAGTGCCGCGCGGGGGAATCCTTTCCTGATCGATGATGAATCGGCCATTATTCGGCGATCTTTAATCAAAAGGAGGCTAAATGATGTCAACGCGACCTTCGTTGGGGTTTGCCGGAATCGGCCTGATGGGCCTGCCGATGTGCCGCCGCTTGCTGGCCGCCGGTTATCCGCTGACCGTGTGGAACCGCAACCCGGCCAAGTGTGCGCCGCTGGTCGAGGCCGGCGCCCGGCAGGTGGCGACCCCTGCTGAACTCTGTGAACAGGCTGACGTGGTGATGCTGTGCCTGGCGGACACGGCGGTGGTGCGCGAGGTGGTGTTCGGCCCGGCGGGCGTGGCCGAAGGGGCGAAACCCGGTCAGTTGCTGGTGGATTTTTCCAGCCTCGAACCGACGGCGACCCGTGAGATGGCGGCGCAACTGGCGAGCAAAACTGGCATGGCCTGGCTAGACACGCCCGTCTCTGGCGGTGTTGTCGGGGCCGAGGCCGGCAGCCTGGCGATCATGGTGGGCGGTGATGCAGCGGACCTTGATCGCGTACGCCCGGTGTTGCTCGAGCTCGGGCAGCGCGTCACGCACATGGGCGGCGTCGGCGCCGGTCAGGTGACCAAGGCCTGCAATCAGATGATCGTTGCCTGCAACGCATTGGTGATCGCCGAAGTGGTGGCGCTGGCCGAGCAGGCCGGGGTCGATGCCAGTCTGATCGCCGAAGCGCTGGCCGGTGGTTTTGCCGATTCCAGACCGTTGCAGATCCTCGCCCCGCAAATGGCCGAAAGCCGTTTTGAGCCGGTGAAGTGGCACGTGCGCACGCTGCTCAAGGATCTGGATACCGCGGTGAAGTTTTCCCGGGAAAGCGGTTCGGCCACGCCGATCAGCGGATTGGCCGCACAACTGATGCGCCTGCATGGGGCACAAGGCTTTTTGCAGAAGGATCCAGCGACACTGGTGCAAATGTACCGCGCGCCAGACTCAGCGGATTGAGCGTGTGCGCGTGTTTGCGTTGGTTGATTTCCTCCAGCACCGGGCGCAGTTCGGCCAGTGGCACCGGGCGGCTGAGCAGGTAACCCTGAATGAAGTCGCAGCCCGAGCGCTCAAGAAACTCGTATTGCTCCAGGCTTTCGACGCCTTCGGTGACCACCTGCAAGTGCAGGGTGTGCGCCATGACGATGATCGCCTGGACGATCTCCATGTCGGCGGTGGCCTTGGGAATGTCGAGGATGAACGAGCGGTCGACTTTCAGGGTGTTGAGCGGCAGGCGTTTGAGGTAGGCCAGCGACGAATAGCCGGTGCCGAAGTCGTCGATCGACAGTGACACGCCGAGGGCGCGGATTTGTCGCAACAACACCAGGGTGTTGGCGATGTTGCCCATCAAGGCGTTTTCGGTGACTTCCAGTTCCAGCCGCTCCGGGGCGACCCCGGCGCTGCGCAGGGCATGCTCGATTTCATTGGCCAGTTCTTCCCGGGCCAGATTCAGCGGTGAGCAGTTCCAGGCAATCTTCAGATCATCGCAACCATGGCGCGACAGCTCGCCGAGGTCTTCACAGGCTTTGCGCAGGACCCAGTTGTCGAGCTCTGCAATCAGCCCGTTGTTTTCGGCGATCGCGATGAAACGATCCGGGGTGAGCAGGCCGTGTACCGGGTGCTGCCAGCGGATCAGCGCTTCGAGCTTGGTGACCTTGCCGGTCTTGAGTTCGAAGATCGGCTGGTAATACAGCAGCAGACCGTTCTCCTGACGCAGGGCGTGGCGCAGTTCTTCCTCCAGTTGCAGTTCGAGGCTGGCGCGGTTCTTCAGGTTGGAATCGAAGAAGTGCACGCCGTTGCGCCCGGCACCCTTGGACTGGTACAGCGCCAGATCCGCGTGCTTGAGCAGTTCATCGCAAGTGGAGCCGTCCTCGGGAAACAGGCTGATGCCGATGCTGGTGGTCATCACCATGCGTCGTCCGGCCAGTTCGATCGGCTCCTTCATCTTGAGCATGATGCGCTGGGCCAGATTGCGTGCTTCTTCGCGGTCGCGCAGGCCGATGAGGATGCAGAACTCGTCGCCGCCGAACCGCGCGACCACGTCTTCATGGCTGCGCACCGAGCCCTTGATGTGCTGGGCGATGACCTTGAGCAGTTCGTCGCCGGCGTCATGGCCGAGGCTGTCGTTGATGCGTTTGAAGTGGTCGATGTCGAGAAACATCACCGCCAGCATCCCGCCTTCGCTGGATTTCTGGCTGAGTTTTTCGGCGAAGATCTGATTGAAACCGCGCCGGTTGATCAGGTTGGTCAGGGCGTCGTAGTTGGCCACGTGCTGCAGCGACATGCGCGCCTGATCGAGCTGGCTGAGCAGGGCGTTGACCCGGCGCAGATCGTGTTCCTTGTTCTGCAGTTTCTTGTCGGCCAAGGCGGCGCTGATGGCGCTGCCGAGAATCAGCAGCGTGATCAGCGCGACGGTGAGGCCCAGCTGCAAGTGACTGGTTTGCGACGCCAATGTCGGCAATTGTCCCTCGGGCAGCACCAGTTGCAGCGCTGCCATGCCGGTGAAATGCATGCTGAGGATGCCGGCGCCGAGAATCACCGCGGCCAGGTATTTGAGCATCTGGATGTGCAGGCCGCTGCCTTCGCGCAAGTAACCGGCCACCCACAGCGCGGCGAAGCTGGCGCCGATGGCGATCACGATCGATGACACGAACAGGGTCGGGTCGTAATAAGCCGTGGCGGCGGATTCGATGGCGGCCATGCCGACGTAGTGCATGCCGGCGATGCCCAGGCCGATGACGATGGCGGTCTTGAGGTATTGCAGCAGACTCGGCTGCGGATGGCTGAGGGTGTGCATGGCCAGCCAGGACGCCAGTAACGCGATCACCAGAGAAAACAGGGTCACGGGCAGATCGTACTGAATGTCGATCGGCGCCTGGAACGCCAGCATGCTGATGAAGTGCATGGCCCAGATACCGCCGGCCAGGCAGGTTGCGCCGATCCAGCGCCACAGTCGTTGCGAGCCGGGTTCTTCAGCGTGGACGACCCGTTCGGCCATGTCGAGGGTAGCGAAACTCGCGGCGCAGGCGACCAGATAAGCCACCAGCACCAACAGGGGATTGTGAGTGCAATTGAGGATGACCTGCCCGCTCTCCGGCTGCTCGGCAACAAACTGCAACCCAAGCCACTCCATAGCATGCCCCGTCTCTGAGTACGTCCTTACTGCGTCATCAACGCAGGCGAATGTTTGCAGTATAGAGGCGGTTTTTGGCGTGCAAGCGGTAGTGGCACATTGGCGCTAATGATTTTGGCATGAGCGTCATAGCGTTTGGCGCTAAGCATTGAAACGCCTGAACTCAGGCGACTTCGTTCCAGTGCGGTTGCAGCGGCGGCAGGCCGAAACGTGCCCGCGCCTTGTCGCAGTCGGTGTTCTGTTCGCCGTTTTCCCACGACGCCTCGAACTCGCGGCAGGGGCTGGAACGCTTGTCGTAGATCGTGCAAGCCACCGACTTTCCGACTTCGCCCTCCAACGCAGTGCAGCGCGGCGCCTTGCGGTCGGTGCCGATCATCGCGACACGGCTGGGCGTGATCTGGGTGACCAGTTCATCGGGTACGGTCCCGCCGGAGGATGCGCATTCACCCCAGAAAAAAGAAACACGAAAATGGGAACAGCAGGCACCGCAATTCAGACACGGACTGACTTCGGACATGGGCGGGGGTATCAAAGGGATTGATCGGCAGGATCCGGACGGATCCGGCGGCCATTCTAGGCTTTGCCACGGCATTGGGAAGGGGGGCGAGAAAGTATTTTTTCATTGCCGGATTTTTCCGCAAAACCCCCGGTTTTCGGGGGATTCGAAGCATTTCAAGGGCTTACGTTTCGTTACACGGCCATGGCCCGTCATCAGGCTGACGAATGATCACAGACAGCCCCGACGAGCGTGACTAGATTGCAGGTTCCGGGCTCGGATGCGTTGGCAGTGAAGCCCTAATAACAATAAAGAGACGGACCCATGCAGAACTCGACCCAAGCGGCGAATGCCTGGCGCATTCTGTTCCTGCTGTTCCTTGCCAACCTGTTCAACTTCTTCGACCGCACCATCCCGGCGATCATCATCGAACCGATCCGCATGGAATGGCACCTCAGCGACTTTCAGTTGGGGATCGTCGGCACCGCGTTCACTCTGGTCTATGCGATCGCCGGATTACCACTGGGGCGCATGGCCGACACCGGTTCGCGCAGCAAACTGATGGGCTGGGGCCTGGCGACCTGGAGCGCGCTGACGGCGGTCAACGGTCTGGTCGGCAGTTTCTGGAGTTTCCTGCTGGTGCGCATGGGCATCGGCATTGGTGAAGCCAGTTACGCGCCCGCCGCCAACTCGCTGATCGGCGACCTGTTCCCCGCTCACCGCCGGGCGCGGGCCATGGGCATTTTCATGCTCGGCCTGCCGCTGGGGCTGCTGCTGGCCTTCTTCACCATCGGCTGGATGGTCAAGACGTTCGACAGCTGGCGCGCGCCGTTCTTCATCGCCGCCGTGCCGGGGCTGGTGCTGGCGGTGTTCATGTTCTTCATCAAGGAACCCAAGCGCGGCGCGGCGGAAACCGTGCAGGTGTCCCAGGAGAAAGTCGACAAGCCGATTCGCCGCGTCCTCGCCGTGCCGACCTTCCTGTGGCTGGTGATGGCCGGGCTGTGCTTCAACTTTGCGACCTATGCCTGCAACTCGTTCCTGGTGCCGATGCTGCAGCGTTATTTCCTGATGCCGTTGCAGGAAGCGGCGGTGGCGACCGGGGTGATCGTCGGTGTGACCGGTTTGATCGGCCTGACTCTCGGCGGCTGGATCGCCGACAAGATTCACCAGCGAGTGGCCAACGGGCGACTGCTGTTTGCCGCGTTCAGCCTGATCATCTCGACCCTGTGCACGGCGTGGGCGCTGCATGCCGGGCGCATCGAGATCGGGGTGTTTGTCGCAGTGTTCAGCGTTGGCTGGCTGTTCGCTTATAACTTCTACACCTGCGTGTACACGGCGATTCAGGACGTGGTCGAGCCACGCCTGCGGGCCACGGCGATGGCGCTGTTCTTTGCCGGGTTGTATTTGCTCGGCGGCGGTCTGGGGCCGGTGGTGGTCGGCGGTTTGTCGGATCACTTCGCCAAATCGGCGATGGTCGCGGCGGGCGCCGAGCAGATGACCGAAGCGTTCAAGGCAGTCGGCCTGCATGATGCGATGTACCTGATTCCGGTGGCGTTGTTCCTGACCATGGTGTTCCTGTTCCTTGCGTCGCGCTGTTTTGTGCGGGATGCGAAGCGGATGAAGGAAGGGCTGGTTGCGGTGGTTGAGCCAGAGGGCGCAGCGGTGACTGCGTAATCGCCTTCGCGAGCAAGCCCGCTCCCACATTCGACCGCATTTCCTCCTGAAGGAACCGGCTCAACTGTGGGAGCGGGCTTGCTCGCGAAGAGGCAATCAGCCGCGCAGCATTAATATCAGGCAAACAAAAAGGCCCGCATCGCTGCGGGCCTTTTCGTTTTTGGCGATGGAGCAGGGCGGTTTAGCCCGCCACCAGCACCCGGATCGCTTCCAGTCGCAGCGCGGCCTTGTCGAGCATCGCCAGACCCTGTTCACGCTGCTTGCGCAGGGCGTCCAGTTCGCTGTCGCGCACGGTCGGGTTGACCGCCTGCAACGCGGTCAGGCGTGCCAGTTCTTCGTCGGTGTCGGCTGCCAGACGGCGGCGGGCCTCGGCCACGCGCTCGGCGTGACGCGGGGTGATCTTGTCTTCACCGGCGTTGATCCGTGGCGTCAGCTGATCGCGCTGGGCCTGGATGAACTTGTTGGCGCTGGCGCGCGGCACGCTTTCCAGTTGATCGTTGAGGGTTTCGAACGCCACGCGCGACGACAGGTCGTTGCCGTTGGCATCGAGCAGGCAGCGCAGGGCGGCCGGCGGCAAGTAACGGCCCAGTTGCAGCGAGCGCGGGGCAACCACTTCGCTGACGTAGAGCAGTTCCAGTAAAACAGTGCCTGGCTTGAGCGCCTTGTTCTTGATCAGCGCGACGGCGGTGTTGCCCATCGAACCGGACAGCACCAGATCCATGCCGCCCTGCACCATCGGGTGTTCCCAAGTGATGAACTGCATGTCTTCGCGCGACAGCGCCTGGTTGCGGTCGTAGGTGATGGTCACGCCTTCGTCGTCGCCCAGCGGGAAGCTGGCGTCGAGCATCTTCTCGCTCGGCTTGAGGATCAGGGCGTTTTCCGAATGGTCTTCGCTGTCGATGCCGAACGCGTCGAACAGGGTTTCCATGTAGATCGGCAGGGCGAACTGATCGTCCTGTTCGAGGATGTCCTCGACCAGTGCTTCACCTTCGCCGGCGCCGCCGGAGTTGAGTTCCAGCAGACGGTCGCGACCGGTGTGCAGCTCGGCTTCCAGACGCTCGCGCTCGGTGCGCGCCTCGTCGATCAGCGCTTGCCACTCGCCGTCGTCGGCTTCTTCGAGCAGCGGCAGCAGGCGCGGGCCGAACTGATGCTGCAAGGCGTTGCCGGTCGGGCAGGTATTGAGGAACGCGTTCAGGGCTTCGTGATACCACTGGAACAGGCGCTCTTGCGGGCTGGTTTCCAGGTACGGCACGTGCAGTTCGATGATGTGCTTCTGGCCGATCCGGTCGAGACGACCGATCCGTTGTTCCAGCAGGTCCGGGTGCGACGGCAGATCGAACAGCACCAGGTGGTGGGCGAACTGGAAGTTGCGACCTTCACTGCCGATTTCCGAGCAGATCAGCACCTGCGCGCCGAACTCTTCGTCGGCGAAGTAGGCGGCGGCGCGGTCACGCTCGAGGATGTTCATGCCTTCGTGGAACACCGTGGCCGGGATGCCGGAGCGCACTCGCAGAGCGTCTTCCAGGTCCATCGCGGTTTCGGCATGGGCGCAGATCACCAGCACTTTGGTGCGCTTGAGCATTTTCAGCTGGTCGATCAGCCACTCGACGCGCGGGTCGAATTTCCACCAGCGTTCTTCTTCGCTGGCGTCCGGCTGGGCCTGGAAGCTGACTTCCGGGTACAGCTCGGCGTGTTCGCCCAGCGGCAGTTCGAGGTATTCGTCCGGGCACGGCAGCGGGTACGGGTGCAGTTTGCGCTCCGGGAAACCCTGCACGGCGGCGCGGGTGTTACGGAACAGCACGCGGCCGGTGCCGTGGCGGTCGAGCAGTTCACGCACGAGGCGGGCGCTGGCTTCGGTGTCGCCATCGTTGACGGCGGTGAGCAGGGCTTCACCTTCGTTGCCGAGGAAACCGTGGATGGTCTTGTGCGCGGCCGGCGACAGGCGACCCTTGTCCAGCAGCTCCTGAACGGCTTCGGCCACCGGGCGATAGTTTTCGCTCTCGGCGCGGAAGGCGGCCAGGTCATGGAAACGGTTCGGATCGAGCAGGCGCAGACGGGCGAAGTGGCTGTCCTGGCCGAGTTGTTCCGGGGTGGCAGTGAGCAGCAATACGCCGGGAATGACTTCGGCCAGTTGCTCAACCAGCGAGTATTCCGGGCTGACTTTCTCTTCGTGCCACACCAGGTGGTGGGCTTCGTCGACCACCATCAGGTCCCAGCCGGCAGCGAACAGGGCGTCTTGCGCCTTTTCGTCGTCGACCAGCCACTCCAGCGCCACCAGGGCCAGCTGAGTGTCTTCGAACGGGTTGGTGGCATCGCTTTCGATGAAGCGTTCTTCGTCGAACAGCGCGACCTGCAGGTTGAAACGGCGGCGCATTTCCACCAGCCACTGGTGCTGGAGGTTTTCCGGTACGAGGATCAGCACGCGGTTGGCGCGGCCCGACAGCAACTGGCGATGGATCACCAGGCCGGCTTCGATGGTCTTGCCCAGACCTACTTCGTCCGCCAGCAATACGCGCGGCGCGATGCGGTCGGCGACTTCACGGGCAATGTGCAACTGGTGGGCGATCGGTTGTGTGCGCACGCCACCCAGGCCCCAGAGCGAAGACTGCAACTGGCGGCTGGTGTGTTCCAGGGTGTGATAACGCAGGGAGAACCAGGCCAGCGGGTCGATCTGGCCGGCGAACAGACGGTCGCTGGCCAGACGGAACTGAATGAAGTTCGACAGCTGGGTTTCCGGCAGGGTGACCGCTTCGTTCTGCGCGTTGAGGCCGTGATAGACCATCAGGCCGTCGACGTCGTCGACTTGCTGGACAGTCATCTTCCAGCCTTCGAAGTGCGTGATCGAATCGCCGGGCGAGAACCGCACGCGGGTGAGGGGCGCATTCCGTAGCGCGTACTGGCGAGTCTCGCCAGTGGCCGGGTAAAGCACGGTCAACAAGCGGCCGTCCTGTGCCAGAACGGTGCCTAAACCAAGCTCTGCTTCGCTGTCACTGATCCAGCGTTGCCCCGGTTGATACTGCTGCGCCATGCTGCCTGACTCCCACCTTGAAAAAGCGGGCTATCTTAACGGAATGAGGGCCCGAGGCCAAAGGATAAGGAGCCTCGGCCCGGCTTTTAACCGCAATCGGCCAATTGCAGGGAAGATTAGGTCATGCATCGGTTTTACGGGATGTTGCGGCACCCTTGAGTGCCAAACCGGTCACAAGTTTGCGACCGATGGCTCAAGGCACCCCTGGCGCCGCCGATAACCTGCTGACAGGAGACCCTTCATATGCTGCCACCGATGCTCCCCCTGAGCGCCGTGCCGATCACCTCCCAGCAGGATCCGATCCGCCAGCGACCGGATATTCCCCCTGTGGTGCCGGTGCAGGAAAGCTCCAACGAAAGCACCATCGACCTGCAAAAGCGCGATCCGGAAGAGGACGGTTATCTGCTGCGCGAAGAGCAGCGCCGTCAGCAGGAACGCGATCGCCGTCGCCGTGAAGCCGACGATGACCCGGAAGCACACCTCGCCGTGCCCGGCACCGAACTGAACGCCGACAACACCGTGCCGGTGGCGCCGTTGATGGAAGATCAGCCGCGTCAGGGGCTTTGGGTCGATATCGAAATCTGAGGCCGGGCGGCCAGCTCCGTCAGGTTTTCCAGCAGCACGTCGATCTCTTCTTGCGTGTTCAAGTAGCTCACCGCCACCCGTGCAATATTCGTCAGCCCGCGCGCCTGCATGTCCAGCGGCGTGTAGGCCACGCCATTGGCGCCGATGTTGATTCGTCGTTCGGCCAACGTCTGCTTGAGCGCCACGCTGTCCCAGCCTTCGAGCGTGAAGGCGATCAGCCCGGATTGTTGATTCGCCGTTCCGAGATCCCGCAGCGTCAGGCCGGGAATCGCCTTCAGGCGTTGGCGCAATCCGCTGCTCAGTTGTTCGATGCGCTGGCGGACGGGGATCGCGCCGAGGCGGTTGTACTCTTCCAGCGCATTGGCCAGCCCGGCCAGCAGTGCCAGTGACACTTCACTGGTTTCAAAGCGGCACGCGTCGTCGCGCAAGGTGAAGCGCTTGCCGTCCCATGGCGCCGACAAAACATCGCGTTGCACGGGGAGCAACCGTTGCAAAAATTGCGGCCGGATGTACATCAGCGCCGTGCCGCGCGGCCCGCGCAGGAACTTGCGCCCGGCACCCTTGAGCACGTCGCACTGCAAGTCTTGAACATCGCAAGGCAACTGGCCCAGCGCCTGACCGGCGTCGATGAAATAAGGGATGCCGTGGCGCCGCGCCACACTGCCGATCTGCGCGGCGGGGTTGATCAGGCCGCCGTTGGCCGGCAGCCAGGTCAGGGCGATCAGGCGTACCTGGCTGTCGATCATCTGCGCCAAGGCTTGCGGGTCGACCGCGCCATGGGCGTCACAAGGAATCACTTCGAGCCGCGCGCCGGCCTTCACCGCTTCGGCGATGCACGCCAGATTGCCGGCCCATTCATGGCGCCCCACCAGAATCCGCTCGCCGGGCTGCCACGGCCCCAGCGCGTTGAACGCCTGGCTCCAGGCCGCCGAGCCGCTGCTGGCGAAGGCTATGTCCTCGGGCTGGGCGTTGAACAAGGTGGCGGCCGCGATGCGCGCGCGTTCCTGTACCCGGTTGTTCGCCACTTCCATCGGCCCGCCGAGCGCTTCGCGTTGCAACTGTTCGATCACCGCGTCGAGGGTCGCCTGACTCGGCAACGAGGCGCCGGCGTGGTTGAAGTGGACCACCTGAGCGCAGCCGGGCGTGGCGGCGCGCAGGCGCGAGAGGTCGTCGATGTTCACGGTTTGAGCTCGAAGATCGCGTCGATTTCCACCGCGACGCCGGCCGGCAGGCTCGCCACACCGACCGCGGTGCGCACGTGCCGGCCCTTGTCGCCGAGGGCGTTGACCAGCAGGTTCGAGGCGCCGTTGGCGACGACGCCCTGAGCCTTGAAGTCCGGTGTGGCGGCCACGAAAACCCCGAGGCGCAGGATGCGCACCAGTTTCGACAGGTCATCGCCCAGCGCATGGCTCAACTGGGCGAGCAGGCCCAAGGCAGCCAGTTCGGCGGCGTTGGCCCCTTCTTCGTCGGAGATCGCTTCGCCCAATCGCCCGATGAACGCAGGTTTTCCGTCGAGTAATGGAATCTGCCCGGAGATGAACAACTGATTCTGGCTGACCACATGGTTGACGTAATTGGCGATCGGCTGGCTCGGTTCGGGCAGGCGCAGGCCGAGTTGTTGAACGCGTTGGCTGAGGCAATCGGTCATGGGAAGTCCTCCTGAGTGAGGGCTTCAGCATGTTGATGCGGGCGAAGGGCGACAAACGGATAGATTTAATCCGACGCATCCAAAAAACTCATGCGTTCGCGGTTTCCTCCAGCCACTCGCAGAAACTTTGCGTCGCCGGCGTGGACGGGCGTTGCGGGGTGACCAGCCAATAACCGATCTCGCCGAGCATTGGCGGCGTGTTGAAGGCCGGCACCAGCGCGCCTTCCTTGATCCGCCGTTCGATCATTCGCTGGCGACCCATGGCAATGCCCTGACCGGCGACGGCCGCTTCGACGACGATGTTGTAGTCGTGCAGCATGACGCTGGGCACATGAGCCAGATTGATGCCGCTGTGTTGCTGCCAGTCGATCCATTCGAACGGCTGGTGCGACTTGGCCATCAGCAAGGGGCCGTTGGTCACGCCTTTGGCCTTGAAGGCCGGGCTGCAGACTGGCGTCAGGGTTTCGCCCATGAACCGGCGGGCCTGGACTTTCGGCCAGCCGCCCTTGCCGTAGCGGATCGCCAGATCCACCTCGCCGGCGTCGACATCGGCCAGTTGCACGGCGGGCAGCAGCTCGACATGGATGTTCGGGTATTTCGCGTTGAAATCCGCCAGACGCGGCGCCAGCCATAAAGTGGCGAAAGAGGCGAGCAGACCGATGCGCAGGGTGGTGGGGCGCTCGCCGCGCAGGTCGTGGGTGGCGGCGGCAATCGCGGCAAGGGCCGGTTCGATCTGCCGGTAGTAATGTTCGCCGGCGGGTGTCAGATCGATCGCCCGGGTGCGGCGCACGAACAATCGCTGATCGAGGAATTCTTCGAGTTTGTGCACCTGATGGCTGATCGCGCTTTGGGTCACCGACAGCTCATCGGCAGCCTTGATGAAACTCAAATGGCGGGCCACGGCCTCAAAGGCGCGCAAGGCCATCAGCGGTGGCAGATCCTGATGCAGGGGCACGGCGCAGATCCTTCGGGTTCAGGGCGAGGCGCCGATTGTGCGGGCAAATCCGGTGGGCGGTACATGAATTGTTGTAGCGCGTTTAGGTGAGTGGCTGGTCAGCGCCTGCGTCAGGCCGCATTATTGGCGCAGTCCTGTCGGTGATCCGGCAGTTGTGATTCAGTCCAAGCGATGCACCGAACGCCATGAGCCAAGACGACAAGCTGATCGACCTCAACACCGAACGCGCCAAGCGGGTTCATGACCTCAACGAGAAGCGCCTGAATGAAGTTCGCCAGGCTTTCGAGCAGGCCATGCCTTTGGGTAAACCGAAGAAAAAGCCGAAAAACAAACCGAAAAAGCGTTGATCTCCCCTGCATCCGTTGATGCAGGTCAGTTATTTCCCTTCCTTTCCTCCCCATGGTGACCGGCATTGATCCCGGTCAATTCCTGCGCCTGCCTGATTGGTTAACTTAGCTCCATCGCAGCAGAGCAGGGGCCAGGAGGCCAGTCATGTTTTTCGATAACGTGGTGTTTGCCGGGGTCCTGACTGTGGGGCTGATGGTTCTGTTTTTTGCAGGGTTTGGATTTTTTATCTGGAAGGATGCGAATAAGCGCAAGAAGCCTTGATTCTTCCGGGTTTGATGAGCACGCAAGGCATTTTGGGCAACTTCGGTTGCCCTTTTTTTTGTGTCTTGGCGGCCTTTTGGCCGACCATGCTTTGGGTGTTTTTTGTGAATATCCGTTTTTGTGGGTGTTGCCGCTTATGGTTCCGCCCTTACGGCGGGTCACTTTGGCAAACGCCCCAAAGTAACCAAAAGGCTTGGCCCCTGCGTTCGGCGCCTCGCTTAGGCTCGGTGTTCCTTCGTTCCGGGATTCATCCGGGGGCATCGCCTCCGGTTTGCTTCGCTGCACCTCCTCTCGATGTGTTCGACTTCGTCGAACGGCGCTACGCGCCCACCCCCGGATAAATCCCTCCACTCAGCCTTCCGATGGGGCCGGCACGTCAAGAGCGGTACTCGAGCTAACGCTCATCGTGGTGAGTGGTGGGAAGCGGAAGCTAACAGCTTGATCGTTCCCACGCTCTGCGTGGGAATGCAGCCCGGGACGCTCCGCGTCCCATTTCTGAAGGCAACAAAAAAGGCGTGATCCTTTCGAATCACGCCTTTTTCATTTCAGCGGTCTATCAGCTACCCAGCGCTTTCGATGCCAGCCAGAACAGGCCGGCCGACAGGGCCACGGTGGCTGGCAGGGTCAGGACCCAGGCCAGCAGGATGGTTTTCACCGTGCCGCCTTGCAGGCCGCTTTTGTTGGCGACCATGGTGCCGGCCACGCCCGAGGAGAGGACGTGGGTGGTGGACACCGGCAGGCTGAAGATGTTGGCCATGCCGATCAGGCTGGCGGTGGTGATCTGGGCCGACATGCCTTGCGAGTAGGTCATGCCTTGTTTGCCGATCTTCTCGCCGATGGTCAGTACCACGCGTTTCCAACCAACCATGGTGCCCAGGCCCAGGGCCAGGGCGACCGCCAGAATTACCCAGAACGGGGCGTATTCGGTGGTGGTGGTCAGGTCTTTGCGCAGTTTGTCCAGGTCAGCCTTTTCACGCGGTGCCAGGCCTGGCAGTTTGCTGACTTTCTTCGCGGTGTCGTCCAGGCAGAGCAGGTAGCGACGCACTTCGATTCGGCTTTCCGAGGACAGCGAGTGGTAGTCCGCTACACCTTTGAGGGTGTCGAGCAGGGCGGCGATGGTCGGTTCGGTCTGTTGCGGGTTGCAACGGAATTTCTCCGGCAGGTCGCCTTCCACGCTTTTGCCCAGGGCCAGGAATTCGCCCAGGGTGTCGGCGTTGCGCTTGTAGAACTGGCTCAGATGCAGGGTCGCATCGCGAGTACGTTCGATCTGGTAGGTGGTGCTGTTCAGGTCGAGTACGAACTGCGCAGGCACGATACCGATCAGTACCAGCATGATCAGGCCGATACCTTTCTGGCCGTCATTGGAGCCGTGCACGAAGCTTACGGCCATGGCCGAGATCACCAGTACCAGGCGGTTCCAGAACGGTGGGTGCTTCTTGTCGTCGATCTTGCGGCGCTGTTCCGGCGTCTTGTGCATCTTCGACAGCGGGCGCCACCACTTCAGGCCGATCAGCACCAGCGCGGCGATCAGGAAGCCGGCCATCGGCGAGAACACCAGCGAGGCGCCGATATCGATCGCTTTCTGCCAGTTGACGCCGTCAGCCAGTGGAATTTCGTTGATCAGGGCGTTGGCCAGGCCGACACCGAGGATCGAACCGATCAGCGTGTGCGAACTGGAGGCCGGGATACCGAAGTACCAGGTGCCCAGGTTCCAGGCGATCGCGGCGGCGAGCAGCGAGAACACCATTGCCAGACCATGGCCGGTGTTCACGTTGATCAACAGTTCTACCGGCAGCAGGTGCACGATGGCATACGCCACGCCAACGCCGCCCAGCAATACGCCGAGGAAGTTGAACACGCCCGAGAAGAACACCGCCAGGTGAGGCGGCATCGCTTTGGTGTAGATAACAGTGGCTACCGCGTTAGCGGTGTCATGAAATCCATTGATGAACTCGAAGGCGAGGACAAATGTCAGGGCGAGCAGGAGGCTCACAAGCACCCAGGCATCCAGTCCGCTGAATAAATCGATCATGAAGGTTTTCTGACCCGGTCATAAGGGGGCGCGATTATGCCAGAAAAGACTGGAAATCGATCCCCTACCTGCTCATCGGTAAGCGTCTTCGCCAAATTAATTTGTATCAAGGTGCATTACCCAAGCTTTTTACAGGGTTTTGCAAGGTGTTGATTCAATTGAGAAAAATGTGATGCGCCGGCGGATTGGCCGGTTGTCGGGAGGGGGCTGAAACTTGTATGAAATATCTGAGAAACGCGTCTGACATGCTCCAGACCTGTGCAATACAGGGGAGTTGGCCGCTGCCCGCGGGTAGCGGGCGCGCAAGGCATCGTCAGTCCACCGTGCTTGTAGCCCGGTGAGTACGCTTACCCTCGAAAGTCTCAAAGGAAGGCATCAAGGCTCTTCGGCTTTGAGTTCCTCTTCCATTTTTTTCAGTTCTTGCTGGAAGACCTGATCCTGAACGGTAGGGCGTTTACGCCAGGCTTTGCGTTCTGGTTCGGGCTGGGCGGCGTAGGTGGTGACTTCCCCGCCGTAAACTTCCTTGTAACGTTGTTCCTGGCGCTCAAGTTCCGCGCGCAGTTCGTCTTTCGTCACAGTGCTACCTGTATGAGTTGAGATAAATGTCTGGTGAACGCACTGCAACGAATCATTTAACCGGTTCACCAACAAGCGCTCGCCCGGACAGGCAGCGGTGTTGTCGGGAAGACGGTCAGGACTTCCATGTTGCAGGCGGCTACGGCACCAGATTAAAACTGACGCAGCATCAGTTTCCTGTTTCAGCGAGCGCGCTGGCGGTGCATGAGTAATGAGCATCAGGCGCTGGCCGGGGCCGGCGGCGATGGACATCGCGCCAGCGGGTGGCACCGTCGGCAAATAAAAGCGCGGTGTCACTGAGGTGCATTATAGCGGCCGAATCGGGATTGACTATCTTTGCCAAGTTAAAAACGGTTCCGGATGTGTGATTGTTTTGTGACGTGCAACTTTCATCAATAGTTGCATCGTTGTTGCGCAGTGTTTGGTTTCTGGCGCCATTTAGTCGAACAACTAAGGCGCTTAAACCGCACCGGCGTTCCAAGTTCAAATCCGGCCTGCACAGCCCGGCCGAGGAGGCGAGGGCGATTGCGATTATCGGTCGACGGTTCGATAATCGCCCGGTGTTGGCGGTCTGTCGCTTGTGTATCCGCCGGCGAGCCGCTTGTATAGCCGTTGATCCGAACAAGAAAAAAAGGACCTGACATGAACGATCAAATGCGCAATTCCTTCACCTCGGTAGCGCCGCCGATCGTCGCTTCGCCGGCCAAGCGTATCCAGGCCCTGACCGGTGATCCGGATTTCATGACCTCCCTGGCCCGTGGCCTGGCGGTGGTGCAGGCGTTTCAGGAGCGCAAGCGCCACCTGACCATCGCCCAGATCAGCCATCGCACGGAAATTCCCCGCGCCGCCGTGCGCCGTTGCCTGCACACACTGATCAAGCTCGGCTACGCCACCACCGACGGGCGCACTTATTCGCTTCTGCCCAAAGTGCTGACCCTCGGTCACGCCTATCTGTCTTCGACGCCGCTGGCGGTCTCGGCCCAGCCGTACCTCGACCGCATGAGCGAGCAACTGCACGAGGCCTGCAACATGGCCACGCTGGAGGGCGACGACATTCTTTACATCGCCCGATCGGCCACCACTCAGCGTCTGATTTCGGTGGACCTCTCGGTGGGCGGGCGTTTGCCGGCGTACTGCACGTCCATGGGGCGGATCCTGCTGGCAGCGCTGGACGACACGTCGCTGCGCGAATATCTCGACCACGCCGAACTGGTCGCCAAGACCAGCCGCACCATCCACACCCCCGACGCCTTGCTCGAATGTTTGCAGGAAGTGCGGCAGCAGGGCTGGTGCATCGTCGATCAGGAACTGGAACAAGGGCTGCGTTCGATTGCCGTGCCGGTCTATGATGCTTCCGGCCAGGTGGTGGCCGCGCTCAACGTCAGCACCCACGCCGGTCGCGTCAGCCGCACCGAGCTTGAGCAGCGCTTTCTGCCGGGCCTGTTAAGCGCCAGTCGCGACCTCAGTGCGCAATTGTTTGCCTGATGAAGGTGTTCGATAAACGCACAGAGTTGCGTTTATCGAATTGACGCTAAAACCCCCGGATCATTAATGTCGCGGCAGCGTCATCCGGCGCGAATGTGAATGAGCCCGCCGGATTGTCGACTCCCATAATAATGACAAGAGGCAACTTCCCATGCGCACGTTCCCCGACTGTCGCCGCTCCCGTTCCTGTTGCCGGTATTAGCGCAACGCCTGATTCCTTCCTTATATAGTTGTGACCGTGCCGCTCTCTGGCCGGCCGCCGTTCGACTGCGTTTTCTTGCGTGGAATAAAAATAATGAACCAGCCTCAGTCCGCTGTAGGTCACTGCCTCGACGTGCAGTCCTTCATCAATGCCCAACCGATCTCGCGCTATCAATGGCGAGTGGTGATCCTGTGTTTCCTGATTGTGTTCCTCGATGGCCTCGACACCGCGGCCATGGGTTTTATCGCGCCGGCCCTGTCCCAGGACTGGGGCATCGACCGCGCCAGCCTTGGCCCGGTGATGAGTGCCGCGCTGATCGGCATGGTCTTCGGCGCGCTGGGCTCCGGGCCGTTGGCTGACCGCTTCGGGCGAAAAGTCGTACTGGTCGGCGCGGTTTTTCTGTTCGGTGCTTTCAGCCTGGCTTCGGCCTACGCCACCAACGTCGATCAACTGCTGGTGCTGCGTTTTCTCACCGGCCTGGGGCTGGGCGCCGGCATGCCGAATGCCACCACGCTGCTGTCGGAATACACCCCGGAGCGCAAGAAATCGCTTCTGGTGACCAGCATGTTCTGCGGCTTCAACCTCGGCATGGCCGGCGGTGGATTCATCTCGGCCAAGCTGATCCCTGCATTCGGCTGGCACAGTCTGCTGTTGATCGGCGGGATCCTGCCGCTGATCCTCACCGTGGTGTTGCTGCTCTGGCTGCCGGAATCGGCGCGTTATCTGGTGGTGCGCAATCGCGGCACCGACAAAGTGCGCAAGACCCTCGCGCCCATTGATCCAGCCACCGTCGCCCAAGCCGCGAGTTTCAGCGTGCCGGAACAGAAAACCGTAAAAGCGCGCAACGTGTTCGCGGTGATTTTCTCGGGCACCTACAGCGTCGGCACGTTGCTGCTGTGGCTGACCTACTTCATGGGCCTGGTGATCGTTTACCTGCTGACCAGCTGGCTGCCGACCCTGATGCGCGACAGCGGCGCGAGCATGGAGCAGGCGGCGTTTATCGGCGCGCTGTTCCAGTTCGGCGGGGTGTTGAGCGCGGTCGGCGTAGGCTGGGCGATGGACCGCTTCAATCCGCACAAGGTGATCGGCATTTTCTACCTGCTGGCCGGAGTGTTTGCCTACGCGGTGGGGCAGAGCCTGGGCAACATCACGCTGCTGGCGACGCTGGTGCTGGTGGCGGGCATGTGCGTCAACGGCGCGCAATCGGCGATGCCGTCGCTGGCAGCGCGGTTTTATCCGACGCAGGGCCGGGCGACCGGTGTCTCGTGGATGCTCGGGATCGGCCGGTTCGGCGCGATTCTCGGGGCGTGGATGGGCGCGACCCTGTTGGGCCTGGGGTGGAATTTCGAACAGGTGCTGACAGCGCTGGTGATCCCGGCCGGGCTGGCCACGGCAGCGGTGGTGATCAAGGGCCTGGTCAGTCACGCGGACGCGACCTGATATCCACGTCCATCACTCCCGCACGCGGTGCGGGAGTGATCATTAGGCAGATAACAATCTGTTCGATAAACGAACACTCAGTCGATTATCGGATTGTTTGGCGAAAATCAGCGGCTTAATCTTCAGTGACTCCGGCGCAGAACCTCGCGCCTTTTTATCACTGGCGATTCATTACAAAAACAGGAGCCCGCTCCATGGCTGAGATCCTTTCGCTGCACGACGCGGTGAAGCAATTCGTCAACGACGGCGACACCGTCGCGCTCGAAGGCTTCACTCACCTGATCCCTACGGCGGCGGGTCATGAAATCATTCGTCAGGGCAAGAAAGATCTGACCCTGGTGCGGATGACGCCTGACCTGATCTACGACCAACTGATCGGCGCCGGCTGTGCACGCAAGCTGATCTTCTCCTGGGGCGGCAACCCTGGCGTGGGTTCGCTGCACCGTCTGCGCGACGCGGTCGAGAAGCAATGGCCGCATGCGCTGGAAATCGAAGAACACAGTCACGCCGACCTGGCCAACGCCTACGTCGCCGGTGCCTCCGGCCTACCGTTCGCGGTACTGCGGGCCTACGCCGGTTCCGACCTGCCGAAGGTCAACCCGCTGATCAAATCCGTGACTTGCCCGTTCACCGGTGAAGTGCTGGCGGCGGTGCCGTCGGTGCGTCCGGACGTGACCGTGATCCACGCCCAGAAGGCTGACCGTCAAGGCAACGTGCTGCTGTGGGGCATCCTCGGTGTGCAGAAAGAAGCTGCACTGGCCGCCAAGCGTTGCATCGTCACCGTCGAAGAAATCGTCGACAACCTCAACGCCCCGATGAACGCCTGCGTGCTGCCGACCTGGGCCTTGAGCGCGGTCTGCCACGTACCCGGTGGCGCGCATCCCTCCTACGCCCACGGTTACACCGAGCGTGACAATCGCTTCTATCAGGCGTGGGATCCGATCGCCCGCGACCGTGAGACGTTTACCGCGTGGATCAACGAATACATCCATGGCTGCGCTGACTTCAGCGAGTTCCAGGCCAAGTTGGCCGCTGCTTCGGAGGCCAAGTAATGACTTACACCACCAATGAAATGATGACCGTCGCCGCGGCCCGTCGCCTGAAGAACGGCTCGGTGTGCTTCGTCGGCATCGGCCTGCCGTCGAAAGCCGCCAACCTGGCGCGCCTGACCTCGTCACCGGACGTGGTGCTGATCTACGAATCCGGCCCTATCGGCGCCAAACCCAGCGTGTTGCCACTGTCGATCGGTGATGGCGAACTGGCGGAAACCGCTGACACTGTCGTGCCGACCGGTGAAATTTTTCGCTACTGGTTGCAGGGCGGACGCATCGACGTCGGTTTCCTTGGCGCAGCCCAGGTCGACCGTTTCGGCAACATCAACACCACCGTGGTCGGCGACTATCACCAGCCGAAAGTACGCCTGCCCGGTGCCGGTGGCGCGCCGGAAATTGCCGGCTCCGCTAAAAGCGTGCTGATCATCCTTAAACAGTCGGCACGTTCGTTTGTCGACAAGCTCGATTTCATTACTTCGGTCGGACATGGCGAGGGCGGCGATTCGCGCAAACGTCTGGGCCTGCCGGGCGCCGGGCCGGTCGGGATCATCACCGACCTGTGCATCATGGAGCCGGAAGAGAGCACCCACGAATTCGTGGTCACCGCACTGCACCCGGGCGTGACCCGCGAGCAAGTGGTCGCCGCCACCGGTTGGGCGATCCGTTTTGCCGACAGCGTCGCCACCACTGCCGAACCGACCGAGGTCGAGCTGACCGCCCTGCGCGATCTCGAAGCCCGTACCGCAGCGGCCCACGGCCAGGCACCGGGAGAAGCATGATGCGCGACGTTTATATCTGCGATGCGATTCGTACCCCCATCGGCCGTTTCGGTGGCGGTCTGGCTGCTGTTCGCGCTGACGATCTGGCCGCTGTGCCGATCAAGGCCTTGATGGAGCGCAATCCGTCGGTGGACTGGAGCGCCATCGACGAAGTATTTCTCGGCTGCGCCAACCAGGCCGGCGAAGACAACCGCAACGTCGCGCGCATGGCGCTGTTGCTGGCCGGTCTGCCGGAGAGCGTTCCGGGCGTCACCCTCAATCGCCTCTGCGCGTCGGGCATGGACGCCATCGGCACGGCGTTCCGCGCCATTGCCAGCGGCGAAATGGAGCTGGCGATTGCCGGCGGCGTCGAGTCGATGTCCCGCGCGCCGTTCGTGATGGGCAAGGCGGATGCGGCGTTCTCGCGCAACATGAAGCTGGAAGACACCACCATCGGCTGGCGTTTCATCAACCCGTTGATGAAGGCCCAGTACGGCGTCGACGCGATGCCGCAGACCGCTGACAACGTCGCCGACGACTACGAAGTTTCCCGCGAGGATCAGGACGCTTTCGCCCTGCGCAGTCAGCAACGTACTGCCGCGGCCCAGGCTGCCGGCTACTTCGCCGAGGAAATCGTTGAAGTGCGGATCGCCCACAAGAAGGGCGAAACCGTGGTCAGCCAGGACGAACACCCACGCGCCGACACCACGCTTGAAGCCCTGACTAAACTGAAACCGGTCAACGGCCCGGACAAGACCGTCACCGCCGGCAACGCTTCAGGCGTCAACGATGGTGCCGCCGCGCTGATTCTGGCCTCGGCCGAAGCGGTGAAAAAACACGGCCTGACCGCCCGCGCCAAAGTGCTCGGGATGGCCAGTGCCGGTGTTGCGCCACGGGTGATGGGCATCGGCCCGGTGCCGGCGGTGCGCAAACTCACCGAACGTCTCGGCGTGGCGGTCAGCGATTTCGATGTGATCGAACTCAACGAAGCCTTCGCCAGCCAGGGGCTGGCGGTGCTGCGCGAACTGGGGCTGGCGGACGACGCGGCCCAGGTCAACCCGAACGGTGGCGCGATTGCACTCGGTCATCCGTTGGGCATGAGCGGCGCGCGGCTGGTGCTGACCGCCCTGCATCAGCTGGAAAAGACCGGTGGCAAGAAAGGTCTGGCGACCATGTGCGTCGGTGTTGGCCAGGGTCTGGCCCTGGCCATCGAACGCGTCTGACGCAAGCCGTGACGAACAAGAACAGAGGAAAGCGAAATGACTGACAAGCCTGGTTACCGCCGCCCGCAGGAAGGCACCCAGCCGCCGTACCTGCACCCGAATTATCAATCCACCAATCTGCGCTCGCCGTCCAAGCCGTTGGTGTTTCTGCCGCATTCGCTGTCGGAAATCACCGGCCCGACCATCGGCGCCGAGCGTGTGGCCGACACCGATAACGATCTGACCGCCCAGCATCAGGGTGAACCGCTCGGCGAGCGGATCATCATTCACGGGCGTGTGTTCGACGAAGACGGTCTGCCGGTGCCGGGGATTCTGGTGGAGATCTGGCAGGCCAACGCCGCCGGTCGCTACAACCACGCTCGCGACCTGCATGACGCACCGCTGGACCCGAACTTCACCGGCACCGGCCGCACCGTGACCGACGCCGACGGCTGGTATCAGTTCCAGACCATCAAGCCCGGCGCCTATCCGTGGGGCAACCATCACAACGCCTGGCGCCCGGCCCACGTGCACTTCTCGCTGTTCGGGCCGAGCATCCTGACGCGCCTGGTTACGCAAATGTATTTCCCGGGCGACCCGCTGCTGCCGTACGACCCGATCTACAACTGCGTGCCGGACACCTCGGCCAAGGAACGCCTGATCGCCGCTTTCGATCTGGAAAAAACCATTCCGTCCTACGCCCTCGCTTATCGCTGGGACATCGTGCTGCGCGGCCGCGAAGCCACGCCGATGGAGAAATGAGATGACCCTGACTGCGACCACGTCCCACACCGTCGGGCCGTATTACCACATCGGCCTGACCTGGCTGAACCGTGAAAACCTCGCCAACGAACTGACCCTCGGCCAGCGCGTGGCGATCAGCGGGCAAGTGGTGGATGGCAACGGCGATGTCGTCAACGACGCCATGCTCGAAGTCTGGCAGGCCAACGCCGCCGGCAAATACGATCACCCGGAAGACGAGCAGGCCAAACCGCTCGACCCGAATTTCGAAGGCTTTGGCCGGGTGCCGGTGGACGCCGAAGGGCGCTTCCGTTTCACCACCATCAAGCCGGGCACGGTCGAAGGCCTGAAGGGCTCGACCCAGGCGCCGCATCTGGTGGTGCTGGTGTTCGCGCGCGGTCTGGTGAAGCACTTGCTGACGCGGATCTACTTCGAATGCGATCCGGCGAACGTCAATGACCCGCTGCTCGAATGCGTACCGGCCGAGCGCCGCACCACGTTGCTGGCGAAGCCGGATGCGGCGGGGGTTTATCAGTGGAATGTGATTCTGCAGGGCACTGATGCGGAAACCGTGTTCTTCGATTATTGAAAGAACACCGATCGTTCCCGCGCAGAGTAGTGATCGTTCCCACGCTCCGCGTGGGAATGCATACCGTGACGCTCCGCGTCACAGTGGACGCAGAGCGTCCATGGCGGCATTCCCACGCAGAGCGTGGGAACGATCTGAGGTCCGTGTTGCTGATCCAATGTGGAACGGGACTGTTGCAAAGTGTGTCTAGACTCTCACTGTCCCTATCGAGTGAAAAACAATGACAACCCTCACCTCCCATTACACCGGTGAAGAGCGCAGCAAGCGCATCTTCGCCATTGTCGGCGCGTCGTCCGGCAACCTCGTCGAATGGTTCGACTTCTACGTCTACGCCTTCTGCGCGATCTATTTCGCCCCGGCGTTCTTCCCCTCCGACAACCCCACGGTGCAGCTGGTCAACACGGCAGGCGTTTTCGCCGCCGGGTTCCTGATGCGACCGATCGGCGGCTGGATTTTCGGCCGGGTGGCGGACAAGCACGGGCGCAAGAACTCGATGCTGATCTCGATCCTGATGATGTGCTTCGGCTCGTTGCTGATCGCCTGTCTGCCGACCTACAAGGACATCGGCGTCTGGGCGCCGCTGCTGCTGTTGTTCGCGCGCTTGCTGCAAGGCTTGTCGGTGGGCGGTGAGTATGGCACCACCGCGACCTACATGAGCGAGGTCGCGCTCAAGGGCCAGCGCGGGTTCTTCGCCTCGTTCCAGTACGTGACCCTGATCGGCGGGCAACTGCTGGCGGTGCTGCTGGTGGTGATCCTGCAACAGTTCCTCACCGAAGAAGAGTTGCGTGCCTACGGCTGGCGGATTCCGTTCGTGGTCGGTGCGGCCGCCGCGCTGATTTCGCTGTTCCTGCGCCGTTCGCTGAAAGAAACCACCAGCAAGGAAATGCGCGAGAACAAGGACGCCGGCAGCATCCGCGCACTGTTCCGCGATCACAAGGCTGCGTTCATCACCGTGCTCGGCTATACCGCCGGCGGCTCGCTGATTTTCTACACCTTCACCACGTACATGCAGAAGTACCTGGTGAACACCGCCGGCATGCACGCCAAGACCGCCAGCTACATCATGACCGGCGCGCTGTTCCTGTACATGTGCATGCAGCCGCTGTTCGGCATGCTCGCCGACAAGATCGGCCGGCGTAACTCGATGCTCTGGTTCGGCGGCCTCGGCACGCTGTTCACAGTGCCGATCCTGCTCAGCCTGAAAAGTGTCGGTAGCCCGTTCCTGGCCTTTGTGCTGATCACCGTGGCGCTGGCGATCGTCAGTTTCTACACCTCGATCAGCGGTCTGGTGAAAGCCGAGATGTTCCCGCCGGAAGTCCGCGCCCTCGGCGTTGGTCTGGCGTATGCGGTGGCCAACGCGATCTTCGGTGGTTCGGCAGAATACGTCGCCCTGAGCCTGAAGGCCGGCGGGATGGAAAACGCGTTCTACTGGTATGTCACGATCATGATGGCCGTGGCGTTCCTGTTCAGCCTGCGCCTGCCCAAAGAAGCGAAGTATTTGCACCACGACCTTTAAAACCGATGCGCGCGGGCCACACCGGCCCGCGCCGGCAAGGACTGTTTATGACTCAGCGACCGGGCAATCAATTGTTCGATGCCTACTTTACTGCCCGCGATATGCGCGACGTGTTCTGCGATCAGGGCCGGGTGCAGGCGATGCTCGACTTCGAAGCGGCGCTGGCCCGGGCCGAAGCGCGGGTCGGGTTGATTCCGAAGAGTGCTGTCGCGTCGATCGAAAACGCCTGTCGCGCGGGGCTGTTTGATTTCGCAGCATTGGGCGAGGCGATTGCCACGGCCGGCAATTCGGCGATTCCGCTGGTCAAGGCGTTGGGCAAACAGATCGCCGCGACCGATGCCGAAGCCGAGCGCTACGTGCATCTGGGCGCCACCAGTCAGGACGTAATGGATTCCGGGCTGGTGCTGCAATTGCGTCAGGCGCTGGCGTTGATTGAAGGGGAACTGGCGCAACTGGCCGACGCCTTTGCCATTCAGGCACAGCGCCACGCCGCCACACCGCTGGCGGGAAGAACCTGGCTGCAACATGCGACGCCGGTGACGCTCGGCATGAAGATCGCCGGTTGGCTCGGCGCAATCACTCGCAGCCGTCAGCGTCTGCGCGAGCTCAAGCCGCGACTGCTGGTGCTGCAATTCGGCGGCGCTTCCGGCACCCTCGCGGCACTTGGCGAACATGCATTGCCGATTGCCCGGGCGCTGGCCGAAGAACTGCAACTGACCCTGCCGGAACAACCGTGGCACACCCAGCGTGATCGCATCGTCGAGTTCGGCGCGGCGCTCGGCCTGATCGCCGGCAGCCTCGGCAAATTCGGTCGCGACATCAGCCTGTTGATGCAGACCGAAGCGGCGGAAGTGTTCGAACCGTCGGCGCCGGGCAAGGGCGGTTCCTCGACCATGCCGCACAAGCGCAATCCGGTGGGCGCCGCGGTGTTGATCGGCGCCGCCACCCGCGTGCCGGGGCTGGTCTCGACACTGTTCAGCGCCATGCCCCAGGAACACGAACGCAGCCTCGGTTTGTGGCACGCCGAATGGGAAACCCTGCCGGACATCTGCTGCCTGGTGTCGGGTGCGCTGCAACAGGCGCGGTTGCTGGCCGACGGTCTGGAGGTTGATGCCGCACGTATGGCCCGTAACCTGGAACTGACTCAAGGTCTGGTGCTGGCCGAAGCGGTGAGCATCGTGCTCGCGCAACGGGTCGGCCGCGACACTGCGCATCATTTGCTCGAACAATGCTGCAAACGAGCGGTGGCCGAACAGCGCCACTTGCGGGCGGTACTCGGTGACGAGCCGCAAGTGACCGCCGAACTGAGCGCAACCGAACTGGATCATCTGCTCGATCCCGCCCATTACCTCGGTCAGGCGCAGGTCTGGGTCGAGCGAGCGGTGGCCGAACACAACGCATTGTCTGACTGAAAGGAGAGGGCTGTGGCTTTCGTTCAACTCGCCGATGGCGAACTGCATTACACATTGGAAGGCCCGGCCGATGCGCCGGTGCTGGTGCTGTCGAACTCGCTGGGCACCGACCTGCATATGTGGGACGTGCAGATGCCGGCCTTCACCGAACACTTTCGCGTGCTGCGTTTTGATACGCGCGGGCACGGCCAGTCGCTGGTGACGCCGGGCCCTTACAGCATCGAGCAATTGGGTCGCGACGTGCTGGCGCTGCTGGATGCGCTGCACATCGAGCGCGCGCATTTCTGCGGTCTGTCGATGGGCGGCCTGATCGGCCAGTGGCTGGGGATCAACGCCGGCCAGCGTCTGAACAAACTGATCGTCTGCAATACCGCCGCAAAAATTGGCGACCCGTCAGTCTGGAACCCGCGCATCGAAACCGTGCTGCGCGACGGCCCGGCGGCGATGGTCGCGTTGCGCGATGCCTCGATTGCCCGCTGGTTTACCCCGGACTTTTCTGCCGCCAATCCGGCAGCCGCCAAGCAGATTACCGACATGCTGGCCGCGACCAATCCTGAAGGTTATGCCGCCAACTGCGCGGCGGTGCGCGATGCGGATTTCCGTGAGCAGTTGTCGTCGATCAAGGCGCCGCTGCTGGTGATCGCCGGTACCGAAGATGCGGTGACGCCACCGTCCGGCGGGCATTTCATTCAGGAGCATGTGCGCGGTGCCGAGTACGCCGAGTTTTATGCGGCGCACCTTTCCAACGTTCAGGCCGGCGACGCGTTCAGCGACCGCGTGCTGACCTTTTTGCTGGCCGATTGAGGGGATTTCCGTGGACGAGAAACAACGTTACGACGACGGCATGCAAGTGCGCCGCGCGGTGCTCGGCGATGCGCACGTCGATCGCAGCCTGACCACGCTGACCGAGTTCAATTCGGAATTCCAGGAGATGATCACCCGTCACGCCTGGGGCGACATCTGGACCCGCCCGGGCCTGCCACGCCACACCCGCAGCCTGATCACCATCGCCATGCTGATCGGCATGAACCGCGAAGGCGAACTCAAGTTGCATCTGCGGGCGGCGGCCAACAATGGCGTAAGCCGTGGCGAGATCAAGGAAGTGATCATGCAGAGCGCGATCTACTGCGGGATTCCGGCAGCCAATGCGACCTTTCATCTGGCCGAATCGGTGTGGGATGAGCTGGGTGTCGAATCCCGGGATTGACGGCGACTGAGCGGACGCCATCGCTAGCAGGCTAGCTCCCACAGTGAAATGCGGTCCATTGTGGGAGCTAGCCTGCTAGCGATGGCGGTATTTGCCGCGCCGATTCAAACCTTGGCGACAATGAAAATCCGCTTGAACGCAAACAACGTATGGCCGTTTTTTTCCTGCGGATAATGCGCGTGCACCCGCATCAGGTAGTGATAAATGAAGCGCGCCTGTTCCTCTGACGTCAGTCCCTGCATCACCGGCCGTAGCGCCGACACTTTTACCCAGTCATAAACCGGCGACTTGCCGCCAACGACCTGCAACTGCTCGGTTTCCCAAATATCCAGCGACTGGGTCAGGGGCGCGAGCAACCGGTAGTAATCCTCCAGCGACAACAACGGCCGCGCCGCCATGCGTTGACGCAATTGCGCAGTGCCGATGGGGCGACCGCAGGGTCCGGCATCGTCGAGGGTGTCGAGCATCAGCCGATACCACAGCGCATCGCGCCAGTCCGGCATATGCGCGGCCAGACAACCGCCGGGGTTGAGGTGTCGAAGCAGTCCCGGCAACAGCGTTTGATGGTCATCGATGAAATGCAGCACGGCCGCGGCGAACAGCAGGTCGGCCGGCTTGCGGGGTTTCCAGTGTTGCAGCTCGGCGTGTTGCCAGCGCGCCCTGATCGGCAGACAACGGGCGACCTGAAGCATGTCTTTCGAACTGTCGATGCCTTTGAGAAGCGCCCGGGGCCAGCGATTGGCCAGAACCTTCGTGGCAATCCCGGTGCCGCAACCGAGGTCATAAATGCGTTGAGGATTGTCCAGCTCGACGCGGCCGAGCAGTTCATCGACCGGTTGTTGCCTGAGACGGGAAAACTGCTCGTACGCCCTGGCATCCCAGTCTTTGTCGACGGGAGCGGGGTTGAGTCGGGTGATCATGAGGTCGTCCTCCGGTGATCAGCAGGGTCTTCCGATGACAACCTGGCCAAGTCCTGGGGACCGACATCCACAGATAACGGAAGCGAAGAGGGTGGAGCACCTGAGTCCTTCAGGTGGATCCACTCTACGCGTCGGCTGGCGCCGTGCCATTAATCCTGACGGATGGTGCAGCGCCCTAGAGCAGGCTGATCGGATAGCTGACGATCAGGCGGTTTTCGTCGAACTCGTTGTTGCTGAAGTCACGACGCATGGTCGAGTTGCGCCATCTGACGTTCAGGTCCTTGAGTGCGCCACTTTGCACGGTGTAGCCCAGTTCCGATTCGCGGCCCCATTCCTTGCCGTCGGTGATGGTCCCGGTGTGCACGTTGTCGCCGCTGATGTAGCGGTTCATCAGGGTCAGGCCGGGCACGCCGAGGGCAGCGAAGTTGTAGTCGTGGCGCAGTTGCCAGGAACGTTCCTGCGCGTTGTCGTAGCTTGAGTTGTAGCTGTCGTTGGCGAGCGTTCCGCCGCTGGTGCCGTTGACCCGCATCCAGGCGCTGTCGCCGGTGAGTTTCTGCAGGCCGACGTAGAAGGTGTTGCCGCCGTATCGCGCGGAGAACATCCCCGACCAGGTCTTGTTGTCGAGGTCGCCGGCGCGAGCACTGCCGTCGTCCTTGCCGTAGAAGAAACCGAGGTTGGCGCCGAGGGTCCAGTCGCCGAGCGGCTGGCTGTGGATCAGGTTGACGTACTGCTGGCTGTAGATGTCCTTGAGTTCGGCGTTCCACAGGCCGATCTGGGTGCGCTTGTCGTTGAACACGTATTCGCCGCCCTGGAAGTTGAAGCGGTCCGAGGTGAACGCCGCTATGCCGAACATCGACATGTCGCTCATGCTGCTGTCGTCACGGGGGCTGTTGGCGCGGAACTGGCCGCCGTAGAGGGTCAGGCCGTCGATTTCCTTCGAGGTGATCTGGCCGCCGCGAAAGGTCTGCGGCAGCGAGCGACCGTCGTCCGAACGCAGGATCGGCAGCACCGGCATCCACTCGCCGACCCTCACTTCGGTCTGCGACAGCTTGGCCTTGAACGCTACGTTGGTGCGGCCGAAGGTGTCCGCCGGACGCCCGTCATGATCCAGCGGCAACGCCTGCGTGCCGCCGGTGCCTTTGCCGCCATCGAGCTTCACCGAGTACAACCCCAGCACATCCAGGCCGAACCCGACGGTGCCCTGGGTGAAACCGGACTTGGCGTCGAGGATGAAGTTCTGCGTCCACTCTTCAGCCTTGCCCTGAGCCTTGGTCGGGTTGGTGAAGTTGCGGTTGATGTAGAAGTTGCGCAGGTTCAGGTTGACCTTGGCCCCTTCGATGAAACCGGCTTCTTCAGCCGCAGCGGGCAGCGCGACGCCGGCCAGGGCGAGGGCGATCAGGCCGGGAAGTGCGTAGGGCGCAGGGGACGTTGTCATGGGCTGGGGTCTCTCTTGTTTTTTTGGGCGAACGGGGGCGCTGCGGCCGTTTCTGAGGCGCAGGAATTCAATGGAATCAGGGGGCGAAGCGGCGGCGATCAGCCGGATGGAGCAGGGCGCGGGAGCATGGTGTCGAACCTGTTGTTATTGGTTTTGTGGCTCGAATGGTGCGGGGCGCGGGCGAGGCGATTCAATCGGCGAAAGTGGAATTCGGGCGATTATCGAACGCAAGATTGGCAGGCAACAAAAAGCCCGCCAAATCGGCGGGCTTCTTGTGTTCAGCGGATGATCAGAACAACTTCATCTTCGGCGCTTCTTCCTTGAGCGGTTCGTTCTGCGCGGTCTGCGCATTCCAGCCACCGCCGAGGGCCTTGTACAGGTTGACCGCACTGGTCAGCTGCGCGAGGCGGTCGGTGATCAGCGATTGTTGCGCGCTGAACAGCTGACGCTGGGCATCGAGGAAGGTCAGGTTGCTGTCGACACCGATGCGATAGCGACGCTCGGCCAGGCGGTAGTAATCCTGGTTGGCCTGAACGAAGTCACGCTGGGCCTGCAACTGCTCGGTATAGGTCTGGCGGGCGGCCAGGCCGTCGGCGACTTCCTGGAAGGCCGTTTGAATGGACTTCTCGTAGTTCGCCACGCCAATGTCCTTCTGGATCTTGGCGTAGTCGAGGCTGGCGCGCAGGCTGCCGGCGTTGAAGATCGGCAGGTTGATCTGCGGCTGGAACAGCCACGTGCCCGAACCGCCCTTGAACAGGCCGGACAGGTCCGGGCTCAGGCTGCCCGCGTTGGCGGTCAGGCTGATGCTCGGGAAGAACGCTGCACGGGCCGCGCCGATGTTGGCGTTGGCCGCCTTCAGGTTGTACTCGGCCTGAAGGATGTCCGGACGACGTTGCAGCAGATCCGACGGCAGACCGGCCGGCACGTCGGCCAGCAGATCATCCGACAGCGGCTTGGCCGCTTGCAGGTTGGCCGGCACGCCGGTGCCGAGCAGCAGGGTCAGGCTGTTTTCGTCTTGGGCAACCTGGCGAGTGTAACGCGCCAGTTGTGCGCGGGCGTTTTCAACCGAGGTACGCGACTGCGCCAGGTCCAGTGCCGAAGCCACACCGACTTCGTTGCTGCGGCTGGTCAGCTTGTAGCTTTCCTCGAAAGCACCGAGGGTGTCCTGAGTCAGCTTCAGCAGTTCCTTGTCGGCCTGCCAGGTCAGGTAGGCGTTGGCCACGCTGGCCACCAGGCTGATCTGGGTGCTGCGGCGCGCTTCTTCGGTGGCGAAGTATTGTTGCAGCGCTTGTTCGCTCAGGCTGCGAACCCGACCGAACAGGTCGAGTTCGTAGGCACTGATGCCGACGGTGGCGGAGTAGGAGCTGGTGATGCTCGACTCACCGGTCTGCGACGCACGGGCCGGAACCCGCTGACGGCTGCCGCTGGCATTGGCCGACACGGCCGGGAACAGGTCGGCGCGCTGGATGCGGTATTGAGCCGCGTAGGCGTCGATGTTCAGTGCCGCGACACGCAGGTCGCGGTTGTTTTCCAGGGCGACCTGGATCAGCTGCTGCAGGGCCGGGTCATGGAAAAACTGCTTCCAGCCCTGCTCGGCAGCGGCCTGTGCCGGTGCCTGGGCCGGCGAGTACGCCGGGCCCTGCGGGAATTGCGCGGCCACCGGTGCTTCCGGCTGCTGATAATCCGGTATCAGCGAGCAACCGCTCAGCACGAAGGCGGCGACTGCGATGGAGAGTAGCGACTTGCTCATTGGCCAGCCTCTTTAGGAGTTTCTATGGCGTCATCCTTGCCGGCGTTTTTGCGCTGACCCATGGACGACACAGTGACGAAGAACAGTGGAACCCAGAAAATCGCCAGGATCGTTGCGGTGAGCATACCGCCAATCACGCCGGTACCGATCGCGTGTTGACTGCCCGAGCCTGCGCCGGTGGAGATAGCCAACGGTACAACACCGAGGACGAAGGCCAGCGACGTCATGATGATCGGTCGCAGACGCATGCGGCAGGCTTCAATGGCCGCATCGCGCAGGCTGCGTCCCTGCTCGTGCAATTCCTTGGCGAACTCGACGATCAGAATGGCGTTTTTAGCCGCCAGACCAATGGTCGTCAACAGACCCACCTGGAAGTACACGTCGTTCGACAGGCCGCGCAGGCTGGTGGCCATCAGCGCACCGATGATCCCCAGTGGCACCACGAGCATGACCGCGATCGGAATCGACCAGCTTTCATACAGCGCCGCCAGACACAGGAACACCATCAGCAGCGACAGGGCGTACAGCGCCGGAGCCTGCGAGCCGGACAGGCGTTCTTCGTACGACAGACCGGTCCACGAGATACCTACACCGGCCGGCAGTTTCTTGGCAATCGCCTCGACTTCGGCCATCGCTTCACCGGTGGAATAACCCGGCGCCGGGGCACCGAGGATCTCGACCGCTTCAACGCCGTTGTAACGCGCCAGCTTCGGCGAACCGTAGATCCACTCGCCCTTGGCGAATGCGGAGAACGGGACCATGGTGCCGGTCGCGTTGCGCACGTACCACTTCTTCAGGTCTTCCGGGCTCATGCGCGAGTCTGGCCGGCCCTGCACGTACACCTTCTTCACCCGACCGCGGTCGATGAAGTCGTTGACGTAGCTACTGCCCAGCGCAATCGACAGGGTGTTGTTGATGTCGGCGATGGTAATGCCCAGGGCACTGGCCTTCTCGTCGTCGATTTCCAGCTGGAATTGCGGCTCGTCGTTCAGACCGTTCGGACGCACCTGCGTGAGCACCTTGCTCTGCGCGGCCATGCCGAGGAACTGGTTGCGTGCAGCCATCAACTTCTCGTGACCGATACCGGCGCGGTCCTGCAGGAACACGTCGAAACCGGTGGCGTTACCCAGCTCCAGTACGGCCGGCGGGGCGAAGGCGAACACCATCGCATCGCGGAAGCTGAAGAAGTGCTGCTGGGCGCGGGCGGCGAGTTTGAACACGCTATTGTCGGCGTTACGTTCGTCCCACGGCTTGAGCATGATGAACGCCATACCCGAGCTCTGGCCACGGCCGGCGAAGTTGAAGCCGGTCACGGTGAACACCGAGGCTACTGCGTCCCCTTCACCGCCGTCCTTGGTCGGACGCAGCAGGAATTCACGCATTTCATCCACCACCACCTGAGTGCGCTGGGCACTGGAACCGGCTGGCGTCTGCACCTGGGCGAACAGAACGCCCTGGTCTTCTTCCGGCAGGAACGCGGTCGGAATGCGGGTGAACAGCCAGATCATGCCGACCACGATCAGCAGGTAGGCCAGCAGGTACGGCGCCTTGCGCGACAACATGTTGCCGACACCGCGCTCGTAGCTGTTGACGCCACGGTCGAAATTGCGGTTGAACCAGCCGAAGAAACCTTTTTTCGGCGTGCCGTGCTCACCGTGCGGAATCGCCTTGAGCATGGTGGCGCACAACGCCGGGGTGAAGATCAGCGCGACCAGGACCGACAACGCCATGGCCGACACGATGGTGATCGAAAACTGCTTGTAGATCACACCGGTGGAGCCGCTGAAGAACGCCATCGGCAGCAATACCGCCGACAGAACGAGGGCGATACCGACCAGAGCGCCCTGGATCTGGCCCATGGATTTCTTGGTCGCTTCCTTCGGTGACAAGCCTTCTTCGCTCATCACCCGCTCGACGTTTTCCACCACGACGATGGCGTCGTCCACCAGCAAGCCGATGGCCAGTACCATGCCGAACATGGTCAGGGTGTTGATGCTGAAACCGGCCGCCGCGAGGATGCCGAACGTACCGAGCAGTACCACCGGCACGGTCATCGTGGTGATGACGGTAGCGCGGAAGTTCTGCAGGAACAGGAACATCACCAGGAACACCAGCGCAATCGCTTCGACCAGGGTGTGAACCACGCCTTTGATCGACTCGGTCACCACCGGGGTGGTGTCGTACGGGAACACCACTTCCATGCCTTGCGGGAAGAACGGCTTGAGGTCGTCAATCGTCTTGCGCAGTGCCTTGGCGGTGTCGAGAGCGTTGGCACCGTTGGCCAGTTTCACCGCCAGACCGGAAGCCGGGCTGCCGTTGAACTGGGCGCTGATCGCATAGTTCTCGCCACCCAGACCGACGTCGGCGACGTCTTTCAAGCGAACCTGCGAGCCGTCCTTGTTGACCTTGAGCAGAATCTCTTTGAACTGCTCGGCGGTCTGCAGACGAGTCTTGCCGATGATCGTGGCGTTCAGTTGCTGGCCCTGCACGGCAGGCAAGCCGCCGAGCTGACCGGACGACACCTGGACGTTCTGCGCCGCAATCGCGGTTTTCACGTCGACCGGGGTCAGGTTGAAGTTGTTCAACTTGGCCGGGTCGAGCCAGATGCGCATCGCGTACTGGGCACCGAAGACCTGGAAGTCGCCGACACCGGCGGTCCGCGAGATCGGGTCCTGCATGTTCGACACGATGTAGTTGGACAGGTCGTCCTTGGTCATGCTGCCGTCACGCGACACCACACCGATCACCAGCAGGAAGTTCTTCACTGCCTTGGTCACGCGGATACCCTGTTGCTGCACTTCCTGCGGCAGCAGCGGGGTGGCCAGGTTCAGCTTGTTCTGGACCTGGACCTGCGCGGTGTCGGAGTTTGTGCCTTGCTCGAAGGTCGCGGTGATGGTCATGCTGCCGTCGGAGTTACTTTCCGAGGACACATAACGCAGGTTGTCGATACCGTTGAGCTGCTGCTCGATCACCTGGACCACGGTGTCCTGAACCGTCTGTGCCGAAGCACCCGGGTAGGTCACGGAGATGGCAATGGCCGGTGGCGCAATGCTCGGGTACTGGTTGATCGGCAGTTTCAGGATCGAAAGTGCCCCGACCAGCATGATCACCAGGGCAATTACCCAGGCGAAAATCGGACGGTCGATGAAAAATTTTGACATGGATTACTCCCCTTTGCCGCCGGCGGCTTTGTCAGCTGCCTGAGCGGGGGCCGGGTTCTTGTTGCCGACGTTGGTGGCTTCGGTCGCTTTGACCTCAACACCCGGTTTGACGAATTGCAGCCCTTCGGTGATCAGACGATCACCAGCCTTCAGGCCGTCTTCGATCAGCCACTGGCTGCCGACGGTGCGGCTGGCCTTGAGCTGACGCAGTTCGACCTTGTTGTCCGGGCCCACAACCAGCGCGGTCGGGGTGCCTTTGAGGTCGCGAGTCACGCCTTGTTGCGGTGCGAGGATCGCGGCGCTGTTCACACCGGCCTGCAACTGCGCGTGGACGAACATGCCCGGCAGCAGGGTGTGATCCGGGTTCGGGAACACGGCGCGCAGGGTCACGGAACCGGTGGTCTGATCGACCGACACTTCGGAGAATTCCAGCTTACCGTCGAGCTTGTACTGGCTGCCGTCTTCCAGGGTCAGCTTGACCGCAGCGGCGTTGTCGCCGGCCTTCTGCAGACGACCGCTTTCCAGTTCGCGGCGCAGTTCCAGCAACTCGACCGAGGACTGGGTGACGTCGACGTAGATCGGGTCCAGTTGCTGGATCACGGCCATCGCATCGGTCTGGCCGCTGCTGACCAGCGCGCCTTCGGTTACCGAAGAACGGCCGATACGACCGGAGATCGGTGCGTAGACCTTGGTGTAGCGCACGTTGATCTGTGCGGTCTGCAACGACGCTTCCGATTGCAGGCGGTTGGCCACGGCGGTGTCGTATTCCTGACGGCTGACGGCCTGCTCGTCGACCAGTTGCTTGTAGCGGTCGGAGATCGACTTGGTCGAACGCAGGTTGGCTTCGGCGCTTTTCAGGGTCGCTTCATAGACCGACGGATCGATCTGATACAGCTGCTGGCCGGCTTTGACATCGCCGCCTTCCTTGAACAGACGCTTGAGAATGATGCCGTTGACCTGCGGACGAACTTCGGCGATGCGGAACGCACTGGTGCGGCCCGGCAGTTCGGAAGTCAGGGTAAAGGCTTGTGGTTGCAGGGTGACGACGCCGACCTGAGGAGGTGGTGCGGCGGGAGCCGCCTCTTCCTTTTTACATCCGCTGAGCAGCGATGCCAGGGCGACGGCAGTGACCAGAGCGGTAACAGCTGGCTTGAATTGCATGAAGATCCTCGGGTCAGGCGCGCGAAAAGCGCACAAGAAGTGTGGAAGGGTAAAAAAGGGTTACCGGGTGGATAAGTAGCTTGCTAAGGAATATACTTACGTTCATGGTTGTTTGTAAACACCTTGGCGTCGTATCCACCCTGTTACAAAAGTCGTCGCAAGGTCTGAAATTGTAGGCCGGGGAGCCGATCCGCGAGAGATCAACCCTTTTTTATTCAGCGGATATTCAGCCATCCCTGAAACATCCTGTTTGAGGTTTTACTGCCATGGTCCGTCGTACCAAAGAGGAAGCTCAGGAAACGCGCAGCCAGATTCTCGAAGCGGCCGAGAAAGCCTTCTATGAGCGGGGCGTGGCCCGCACGACCCTGTCGGACATCGCCACCCTGGCCGGGGTGACGCGCGGTGCCATCTACTGGCACTTCAGCAACAAGGCCGATCTGCTGCAAGCGATGCTCGATACCCTGCATGAGCCGCTGGATGAACTGGCCAAGGCCAGCGAAAGCGAGGACGAACCTGATCCGCTGGGCTGCATGCGCAAATTGCTGATTCATTTGTTTCATCAAGTTGCACTGGACCCGAAGACCCGGCGTATCAACGAAATTCTGTTTCATAAGTGCGAGTTCACCGATGAAATGTGCGATCTGCGCCAGCAGCGCCGGACCGCCAGCCTCGATTGCAATGTGCGGATCGCGCTGACATTGAGTAATGCGGTCAATCGTGGGCAGTTGCCGGCAGACCTCGACACTGCCCGGGCAGCCATCAGCATTCACGCCTATATTGATGGCCTCCTTTATGGATGGCTATTGGCGCCGGACAGCTTCGAACTGTACGCCGAGGCCGAGCGCTGGGTCGATACCGGGCTGGACATGCTGCGCCTGAGCCCCAGCCTGCGCAAATGAAACAAAATTCGTTATTGGATCAGTTTGTGTCAATGACGGAGGAGGGTGAAGATCCCTGTTCACTCGCCCCGCTGCAATGGGATGCTTTTATATACCTCTGCGGCACGGGTTGATATGTAGCGAGCTACGTATTTTGTAGGGATTTTGTGTCGAGCCTGTGAACGAATGTGAGCGGCTCGCCCACCCGGCGATCAATAAAAAGCCCCCGACTCTCGCGAGTCGGGGGCTTTTGTGTTTCTGCGGTGTGGCTTACAGCGTCGGGTAGTCGAGGTAGCCGACCGCGCCTTTGCCGTAGAAGGTTTCCGGGTGCGGTTCGTTCAGCGGCGCATCGGCCTTCAAGCGAGCGGGCAGGTCCGGGTTGGCAATGAACGGGATACCGAATGCCACCGCGTCAGCCTTGCCCTCGGCCAGCCAGGCGTTGGCGCTGTCCTTGGTGAAGCGTTCGTTGGCGATGTACGCGCCGCCGAAGGCTTCTTTCAGTTGTGGGCCGAGGCTGTCGGCGCCTTCTTTCTCGCGGGAGCAGATGAAGGCAATGCCACGCTTGCCCAATTCACGGGCGACGTAGGTGAAGGTTTCGGCCAGGTTATCGTCACCCATGTCATGGGAGTCGGCGCGCGGTGCCAGGTGTACGCCGACACGGCCGGCGCCCCAGACTTCGATCGCGGCGTCGGTCACTTCCAGCAGCAGACGGGCACGGTTTTCCAGGGAGCCGCCGTAGATGTCGGTGCGCTGGTTGGTGCTGCTTTGCAGGAATTGGTCGAGCAGGTAGCCGTTGGCGCCATGGATTTCCACGCCGTCGAAACCGGCTGCCTTGGCGTTTTCCGCGCCGACGCGGTAAGCGTCGACGATGTCGGCGATCTCAGCGGTTTCCAGTGCGCGCGGGGTTGGATAGTCGGCCAGCGGGCGAACCAGGCTGACGTGGCCTTTAGGCTGGATGGCGCTCGGTGCAACCGGCGCTTCGCCGTTCAGGTACGACGGGTGGGAAACCCGGCCGACGTGCCACAGTTGCAGGACGATCTTGCCGCCGGCCGCGTGAACGGCCTTGGTCACGTTGGTCCAGCCGCGCACCTGGTCGTTGGACCAGATGCCCGGGGTGTCCGGGTAGCCGACGCCCATCGGGGTCACCGAGGTGGCTTCGCTGAGGATCAGGCCGGCCGAGGCGCGTTGTACGTAGTACTCGGCCATCAGTGCGTTCGGTACGCGGCCTTCGTCGGCGCGGCAGCGGGTCAGCGGCGCCATGATGATGCGGTTGGACAGCTCGAGGTCGCCCAGTTTGATCGGATCGAAAATTGTTGCCATGAGATACAACCCTCGTGAGGTAAGTGAGTGAATCAGTTAGCGGTGGCCAGCTCGGGATTGCCGTTCTGGCGGAATGTGATCAGGGTCACCAGCAGGGCCAGGACCGCGAGTGCTGCGGCGGCGAGAGGCACGCTGGTCAGGCCGTAGCCGTGGGCGATGACGCTGCCGCCGACCCAGGCGCCGAGGGCGTTGCCGACGTTGAAGGCGCCGATGTTCAGGGTCGACACCAGGTTCGGTGCAGCCTGGCCGTATGTCACCACGTTCACTTGCAGGGCCGGTACGGCGGCGAAACAGGCGGTGGCCCAGAGGAACAGGGTGATTTCGGTCGGGATCAGCGCGATGCTGGTCCAGGTCAGGACGGTGGAGGTCACGGCCATGGCGATGAACACGCCGATCAGCGTCGCGGCCAGGCCCTTGTCGGCCAGTTTGCCGCCGATGATGTTGCCGACAGTCAGGCCCAGGCCGATGAGCATCAGGGTCCAGGTCACGCCACGGGGCGAGACACCGGTGACATCGCCCAGCAACGGCGCGACGTAAGTGAACAGAGTGAATACTGAAGCGGCGAACAGCGCGGTCATGCTCAGCGACAGCCAGATGCCGGCGCCCTTGAGCGCGGCCAGTTCGGCGCGCATGTCGAGTTTTTCTTCGTCACGCTTGGCCGGCAGGAAGCGGATCAGGCCGATCAGCGCGATCACCCCGATCACCGTCACTGCCCAGAAGGTCGAGCGCCAGCCGGCTTCCTGACCGAGGGCGGTGCCCAGCGGTACACCCAGCACGTTGGCCAGGGTCAGGCCGGTGAACATCAGGGCCACGGCCGAGGCGCGTTTGTTCGGTGCCACCAGGTTGGCCGCGACCACCGAACCGATGCCGAAGAACGCACCGTGGCAGAGGGCTGTAACGACCCGGGCGAACATCAGCACCTCGTAATCAGTGGCGATGGCGCAGAGCAGGTTGCCGATAATGAAGATGCCCATCAGCGTTACCAGTGCAGCCTTGCGCGGCAGTTTTGCAGTGGCCATTGCCATGAACGGTGCACCAATCGCCACGCCCAGGGCGTAGCCGGTCACCAGCCAGCCGGCGCCTGGGATCGACACACCGAGGTCAGCCGCGACATTGGGCAGCAGGCCCATGATGACGAACTCGGTGGTGCCGATGGCGAAGGCGCTCAAGGCGAGTATGAGTAGCGAGAGGGGCATCGTTGGTTCCTTTTGGCTGGCTGACGTTAAGGGTCAGAGCTCTTTGCTGAGGGTGCTGAGGAACGCCTGGATCACGTCCTCATTGCGTTTGAAAAAGTGCCACTGGCCGGCTTTCTGGCTGCTGATCAGTCCTGCCCGTTGCAGGGTGGCCAGGTGGGCGGAGACGGTCGACTGCGACAGGCCGCAGCGTTGATCGATCTGCCCGGCGCAGATGCCGTACTCGTGGTTGTGGATCTGTTCCGGAAACTGGGCTTTCGGGTCTTTCAGCCAGTTGAGGATGTCTCGCCGTACTGGGTGTGCCAGGGCTTTTATTATTTCGTCGAGGTCAATGTTCATGGCTGGGTGCTCGTGATGTGTGTAGCGCTATATCGCGATGAGGCGAACTTTATATCGGTGCTTCGCGATACACCAATATGAATTTGATCTGATGACCGCATAAATCGGTATATCGGGTTATAACGATATGTGAGGTGTAAACAAACGCGGGCGCGGTGCTAAGCTGCGCCCATGAACTATCTCGCACATTTACACCTCGGTGGCCAGCGCCCCGGTCAACTGCTCGGCAGTCTGTATGGCGATTTCGTCAAAGGGCGGCTGCAAGGGCAGTTCGACCCGGAGATCGAAGCGGCGATTGCCCTGCATCGACAGATCGACGTGTTCACTGATCGCCATCCATTGGTGGACGCTTCACTGGCGCGGTTTTCCACGACTCGCCGCCGTTACGCGGGCATCGTTCTCGACGTGTTTTTCGACCATTGTCTGGCGCGGGACTGGACGCAATACGCCGACCGGCCGCTCGGCCAATTCACCACCGACGTTTACCGCGTGCTGACCAGCGAGCGGCAATTGCCCGAGCGCCTGGCGAAGATCGCCCCGCACATGGTCGCCAATGACTGGTTGGGTTCGTATCAGGAATTCGAAGTGCTGGAGCAGGTGTTGCGCGGGATCTCCCGGCGCCTGACCCGACCTGAAGAACTGGCGGGGGCGATGGAGGAATTGCGCCGGTTGTACGAACCGTTGAGCGAGGACTTTCGTTTGTTCTACCCACAGCTGCAGGACTTTGCCGGCCGGCAGCTGTAGATAGATGTCGCCGATCAGGCCGCGATCAGATCGCGGGCGTGTTGCGCTTCGACCGGTTTGAGCACATCGCCGAACAAGGCTTTCTGCACCGCTTGCTGCGCCTCGTACGCCAGTGCCGCGCGCTCCCGGCCCTGGCAGACAATCGGCTTGAGCAGATGGATCTCGACATCGCCGCAGTCGTTGCTGAACAGGCGCATCAGGTGCGACAGCAGATCATCGTCACCAATGAACGGCGCCAGCGAATCGATCTTGCCATCGCGCAGATAACGGATCGCCACTGGTTGCAGCTTCACCTCGGAATCAATCGCCGCCGACAGCAGGCGACCGTGAAAGGTACGCAGCGAACGACCATCGGTGGTGGTGCCTTCCGGGAACATCAGCAGCGGATGATCGGTTTGCAGGTGACGGGTCATCTGCTTGCGGATCAGCTGGCTGTCGCCCGAACCGCGACGGATGAACAGGCTGCCGGCCTTCGCCGCCAACCAACCGGCCACCGGCCAGGTGCGCACTTCGGCCTTGGACAGAAACGACAGCGGCGTGAGCATGCCGAGCAGCGGAATGTCGGTCCACGACACATGGTTGCTGACCCACAGCATCGGCTGCTTCGGCAGCTCACCATGCACGGTCACGCGAAAGGGCAGGGCATTGCTCAAACGCGCCATGAAAAACCGCGACCAGCGCTGCCGACGCTCCATCGAATGGGCCAGACCCAGACGCTCGAATACTCCAAAGACACTGGCCATGCTCAGGCCCAGCGTCACCACCAGCAGCACTCGCGCGATCCGCGCGTACACCCGCAGCCGGCTCATCACACGGCCGCCTTGAAGTGCTTGGCGTAGCGCGGGCAGAGTTCGTCGCGCTTGAGCAGGATGAACACGTCGGCGACCTGGAAATCTTCGTCCCAGCACGGCTCGCCGCAGATCTTCGCGCCCAGGCGCATGTAGGCCTTGAGCAGCGGTGGCATTTCGGCGATCACGTTCGACGGAATGTCGAGGCTTGGCAGCGGATTCTTCGGCTCGGCGCGCAGGTGTTCGGTGCACAGATAGCGTTCGCGCAGGCGCTGCATGATCGCGTGGGCCTGCACGCCGCCGTCCTGCATCGGGATGCTCGCGCAACCCATCAGGTAGCTGTAGCCGCCCTGATTCAGCACTTCGGCCAGTTCGCCCCAGAGCACGGCGATGGTGCCGCCGTTGCGGTAGGCCGGGTCGACGCAAGTGCGGCCGATTTCCAGGATCGGGCCTTGCAGACCGGCGAGGCCGTGCAGGCTGAATTCTTCTTCGCTGTAGAACTTGCCCAGGCTGCTGGCGGCGGTGTGATCGAGCAAACGGGTGGTCGCCACCAGGCGGCCGGTGTTCAGGTCACGCACGCCGATGTGGCTGCAGTGAACATCATAGTCATCCATGTCCAGACCCAGCTCCGCGCCGTTCAGCTTGGCGTTGAACTCGCCGCTGAACACGTTGAAGCGCAAGGCCTGGGCTTGCTGCAAGGCCTCGGCGCCGATCAGGCGTTCGGCTTGCAGGCGGCGTTCATTGCCGGTGTCGCTGATGCGGGCGATCTGAGTCATGTGAATCTCCGTACGGGCCTTGAACCCGTCATGGGTTGCAGCCGATCGACTTTCTTTATGCAGCCGTGTTGTGCAAAGTCAGGCTATGTAGCCCCGGTGTCATCGCCATGAATGTTTGGTGATGCTTATATGACAGCCCACGAGGAGCCTCTGATGACCTGGTCGACCCTGCTTGAATGCCGCGAACGCCTGCCCGCTGTTGCCGACTTGGCGGAGGGTTTCGCCACGTTGCTGCACCAACTGGGCAGCGTGACGCCGTTCGAACTGGCGGTGGCCGGAGGGCGGCGAATGGCGACGCCGGGGCTGGCGTTTCTGGTGGGGTATCAGGCGGCGTTGCGCATGCTTTGGCCGAGCGCGCCGCCAAGCCTCGGTGCGTTGTGTGCGACCGAGCAGCGCAGCCTGCGCCCGGCGGACATGCAGACCCGGCTCACGGATCTGCGTCTCACTGGACAAAAGGATTTCGTCACCGCCGGCGATGCGGCGGACTGGCTTCTGATCGCCGCGCGCAGTGAACAACCGGGCGAATCGCCGCGCCTGAGTCTGGCGGTGGTGTACCCCGGCGAACCCGGCGTGCGGGTGGAAAAACTGCCGGCGCTGCCGTTGATGCCGGACATCAGCCATGGTCGGCTGCATCTCGACGATGCGTTGTGCGAGTTGCTCGCGGGGGATGGCTGGGATGCCTACGTCAAACCGTTCCGCACCCTTGAGGACGTTTATGTGCTCAGCGCGATGACCGCGTGGTTATACGGCGTCGGTCAGGACAGCGGCTGGCCGCAGCCGCTGCAATTGCGTTTGCTGGCGCTGTTGGCCGGATGTGCGGAAGTTAGTCGCCAGCCACCGAACAATCCGGCGGGGCATGTGTTGCTCGGCGGATTGTTTGCGCAGTTCGACGGGCTCAAAGCGGAAGTCGATCAGGCACTGCGCGACGGCAATCCTGAGTGGGCGGCGATGTGGCAGCGCGATCAATCGGTCATGCAACTGGCGGCTGGCGCGCGGGCCAAACGACTGGCCAAGGCGTTGGCGGCAAGTCAAAACACATCTGTCATGAACGCCGGCTAGTCTTGTCAGGTTCATCCCCAGAGCCCTCACCATGTTCAAAGGCCTGTCTCTGTTTCTGCTGCTGATCAGCTTCACGGTTCAGGCCGAACAATGGCCGGGCGAGCAGTGGCCGACCGGCCCGAAGATTGCCGGCCCAGCCGTCGATGCACTGGAGGCCTACGCCTTCCCGACCCGCGATGACAGCACCCGAAAAGGCATCCGCACCGACGCCTTGCTGGTGATCCGTGACGGCCAGCTCATCTACGAACGCTACGCCGCCGCGACCAATGCCGACACCCCGCACCTGACCTGGTCGATCAGCAAAAGCCTGATGGCCACGGTACTCGGCGTGGCCTACGGCGAAGGCCTGTTCAAGCTCGATGACCCGGCCGCGACGTTCTACCCGGCGCTGGAAAAACACCCGGCCATCACGATCCAGGATCTGCTGCACTGGGCCTCCGGCATCGACTGGCAGGAAGACTACGAATACGCCCCGCTGAAATCCTCGGTGGTGGCGATGCTCTACACCCGTGGTCACCGCGACATGGCCGCCTTCACCGCCGACCACGACAGCTACGCACCAGCGGGGCAGGCGTTCCGCTATTCCAGCGGCGACAGCAATCTGTTGGCCGCCGCATTGAAAACCATCGTCGGCCCGCAACGTTATCCGGACTATCCGTGGACAGCACTTTTCGATCCCTTGGGCATCCGCCATGCCACGTGGGAAACCGATGCCACTGGCACCTTCGTCGCCTCTTCCTACGCTTATATGACGGCCCGGAATCTGGCGCGAATCGGCCTGTTGATGGAACGGGACGGGCGCTGGAACGACCGGCAATTGCTGCCCAAGGACTGGGTCGCCTTCAACCGCCAACCCTTCGCCGGCTACAAGGCCCATCAGGACGAAGCCGTACCCGGCGGCCAGTGGTGGCTCAATCGCCCGGCAGACGGCGCGCCGCCGCCATGGCCCGAAGCACCGCCCGACACCTTCGCCGCCCTCGGTCATTGGGGCCAGGCGTTGTACGTGATCCCGAGCGAAAAACTGGTGATCGTGCGCTACGCCGATGACCGCGACGGCAGCTATCGCCACAACGAATTGCTCAAGCGCGTGCTCGGGGCGGTGCGGCCATGAAACTGCTCAGACGCATCCTGCTGGTGCTATTGATCGTGTTGCTGGGCTGGGGCTGGCACGAGCGCGAAAACCTGTGGGCCTTCCCCGACATCATCAGCGCCTACACCGCCAAGGAATATTGTTCGTGCCGCTACGTGATGAACAACGACGCCGAATATTGCCGGGGCTACGTGAAGCAGTGGCTGCCCAGCGAACTGACCGATGACCGCACGCAAAAAATCGTCACCGCCAGCGGCCTGGGACGCAGCAACAGCGCCCGGTGGCAAGGCGAACGCCAGGGCTGTCGCCTGCAACCCTGATCCGGTTCCACCCTGTGGAACCACATTCGATTGTCCTCTCGCGTGTCTCGCGGTTATCTGGCGGTGAGCACGACCTGCCGTTCACGTGTCGTGAAACAACACCGAACAACAAGACCGGGAACACCCGCGCGAGGAGAACCGTCATGCCCCGACATCAGCACATTCTGGCCTGGCTCAACGACGTGGCCAGCGACCTGCACGCCACCCGCCAGGACATTCACGCCCACCCTGAACTCGGTTTCGAAGAAAGCCGCACCTCGACGCTGGTCGCCCGGTCGCTCGAAGAGTGGGGCTATGAAGTCCACACCGGCGTCGGCAAGACCGGCGTGGTCGGCGTGCTGCGCAACGGCAGCAGCACACGCAAACTCGGGCTGCGGGCCGACATGGATGCGCTGCCGATCATCGAGAACACCGGCGTCGCCTACAGCAGCCGTCATCAAGGCTGCATGCACGCCTGCGGCCACGACGGGCATACCGCGATGCTGCTCGGCGCGGCGCGTTATCTGGCCGCGACCCGTCAGTTCGACGGCACCCTGACGCTGATTTTCCAGCCCGCCGAAGAGGGCCAGGGCGGGGCTGAAGCGATGCTCGCCGATGGCCTGCTCGAACGCTTTCCGTGCGATGCGCTGTTCGGCATGCACAACATGCCGGGCCTGCCGGCGGGGCATCTGGGCTTTCGCGAAGGGCCGATGATGGCTTCGCAGGATCTGCTCACGGTGACGATTGAAGGCGTCGGCGGCCACGGCTCGATGCCGCATCTGGCGGTGGATCCGCTGGTCGCTGCGGCCAGTGTGGTGATGGCTTTGCAAACCGTGGTCGCGCGCAACATCGACGCGCAGCAGGCAGCGGTGGTAACGGTCGGCGCGTTGCAGGCCGGCGAAGCGGCGAACGTGATTCCGCAACAGGCGATCCTGCGCCTGAGCCTGCGTGCGCTGAATGCCGAGGTTCGCGAACAGACCCTCAATCGCGTGCGCTCGATCATCGAAGCCCAGGCCGAAAGCTTCGGCTGCACCTCGACCATCGAACACCGCCCGGCCTACCCGGTGCTGGTCAACCACGCCGCTGAAACCGAGTTCGCCCGTCAGGTCGGCGTCGAACTGGTCGGCACCGACGCCGTCGATGGCAACACACCCAAGCTGATGGGCAGCGAAGACTTCGCCTGGATGCTCCAGCGCTGCCCCGGCGCCTACCTGTTCATCGGCAACGGCGTGGCGCGGCCGATGGTGCATAACCCGGCGTACGACTTCAACGATGACATCCTGCTGACCGGCGCGGCGTATTGGGGCGCGCTCACCGAGAGCTGGCTCAAGCCGGCCTGATTTCTTCACTTTTTGCTGCCGCTGGAACGCAGGTGCGCACGCGCCTGCGTGGTCAACCAACAGCTTCTGGAGAATCCCCATGCAGACTTCGAACGCAGGCGTTTCGCGCACCCGGCAAGTGGTCGCCGCCGTCATCGGCAATGCCCTGGAATGGTACGACTTCATCGTTTACGGCTTTCTGGCGAGCATCATCGCCCGGCAATTTTTCCCGTCCGACGACGACTACGCCTCGCTGCTGATGGCGCTGGCGACTTTCGGCGTCGGCTTTTTCATGCGCCCGGTGGGCGGCATCCTGCTCGGCATCTACTCCGACCGCAAAGGGCGCAAAGCGGCGATGCAGATGATCATCCGCCTGATGACTGTGTCCATCGCCCTGATTGCGTTCGCGCCGAACTACGCCGCCATCGGCATGGGCGCGCCGCTGCTGATCGTGGTGGCGCGGATGCTTCAGGGTTTTGCCACGGGCGGTGAATACGCCAGCGCCACGGCGTTTCTGGTGGAGAGCGCGCCAGCCCATCGCAAGGGCTTGTACGGTTCGTGGCAACTGGTCGGGCAATGCCTGGCGGTGTTCAGCGGCGCAGCGATGGTAGCGCTGGTCACGCACCTGTTTTCCCCCGAGGCGCTGACAGTTGGGGCTGGCGGATTCCGTTCGTGCTCGGCCTGTTGATCGGCCCGGTGGGCCTGTGGATTCGTAAACACATGGAAGAACCGGAGGAATTTCTCGAAGCGCGCAAGAAAGCCAAAGGCGCAGCCCCCGGCCTGTGGCAGGTGTTGCGTGAACATCGCCGCAGCCTGCTGGTGTCGATGGGGTTGGCGTGCGGGGCGACGGTGTCGTTCTACGTGGTGCTGGTGAACATGCCGACCTTCGCCCACAAGAACCTCGGCCTGCCGCTGGATCAGGTGTTGCTGGTGCAGATGCTCGCGGTGGGGCTGATGACTGTGGTGATTCCGTTCTCCGGCGCACTGTCGGATCGCCTCGGTCGGCGGCCGGTGCTGATGGCCTTCACCCTGGCGTTTTTCGTCATGGTCTATCCGCTGTATGTGTGGGTCGCGGCGGCGCCGTCGATCGAGCGCCTGCTGGTGATGCAACTGCTGCTATGCACGGCGATTGGCGGGTTCTTCGGCCCGGCCCCGACAGCGCTGGCCGAGCAGTTCCCGATTGAAGTGCGCTCGACCGGGGTGTCGGTGGCCTACAACGTGGCGGTGATGGTGTTCGGTGGTTTCGCGCCGCTGATCGTCACCTGGCTGAGTAAAGTTCTGAACACCCCGGTGGCGCCGTCGTTCTATGTCTTGTTCGCTTGCCTGCTGACCCTGCTCGGTACTTACTGTTTGCAAGAGGCACCACGCGCAAAGAAATCCGTTGCGCTCAACCTGGGAGTGAAACCGTGAGTCCGTTAGCCATTGATCCGATTGTCGCCCTCGACGCCGATGCGCTGTCCCGGGCGATCCATGCTCGCAAGGTGTCGTGCCGCGAGGTGATGCAGGCGTATCTGACACACATCGACCGCTTCAATCCGGCGGTCAACGCGCTGGTCTCGCTGCGCCCGCAAGACGTGCTGCTGAGCGAGGCCGAAGAATGCGACCGGCAACTGGATCGCGGCGAATCCCGGGGCTGGATGCACGGTATGCCCCAGGCGATCAAAGACCTGGCGGCCACCGCCGGATTGCGCACGACCCTCGGCTCGCCGCTGTTCGCCGAGCAAGTGCCGCAGCACGATGCGATCAGCGTGGCGCGGGTTCGCGACTGCGGCGCGATCATCATCGGCAAGAGCAACGTCCCGGAATTCGGCCTTGGCTCGCAGACCTACAACAGCGTGTTCGGCACCACCACCAACGCCTACGATCCGGGCCTGATCGCCGGCGGCAGCAGCGGCGGGGCGGCGGTGGCGCTGGCCCTGCGCCTGCTGCCGGTGGCCGACGGCAGCGACATGATGGGCTCGCTGCGCAACCCGGCGGCATTCAACAACGTATTCGGCTTTCGTCCGTCCCAGGGCCGCGTGCCCCATGGCCCGATGCCGGAAGTGTTCGTCCAGCAACTGGCCACCGAAGGGCCGATGGGGCGCACGGTCACCGACGTTGCGCGATTGCTTTCGACCCAGGCCGGCTACGATCCGCGCGTGCCGCTGTCGCTGGCCGATGAACCACGGGATTTCGGGCTGGATCTGCAACAGGACTGCAGCGGTCTGCGCCTCGGCTGGCTCGGCGACTACAACGGCTATCTGCCGATGGACGACGGCGTGTTGAGCCTGTGCGAATCGGCGCTGGCGGATTTCAGTGCGCTGGGCTGTCAGGTCGAGGCCTGTCAGCCGGACTTTTCCATGGGGCGCCTGTGGCAGACCTGGCTCACCCACCGGCATTTTCTGGTGCAGGGCAGCCTCGGCGCGGCCTATGCCGATCCGCAAAAACGGGCGCTGCTCAAACCCGAAGCGCAATGGGAAATCGAGGGCGGTTTGCGTCTGACCGCTGCCGAGGTGTATCAGGCTTCGGTGGCGCGCAGCGAGTGGTATCGCGCGTTGAGCGAGTTGTTCGAGCGTTACGATTTCCTGCTGTTGCCCACCGCCCAAGTGTTCCCTTTTGATGCACAGCAACCGTGGCCGCGAGTCGTCGGCGGGCAAACGATGGACACCTATCACCGCTGGATGGAAGTGGTGATCGGCCCGACCCTGGCGGGGCTGCCGAGCATCAGCGTGCCGGTCGGTTTCAACCCGGCCGGGCTGCCGATGGGCCTGCAAATCATCGGCCCGGCCCAGGCGGATCGGGCGGTGCTGCAACTGGCCTATGCCCATGAACAGCTGACCCGCTGGGTCGAACGGCGACCGCCGGCATGCCTGCAATCGGCTTGAGCGGCCCGCATCTTGCTGCACGAAGTGATCTTTCATCCACATCCATGGAGGTCGAACACATGGGCAGCAAGGCAGACACCAGCAGCGTGCGCTCGGTCGAACGGGCGCTGGCCATCGTCGAGTTGCTCGGCGAGCATCAGGCGCTGGGGCTGGAGGAATTGCACTACCTGACGACCCTGCCCAAGGCCACGGTGTCGCGGATGCTCGCGACCTTGCAGGAGCAGGGCTGGATCTATCGCGGCCTCAGCGACCGCCGCTACCGGTTGTGCGCCAAGCGCCTGTTCGGTGATCGCCAGCAACGCTTCAAGCGCCATCTGGTGGAAAGCGCCGCGCCGATGCTGCTCGAACTCAGCGAGCGCACCGGGCTGGTGGCGGACTTGTCCTGCTTCGACGGCGAACGGGTCGAAGTGATGGAAAGCGCGATCCCGCAGGTGTTGCGCAAGCGCTATCCAACTAACTGCCAGATCGTCGGCCATCACGCGAGCCTGTTCCATTCGGCGATGGGCCGCGCGTGCCTCGGCGAACTCGACAGCCTGGACGTGAAACGTCTGGCCGAACGCGAACAGTTGGCGGATGACGGTGTATTGCAAGCCACCGAGCAAGCCTTGCATCAGGGCTTCGGCCAGCGCACCGAAGGTTACTGGGAATACCCCGTGCGCCTGCCGTTCCTGATTCGCGCGGTGGCGTTGCCGATACGTGCCCAAGGGCGGTTGGTCGGCAGCATGGCGCTGCACTGGCCGATGGATCAGGCGCCGGTGGAGCGGGTGCTGAGCCTGCACCTCAACAGCCTCGCGTCGACCATTGGCGAGGTGCAGCAGGCACTGGCCTGAGCGTTTGCAGATACTGACAGTTTGCAATAACGCCACGGCCAGTTAAGGTTCGTGCAGGTTTATCGGCCCCACGAGTCTTCAATGTTCAACCGTTCTCTGTGCAACGCCTTCGCCGGCCTGCTGCTGGGCGCCGCTGCGCTGCCGGCCCAGGCCAACTGGTATCTGGACGGCGAGTCGTCGCGGCTGTCGTTCGTCAGCACGAAAAACGCCAACGTGTCCGAAGTGCAGCGCTTTCTGGTGCTGCACGGCAAGGTCGATCCCGATGGCCGCGCCGAAGTCGAAGTCGAGCTGGACTCGATCAACAGCGGCATCCCGCTGCGCGACGAGCGCATGCGCAAGGAGTTGTTCCAGATCGAGCAATTCCCCGAAGCGACCATCACTACGCAAATCGACCTGCGCCCGATCAACGATCTGGCCCCCGGCGCGCAGCTTGAATTGCGCCTGCCGCTGACCGTCAATCTGCACGGCAAACAGCATGAATACCCCGCCGAACTGCTCGCCACGCGCCTCGATGACCGACGCTTTCAAGTGGTGACCCTGGAGCCGCTGGTGATCAGCGCCGAGGATTTCGATCTGCTGCCGGGTCTGGAAAGCCTGCGCAACATGGCCGGCCTGTCGGCCATCAGTCTGTCGGTGCCGGTGGGTGCGGTGCTGATTTTCACGGCGCGCTGACATGCGCGGCGCGGTGTTTCCGTGGCGTGATGGCAACCGCTTCGAGCTGTTGATCGACGGCCCGCAATTCTTCCCGCGCATGCTCGACGAGATTGCCCGCGCCCGTGAGCAGATCGAACTGGAGCTGTATCTGGTGGAAGCCGGCGCCTGTGCCGAAACCATCGTGCAGGCGCTGGTGCTGGCGGCGGAGCGGGGCGTGCGGGTGCGTTGCCTGTTCGACGATTACGGCAGCCTCGCCTTCACCCTCACGCTGCGCCGGCGGCTGACCGGTGCCGGGGTCGAGCTGCGTTTTTACAACCGGCTGAACTGGCGGCGCTGGGTCGGCAATTTCTATCGCGATCACCGCAAGCTGTTGCTGGTCGACCAGCGTCTGGCGGTGGTCGGCGGCACCGGGGTCACCGACGAATTCTGGACGCCGGGCCACGACACCAGCGAATGGCACGAGGTCATGGTGGAAATCACCGGCCCGCTGGTGCTCGACTGGCAATTGCTGTTCGACCGCCAATGGATCGCCAACCGCCATCGCCGGGCCTGGCGGCCCAACGCGCATTTCGGCCTGCCACGGCTGCCGCGCGTGCCGGACACGGGCGAGGGCATGGGCCGCGTGGCCTACGCCGACGCCCGCCAGCACCGCGACATTCTGCAATCGTTGTTCCGCGCGCTGAACAGCGGCCAGAAACGGATCTGGCTGGCCACGCCGTACTTTCTGCCGACCTGGAAAATCCGCCGCTCCCTGCGCAAGGCTGCCGCCCGAGGTCTCGACGTGCGCCTGCTGCTGACCGGGCCGCGCACCGATCATCCGTCGGTGCGCTATGCGGGGCATCGCTACTACCCGCGCCTGCTCAAGGCCGGGGTGAAAATCTACGAATACCAGCCGTGTTTCCTGCACCTGAAAATGGTGCTGGTGGACGATTGGGTCAGCATCGGTTCATGCAATTTCGATCACTGGAATCTGCGCTTCAATCTTGAGGCGAATCTGGAAGCGCTGGACCCGTCACTGACGGCAGCAGTGGCGGCGAGTTTCGAGAAGGACTTCGGCCTGAGTCAGCAGGTGAGTCTGGAAGAATGGCGGAAACGGCCACTGTGGCGGCGGGTGAAGCAGCGGATCTGGGGCTGGGTGGATCGGGTGGTGGTCAACTTGCTCGATAGACGCGGATAACTCTGATTCCGAGCATTCCATAAGTCGAATGTGGGAGCGGGCTTGCTCGCGAAGGCGGAGTGTCATTCAGCACAGATGTCGCTGATACACCGCCTTCGCGAGCAAGCCCGCTCCCACATTGGTTTCGCAGTGTTACTTACAGCAACTCAAAGCTCTGCTGCGTCACGTCCTGGGAATCCAGGCCGATCTGCACGTTGAACTTGCCAGGCTCGGCCGCGTACTTGAGCTGGGCGTTGTAGAACTTCAGGTCATCTTCGGTGATGGTGAAGTGCACGACTTTCTGCTCGCCAGCCTTGAGCATGATCTTCTGGAAGTTCTTCAGTTCCTTGACCGGACGGATCATCGAACCGGTGACGTCCTGGATGTACAGCTGCACCACGGTTTCGCCGTCACGCTTGCCGGTGTTCTTGACCATGACACTGGCGTCGAGCTTGCCGGTGGCGTTCAGGGTGGTCGAGGACAGCGCCATGTCAGTCAGACTGAAGTTGGTGTAACTCAGGCCGTAACCGAACGGGAACAGCGGCCCGGTGGTGTCATCGAAATACTGCGAGGTGTAGTTGCCCGGTTTGCCCGGCGTGAACGGCCGGCCAATGCTCAGGTGGTTGTAGTAGGTCGGGATCTGGCCCACGGAACGCGGGAAGGTCACCGGCAGTTTGCCCGACGGGTTGTAGTCGCCGAACAGCACGTCGGCGATGGCGTTGCCGCCCTCGGTGCCGCTGAACCAGGTTTCCAGAATCGCGTCAGCCTGTTCTTTCTCTTCGAGGATCGTCAGCGGACGGCCGTTCATCAACACCAGCACCAGCGGCTTGCCGGTGGCTTTCAGGGCACGGATCAGCTCGCGCTGGTTTTCCGGGATGTTCAGGTCGGTGCGGCTCGACGATTCGTGGGACATGCCACGGGATTCACCCACGGCTGCAACCACAATGTCGGCGTCCTTGGCGGCTTTCACCGCTTCGTCGATCAGCACGTTGGCCGGGCGCGGGTCATCGACCACTTCCGGGGCGTCGAAGTTGAGGAAGTTCAGGTAGTCGAGAACCTTCTTGTCGCTGGTGATGTTGGCGCCACGGGCGTAGATCAGGTTCGCCTTGTCGCCGATCACATTGCTCATGCCGTCGAACAGGGTCACCGATTGCGCCGGACGACCGGCGGCGGCCCAACTGCCCATCATGTCGATAGGAGCCTTGGCCAGCGGACCGACCAATGCGACTTTGGCGGTTTTCTTCAGCGGTAGGGTTTCATTCTGGTTCTTCAGCAGCACCAGACTGCGACGCGCCACTTCACGGGCGTCGGCGCGGTGCAGTCGGCTGTCGGCGTAGGTGTCGGCCGGATCGTCTTCAGCCTTGCCGATGCGCAGGTACGGGTCCTTGAACAGGCCCATGTCGTACTTGGCGGCGAGGACTTCACGCACCGCGTTGTCGATGTCTTTCTGTTCGATCTCGCCGGACTTGAGCAGCCCCGGCAGCTCTTTGCCGTACAGGGTGTCGTTCATGCTCATGTCGATGCCGGCCTTGATCGCCAGCTTCGCCGCTTCACGACCGTCGCGGGCCACGCCGTGCTTGATCAGTTCGAAGATCGCGCCGTGGTCGCTGACCGCCAGGCCCTTGAAGCCCCAGTCCTTGCGCAGCAGGGCGTTCATCAGCCAGGTGTTGGCGGTGGCCGGGATGCCGTTGATCGAGTTCAACGCCACCATCACGCCGCCGGCGCCTGCATCGATTGCCGCGCGGTACGGTGGCAGGTAGTCCTGGTACATCTTCACCGGGCTCATGTCGACGGTGTTGTAGTCGCGACCGCCTTCGACCGCGCCGTACAGGGCGAAGTGCTTGACGCTGGCCATGATGCTGTCGGCCGCGCTCGGGGTTTCACCTTGGTAAGCCTTGACCATGACTTTGGCGATGCGCGAGGTCAGGTAGGTGTCTTCACCGAAACCTTCGGAGCTACGGCCCCAGCGCGGGTCGCGGGAGATGTCGACCATCGGCGCGAAGGTGATGTCGAGGCTGTCGGCGGCAGCTTCTTTAGCAGCGACGCGACCGGACTGGCCGATGGCGTCCATGTCCCAGCTCGAGGCCAGGGCCAGCGGAATCGGGAAAATCGTACGGTGACCGTGGATCACGTCGTACGCGAAAAACATCGGGATCTTCAGGCGGCTGCGCATCGCAGCGTCCTGCATCGGACGGTTTTCCGGGCGGGTGATCGAGTTGAACGTGCCGCCGATGTTGCCGGCGGCGATCTCTTTGCGGATCAGCTCGCGGGGCATTTCCGGGCCGATGCTGATCAGGCGCAACTGGCCGATCTTCTCGTCGAGGGTCATTTGTTTCATCAGGTTACTGATGAACGCATCCTTGTTTTCCAGGGGTACCGGGGTCGTGGCGGCCAGTACTTGATGACTGGCCAGGCTGACGAACAGGCCCAGCAAACACAGCTTCTTCATGAATAGTTTTCTCAAGGGCGCAAACGGCAATGCAATGCCGGCCAGCCAAAATTTAGGGAGCGACTATTGTTGTTCGGGTGTTGACGCAAAAAACGACGCCGAATAAACGCTGCCGGATCGAGCAGCGTGATCGCGCAGGGCCTCTTTTTAGCCCATCGGCCCGCCGCAATCCAGTGGCGCGGGCGATTATGCCCCAAGAGCCGACCGAGAAGGTTTCGCGCTCGAATTTTCATGAAATGTGCAAGGGAGCACCCGTCCGATGAATGTCAGTCCTGTCTACCGCTCGCGTTTGCAGGTCGCCACCTTGCTGGTGCTGGCCACGTTGTTGACCGCTTGCGGCATCAACAACATCCCGACCCTCGACGAACAGGCCAAGGCCGCCTGGGGCCAGGTGCAGAACCAGTACCAGCGGCGCGCCGACCTGATCCCCAATCTGGTGGAAACCGTGAAGGGCTATGCCAAGCATGAAGAGGAAACTCTGACGGCGGTTATCGAGGCCCGGGCCAAGGCGACGTCGATCCAGGTCGATGCCAGCACCCTCGACAACCCGGAAAAACTCAAGCAATTCCAGCAGGCCCAGGATCAACTGACCGGCGCCTTGAGCCGCTTGATGGTGGTCTCCGAACGTTATCCGGACCTGAAGGCCAACCAGAACTTCCTCGCCCTGCAATCGCAACTCGAGGGCACGGAAAACCGCATCGCCGTGGCCCGACGGGATTTCATTCTGGCAGTGCAGAAGTACAACACCGAGATCCGCACCTTTCCCGGTCGCCTGTGGCACAGCGTGATGTACAGCGACCTGCCGATCCGCGAGACCTTCGAAGCCACCAGCCCCGGCGCGGACAAGGCCCCGGAAGTGAAGTTCTGAGCCGGGGATGCCCATGCGTGTGTTGAAGATGGGCCTG